>SVFI01000009.1 GCA_015056905.1 Lachnospiraceae bacterium
TATTTGTCTAATGACTTCATTGTAGGGAACAACAGCACATCCCTGATCGCCTGTGAATCGGTAAGCAACATACAAAGTCTGTCAATACCGTAACCGATACCGCCGGTCGGTGGCATACCGAGTTCAAGTGCATACATGAAGTCTTCGTCTGTTGTGTTTGCTTCCTCGTCACCGAGGGCAAGAAGTGCTTCCTGTGCTTTAAAACGCTCCCTCTGGTCGATTGGGTCGTTAAGCTCTGAGTAAGCGTTACACATTTCCCAACCATTCATAAACAGCTCGAAACGCTCTACGTAGTTCGGGTCTTCCGGTTTCTTCTTCGTAAGCGGAGAAATCTCAATCGGATGATCCATAACGAATGTCGGCTGAATCAGATGCTCTTCAACATATTCTTCGAAGAAGAGGTTTAAGATGTCGCCTTTTGTATGATGTTCTTCAAATTCTACATGTTTCTCTTTCGCAATCGCTTTCGCAGCATCTGCGTCAGCAATTTCATTAAAATCAACGCCTGCATATTTTTTCACTGCATCAATCATGGTAATTCTCTCGAAAGGTTTACCCCAATCCATCTCGATGCCGTTGTAAACAATCTTCGTTGTACCGAGAACTTCCTGTGCTACATAGCGGAACATATTTTCTGTCAAATCCATCATTCCGTTGTAGTCTGTGTAAGCCTGGTATAACTCCATCAACGTAAATTCCGGATTATGTCTTGTATCAAGACCTTCGTTACGGAAAACGCGGCCGATCTCGTATACTCTCTCAAGTCCGCCGACAATCAGTCTCTTTAAGTAAAGCTCAAGAGAAATACGAAGCTTGAAATCCTCGTCGAGTGCATTGAAATGCGTCTCAAACGGTCTTGCCGCAGCACCGCCTGCGTTCGCTACAAGCATCGGAGTTTCCACTTCCATAAATCCTTCTCCGTCAAGATATTTACGGATTGTGCTGATGATTTTGGAACGTTTGATGAATGTATCTTTCACTTCCGCGTTCATGATAAGGTCTGTATATCTCTGACGATAACGTGTGTCTGTATCTGTCAATCCGTGGAATTTCTCCGGAAGAATCTGTAAACTCTTGGAAAGGAGTGTCAGTTTCTCCGCATGGATAGAAATCTCACCTGTCTGCGTACGGAAAGCAAATCCCGAAATACCGTAGATATCACCGATATCAGATTTCTTGAAATCTGCATAATCTTCCTCTCCGACTGCATCTCTTGCCACATAAATCTGGATATTTCCTTTTAAGTCCTGAATGTTACAGAAAGAAGCCTTACCCATGACGCGTTTAAACATCATACGACCCGCAATCGTTACCTGAATCGGCTGCGCATCCATGATAGCTCTTCTTTCATTATAATCAGCACGCAATGTCTCTCTTGCCTGCTGCTCGTCCATTCCTTCCACATCCGGTGTCTGACGGCCGTCTAACAACTTCGCCTCATGTGCCTCGTAAAGTGATTTCACCTCAAGAGAATGATGTGTCTGATCAAATTTCGTTATTTCAAACGGGTCCTTGCCTGCCTGCTGAAGATTTGCAAGCTTTTCGCGGCGGACCTTTAACAGCTGGTTAATATCCTGCTGCTGTGTATTCTGATTGTTCTCTGCCATGTTTATGCTCCTGCTCTCTGAATCTCAAGTACTTTGTATTTGAACACTCCGCCCGGTGTTTCTACTGTTGCTGTCTGTCCGACTTTTAAACCGATCAGCGCCTTACCTACCGGTGACTCGTTGGAAATCTTTCCTTTTAAGCTGTTTGCCTCTGTAGAACCAACGATCTTATATTCCAAATCTTCTTTTTCTGTCATATCACGAATCTTAACGCGACATCCGATGTTAATCTTGTCGAGATCAACTTCATCCTCCACGATAACTTCGGCATTCTTTAAAATCTTCTCCAGTTCTTCAATTCTGGCTTCGATGTCACGCTGCTCATCTTTGGCTGCATCATATTCTGCATTTTCGGATAAGTCACCCTGTGCTCTTGCTTCTTTAATCTTATCAGCAACTTCTTTACGTCTTACGACTTTTAAATGTTCTAACTCGTCCTCATATTTTTTGAGACCTTCATAGGTTAAAATGTTCTTTTTAATTTCCACGATTGTCATCCTTTCTTTGCTTTTGATGCAACACGGCGCATTCCGCCTAATTAACTATGACATTATAACGCACTCAAAAAGGCTCTGTCAAGGTGCTTTCGCAAGCTTCTGCATGTACCGCAGACCCCCTCCAACCTATGAATTTCTTTTCCTGTACGCACGCCTGCGCCGTCAATATAAAAGGTCGGACGTCCAAGCTCTTTTACTGTCAGTCCACGGTAATCCAAAAGAAATGAGCATCCGCTAACCGTCGCTACAATCTTCTTATATTCACAAGCCTCATAAAAACTGCCTGCAATCCCCGATTCCTCATAGAAATCCTCAAGAATCTCTTCTGCATTCTCCTTCTGACTCATTTCACCCAAAAGAAAAAGGTCCGAAAGATGCACGCCTGCTTCCTTCTCTGCCATCAGAAGCATATCATAGACTTCCGCGTAACTGCACTCCGGTGACAGTATGAGAAAAAGTGTTATCTGCTCTCTGCAATTTCGGAGTATCTCCCTTGCTTGTGCCCGGGCGTATTTTAAGTGCAGCCTCTCCTGCTGCCCCGGTGTCAGCTGCCAAAAGCCCCAAGGGATTTCTCTCTCTGCCTTTTCCGAAAGAAAAAGTGTTTCCGGATTGCTCAGAAACACTTCTTTATATTTGTTTTGTATATGTCTGACAGCAACCGCTGATAATGCGCTGCGCGCCAGGGAACCGATACCCTTTCTCCCCTGTCGTGCGCAACAGCCATACAGTTGCACCATTTTTTCATCTGTTTTGTCCCAAAAAAGATAGACCGGTCGCAATTCCGCCTTACCCGTTTCATCTTCGATTACCACATTCGGCTGACCGACGGGAATCTGCGAAAGTTCTTCTTTCTTACCAAACATCACATATTTTATTATTTCTGTCTCATCATATCCCATGCTACATTGTATGAGAAAAAAGGACAGATATGACATAATCTTTGAGCTCATCCATACTCTCAATCTCATTAACCTTCTGCCTGAGCCTTGCAGAATGCGGAAGCCCGGAAGAATACCACGCAATATGCTTTCGCATTTCACGAACCGCCGTATACTCGCCCTTATACTTCATCTGCAGTTCCATATGACGAAGTATCGTGTCACGCATATGCTCTTTCGTCGGAGGCGGTGCCATTTCTCCCGTCTCCAAATAAGATACTATCTGCTCAAACAAAAACGGATTTCCCTGCGCCGCGCGACCAATCATAATTCCGTCGCACCCCGTCTCCACAAACATCCGTGCCGCCGATGCGCAATCTGTTACATCCCCGTTTCCGATGACCGGAATGCTGACCGCATTTTTTACTTGTGCAATAATGTCCCAATCCGCCTGACCGGAATAATACTGTTCTCTTGTTCTGCCGTGCACAGCGACCGCCGCCACACCGCAGTCTTCTGCGATTTTGGCAATCTCCACCGCATTGACGTGGTTATCATCAAAGCCTTTTCGGATTTTTACCGTGACCGGCTTCTTTATTGCTTTCACTGTTTTGGTCAAAATCTCACGCACCAGCGCAGGATTTTTCATGAGCGCAGAGCCTTCGCCGTTGTTTACCACCTTCGGTACCGGACATCCCATGTTGATATCGAGCACCGAAAAGGGCTTCTCCTCTATCCTCGCCGCCATTTCACTTATAATATCCGGGTCAGAGCCAAACAACTGGAGCGACACCGGTGTCTCCTCCGGGTGAATTTCCATGAGCTGCTGCGTATTTTTGTTATTGTAATAAATCGCCTTCGCCGAGACCATCTCCATACATAACAGCCCTGCGCCGTGCTCTTTGCAAAGCAAACGAAATGGCAGGTCCGTAACACCTGCCATCGGAGCCAGTATGACCGGATTGCTCAGCTCTACATTTCCAATCTGCAATCGTTTCATTCTGTTTCCCTTTATTCCTGCGGACGATTTTTTTCAAAAATAATGCGAAGTCCGTCAAGTGTGAGTGTCTTATCATACAAATCAATCATGTCCGTCTCCTGCGCGATGGTTCTTCCGAGTCCGCCGGTCGCAACAACTTTCATGTCATGACACCCTGTTTCCTTTTTAATCTGCTTTATAATATATTCCGTCTGGCCGATCTGCCCGTACATAATACCTGCTTGCATACTTGTGACAGTATCGCCCGCCAAGATAGAATCCGGTTTTTTAATCTCAATTTTCGGAAGTTTCGCCGCATTCTCAGAAAGTGCAGCCGCCGAAATACGGATACCCGGTGCCGTCACTCCCGCCATGAGAGCTCCGTCTGCAGAAACATAATCGTACGTTGTCGCTGTTCCGAAATCAAGCACAAGTACCGGTCCGCCATACTTCTCGTATGCAGCCACCGCATCTACCACGCGGTCCGCACCGATTTCACGCGGATTCTTCGTCTTGACCTGAATGCCCGTCTTCGTTCCCGGTCCGACCACAATCGGGTTGGAACCGATATAACGCACCATCGCTCCAGTCAGGGAATGCATGATATTCGGCACAACGCTTGCCACGATACTTCCCTCAATATCCGCGCGATTTACATCATTCATGTGCAAAAGGTCGCGAATCAAAATTCCGTATTCATCAGATGTTCTTGCTATCTTCGTCGTAATACGGAACGTCGTCACAAGTTCCTTTCCGTCATATACTCCGAATGTTATATTGGTATTTCCAACGTCTAATGTTAAAATCATAGTTCCTCCTTCAGGACAAATATGCGATAAAACATCTGAAGCTGTTCAAACAAATCCTGTCTGTGTCTTCGCACTTCTCCCACCAAAAGTCCTGCCGTGATATCATCATAAAGAATGTCTTCTTCTGCCGCTTCCGTCTCCATCGAAACACTGCCGTCTTCCTCAAACACAATCATAAACACTCCGCCTGCTTCCTCCGTAAAAAGCACACAGAGTATTCTGAGTTCTTCTTTTACAGCATCCGGAAGTGCCGAAAATGCAGGATTTAAATAGTATTTCTTTTCATAGGCATTGGAACCGCAGAGCACGATGCGCCCATCCGCCATCGTATCTTTTATCATTTCCTCAGACATATCCGTATATTCCTCTCACTGACACCTCTCCGGCATAAACAGCCTCTATTGTGCCATCTTCTTTCCGGACAAGAAGCTGCCCCATCTCATCGATGCCCAGCGCCGTCCCACGGTATTCACCCTGCGGATCAAGCACCGTCACTTCCCGGTCCTTATTTACCAATTTATCAATATACTCTACCATCATGGCAGACATATCGCATTTTTCTGCAAATTTCTGATAATAGCTCTCAAAGTATTTCAGGACTCCGACAATCAGAGCCTCTTTGCACTCTTCTCCGGCGCAATCCCCGAAGAGCGATGATGCCACATCCCGAATGTCTTCCTCAAAATCATTGCGTCCGACATTCATACCGACTCCTATAACGACGTGCTGTATTTTATTTCCCGTAAGATGCATCTCTGTTAAAATACCGCACACCTTGCTCCCTTGCACAACAATATCATTCGGCCACTTAATCCCGATATCTACACTATCACCTATTTCGGCCGCCACATCCTCGATTGCACGACAAACAGCAAGTGCCATCACGAGTGTCAGCATGGACGCTCTCTCAGGTGCAAAATCCGGTTTCATCCCGATGGACATGTAAATCGACTCTCCTGCCGGTGAACTCCAGCTTCTTCCGCGACGTCCTTTCCCGGAAAGCTGCTTTCCTGCAACTACCGCAATTCCATGCGGCGCACCTTCCTCAAGAAATCGAAAACAGTCATCATTCGTTGAACCGGTTACCTCCAGATAACGAAAATCCCGTCCTGCCCATTCCGTGCGTAACCCCTGTAAAATTCTTACATGCAAACTGTCTTTCTGCATCTTAGGCACCGAGTGTTGCTGCCATCACTGCTTTGATTGTATGCATACGATTTTCTGCTTCTTCAAATACAACCGACTGTTCTGACTCAAATACCTCATCTGTAACTTCGAGCTCTGTCACGTTATACTGCTCGCCCTTTTCTTTTCCTATCTGTGTTTTCAAATCATGGAACGCCGGGAGACAGTGCATGAAAATCGCATTGTCAGCCGCATGGGCCATCAGATTCTTATCAACCTTGTATGGGGAAAGATCACGAATTCTCTCTTCCCAGATTTCATCCGGCTCACCCATGGATACCCAAACATCCGTATAAATAACATTCGCTCCCTTCACTCCCTCAAGTGCATCCTCAGAGAAGGAGAGTGTTGCTCCGGATTCTTTTGCAATTTCTTCACAGGTAGCAATGAGCTCTTCATCCGGAAAATATGCCTTCGGAGCACATGCAACGAAATCCATACCCATCTTTGCGCAGGTTACCATCCATGAGTTTGCCATATTGTAACGAGCATCTCCCATGTAAGCTATCTTAATACCCTCAAGTGTTCCGAAATGTTCGCGAATCGTCAGAAGATCCGCAAGCATCTGTGTCGGATGGAATTCATTCGTCAGACCGTTCCAAACCGGAACTTTGGCGTATTTGGCAAGTTCTTCCACAATTTCCTGACCATAGCCACGGTACTCAATTCCGTCATACATTCCCGCGAGAACTCTCGCCGTGTCTGCAATGCTTTCTTTCTTTCCAATCTGTGAGCTTGCAGGCTCAAGGTAAGTGGTTCCCATTCCAAGGTCATGTGCTGCCACTTCAAACGAACAACGTGTACGTGTCGATGTCTTTTCAAAAATGAGAGCTACATTTTTTCCGCGAAGCGTGTCGTGGAGAATACCCTCTTTCTTTTTCTTTTTATAATCTGCCGCAAGATCTACCAGATATGTAATTTCCTCCGCCGTATAATCAAGCAGTTTTAAAAAATCTCTTCCCTTTAAATCAACTTTATTCATAAATTGCCTCCGTTCTTTTGCAAATAATCTCGTATCAGATATTTAGCATTATAATACAGAGCCTCTTTCATCGCAAGAAAAAAGGGGCAATTTCAACGATTTTCATTGAAATTGCCCCGTATAATCCTATGTTTTCAGGTCTTTATTCTATTTGCCCGTTGCCACTTCTTTAAATGTTGTAGCAAGTCCTGCAATTCCCTGAAGATCGGAAGGGATAATAATCTTGGTAGACTGTCCTGCTGCCACTTTTTCAAGTGCTTCTAAACTCTTCATCTGAAGAACTGCTTCATCTGCACCTGCTTCGCGGAGCATGCGGATACCGTCAGCATTAGCCTGCTGTACTTTAAGAATCGCTTCAGCCTCACCTTCTGCCTCACGAATCATCTTTTCCTTCTGGGCCTCTGCACGAAGGATTGCAGACTGTTTCTCAGCTTCCGCTTCAAGAATTGCTGATTCTTTCTGACCTTCTGCAACAAGGATAGTAGATTTCTTTTCACCTTCTGCACGAAGAATAGATTCACGACGTTCACGTTCAGCTTTCATCTGTTTTTCCATCGCATCCTGGATTGCTGCAGGCGGAATGATATTTTTAAGCTCGACGCGGTTTACTTTAATACCCCATGGGTCTGTTGCGATATCAAGTGTTGTGCTCATCTTTGTGTTAATTACTTCTCTGGATGTCAGAGTCTGGTCAAGTTCCATATCACCGATGATATTACGAAGTGTTGTAGCTGTCAGGTTCTCAATCGCCATAATTGGATTTTCCACACCGTAAGCGTAAAGCTTCGGGTCCGTAATCTGATAGAATACAACTGTATCAATTCTCATTGTAACGTTATCTTTAGTGATAACCGGCTGCGGAGCAAAGTCAACAACCTGCTCTTTTAATACAACTCTCTTGGCAATCTTGTCAATAAACGGAACTTTGAAGTGGAGACCAACGCCCCATGTTCCCTGATAAGCACCGAGACGTTCCACTACGAATGCCTGCGCCTGCGGTACGATTTTAATACAACTTGTAAATACCCAGATAATAATAATCAATAAAATAATTGCTGTAATTACTCCACCCATGTTACACTTCCTCTTTTCTTTCTTCTACTATTAATTTTACGCCGTCAACCTTATTTACGATAACGACTGCTCCTACCGGAATGGTCACACCGTTTGTAAGAGTACGTGCGGTCCACTCCTTACCGTCAACCTGGACACGACCGATTCCCTGAAGATTGTCAATCTCACTGATAACAATTGCTTCTTTCCCGATCACACTGTCAATGTTCGTCTTCGCTCTGCTCTTGTTAAAGTAACGCATTGCCACAGGTCTTGTGAAAATCAACAAAACAATTGATACGACAAAAAATGCCGTAACCTGTGCCCACAGAGGCGCTTTCAGCATCGCGAGAATCGCGGATACAAGTGCTCCGCCTGCAAACCAAATTGTCGTAAGTCCCATGGTTGCAACCTCAATCACGATACAAACAAACAGAACAGCGAGCCAGATTAAAGATAATGTTCCTGCTGATACTGTCATATCATCGCTCCTTTCCCCTATGCACATCTTCTTTCACATATTTTATGTATGCACATTACGTTTTAATCATACTATAATTTTGTCGATTATTCAAGCAACTTGTATTTCCCTTTCCACTCATATTTGCCACCTGAAACAGTCATTTCTTCCATGCCTTCCATCGGCAACAAAACTCTTGCTTTTGCATTTAACGGTATTTCAAGGCTGACGCTGAGTGTTCCGTCGTCCTGTTTTTCCCAGCCGAGCGTAATTCTTCCGTACACGGAATCATAACATCCTCTTACACTCGTGATTTCTGCACTCTCCGGTACTACCGGGCATATGATAATCGGCTCATTTTTAGTCAAATCGAAACGAATTCCGAGCATACTTTCCTGCATCCACTGCGCCACGCTTCCCTCGTTAAAATGGTTAAACGAGTTCATCGCCGCATCCGCAAATCCTTTTTCTATTGTGTAGGAATCATAACGTTCCCAAATCGTTGTCGCTCCCTGAACCACGCTGTAAAGCCATGACGGGTTTTCCTTACAAAGAAGAATCCTATATGCCTCCTCCGACATACCATGTTCCGTCAGCACAGGCAGAAGAATCGGTGTCCCCGCAAAACCGGTCATCACCTTATAATCATTCTCCTCCACATTCTTCTTAAGCTGCGCAACTATAAGTTGCTCCTGTTTTTTGGTCAGCTTCGAATAACGAAGTATAAAAAGCATCTCCGTCTGAGAAAGAGGATACTCAATCTCCTCCGTTTTTCTCTCAGAGCCATCCCTGTTCCACGGCATTTTGTAGATATACGTCTCCATAACATAGTTATTGATATCGTCATGCAATTTTCGGTATTTCCGCGAAGGAGCATAAATCACCCATCCATCCGATACGTTCATCTCTCTGCGGACAATCCGTCGCCACAAGAGTAAAATTGTTCCTTTGACTCCACAAAGCATTTTTCCAAAGCCGATCCGCCTGCACGTGGTCCACCGTTACCTCCCCGGCTCCCGGAGCACTGTTACCGATAAACACCCCCTTTAAATCATAGAGTGTAATATCCTGATCCGCTTTTAGTGAAAGATATCGGAAACCGGTATAGAAAAACACCGGAGAATAGTTCTCTTTTTCACTGCCTCCGGAAATAACCTTTACCTCGGTCATCGCCGAGCGATAATTGGCACGGTACAAGCTTCCCTTCGGTCCGTCGTTTCCGCGCTTCTCATCTCCGCTGTCATTGAGCATTTCCGCAAACTGTACGTCAAGCTGCGCCCCCTTCGGCGCATGATATTCTATATGCGGAACACCGGTCATATTCTGCCCAAGGTCAATAATGAGCGTTTCGCCTTTCTTAAGAGTAATTGGAAACATGTCTTCCGATGCATAGCGGCGGCTGACTTTAACCGCTCCGAAGTCACTTCCGTCTTCTGCTGCTCCTTCATAAACATATGCTTCCACAGGAACAGCGTCCCTCTCCGCAATATGCTTCACATTGTATCCATAATAGCTTTTAAATCTACCGAAAAAATCGGTACTTATATGCACCGGCTTTATGTCAGAAAGCGGAATCTCCGCTCCATCCGAAATCTGCGCCGTTGACAGTTCCGAGAAATCGTACGTCTCTCCGTTAAAGAAATCAGCAAAGCGCACAGCAGTATTTTTGCAATAATTCCAATTTTCATCCGAATTTATTATCTGTCTGGAACCATCCTCATATTCCAGAACAATCTGACAAACAAACGCCGGGCGGTTATAACTGTATGTCCCGAATCCGTTTCTTCCACACCACCAACCGGTACCGACCATGGACGCAACTACGTTCGTCTCACCGATATACGATGTAATATCATACGTATTGTACAAAAGCGTGTCATCGTAATCCGACCAACCCGGTTTGAGTTCATCATCGCCGATGCGCTGTCCATTCAAATATGCATCATACATTCCGAGCGCGCTGCCGTAAAAGGTTGCCTTCCGCAAACTTTTACCCTGCTTGTCAAATGATGTATAAAAAACTGCCTGTCCGTCTCCATAGACATTTTCTTCCGGAGCCATAGTAATCATCTCTGCCCCCGCAAATACCTCACCGCCAACAAATGCAGTCTCAAAATAAGCCTCCTCTGACAAATGTATTTCTCCTTTTTTGTCAAAGACAAAAACGTGGTATTCATATCTTTGACCATCTTCCAGCGCCGGTCCGTCGTAAGCTATCCGAATGGTCTCAGAAGAACGTACAATTCCGCTGTTCCAAATATCTTCTCCCTCTTTTGTAACAACAACACAATATGCTTTCTGCACCACACCCGGTTCCCACGAAAAAGAAATATCGCTATTGTCAATACCAACCGGATTTTTCACATAATCTACCCGAAGATTTTGCACAGTATACTCTGCTCCGACCCCATTATCGCTCGTGTCCGAATTTTGCACAAAAGAATTTACCTGCACCTGCATCTGCATCGTATCGCGCGCGTGCAGAAAAATGAGCAGACAAACTGCCAGCAAGCTAAATATCTGTATGTATTTTTTGAAATTCATCTTATGTGACATAGTAACCTCTTCTGCTCCGTTAAGCTACGGCAGCAAATTCAAAAAGCTCTCTCAAATGATTATACATCTGAAAGAGCTTTCTTGTCATCTTTATTCAAAATGTTTCTTTTTACCAGAATACGTGGTTACCGATTACGATACCCGGTGTGGAACCTGCACGTCTGAAATGTGTTGCACCTCCGACATTGGTCGCTCCGCTGATCGCCTGCTGTGCCGCCTGCATACATGATGCACTCGGTCCTCTCGCTGCAACTGCTGCCACCTTACCGTTTGTCGCCGGAGGGAACTGTCCTCTTGCGTAGATAACTTCGCTGACAGTATTCGGATAACCGCCGCTTCTGACACGGTTCATAACAACCGCTCCGACTGCGAGTTTTCCTTCGTACGGCTCACTTCCCGCCTCACACTGAATGAGCGCTGCAAGCAATGTCACATCATTGACTCCGACTGCAACTGCACCTCTGTTTTCGGAAAGTTTTGCTTTCGCCTTCTCAGCTTCTTCTTTCTTAATCTGCTCGTTCGTCTTGCCTTTATCGACACAGAACTCAACTTCTACATATTCTGCAGAAACATATCCGACAGTGTCCTTGTCAAATTGAACAGCCACCCAGTCACCCAAATCTTCCGTTGCAACAATGGTCTTATTTAATTCTAAAAGTCCATAAACTCCTGCGTCTTCACTCGCTTCCTTACGAACACGAAGCGCATCTGTTTTTACCGTTGCCTTCAACGTTCCCACTTCCTGCCAAAGCGCTTTGGCTTCCTCGCCAAACAGCAGGTATTCATCTTTGGCCCATCCTTTGAGCTCTCCGCTTTCCAAGTAAGTCCATCCGTCCTTGCGGTCTAAAATCACACCACCGCAATTCTTGTACATTTTGCCGACTGCCTCGGCCTCTTCATCTGCTTCTTCTCTGACATTTACGGAATCTTTGACATTCGCCATTACAATTTCCGGTTCTGCTTCCTGAAGAACAGTTTCCTCCTCTGTATCCTGTGGCTCTTCTCCGGCTGTTTTTGCTTCTACAAGCTTCATAATCTCTTCAAGCTCAATATCCGCATGAATAATCTCCCCTGCGCCGGCGTGCAAATTCACACCCGAAAGCCCATCGTCTGCAAAGACTGTCATGCTGATCGCCATACACATAACTACTGTAAGAACAACCGACATTCCCCTTTTCAGATTCTTTAATAGCTGGTTCATACTTCCTCCCATGCAACCGAAATTTTTAAGTTTTTCATAATTATCGGTTACATTTTTATTGCAATTATTACGAAAATGTTAACTGCTACTCGGGATATCATATCAGAATGTCAGCTAAATGTCAAATTCTACATATTTTTAGACTTCTCGACACAGGCTTTCTGTGCTTCAATCACAGCAGAACGGAAGCCTTTTTCTTCCAAAACTCTGACCGCTTCAATCGTTGTTCCGCCCGGTGAACATACCATATCTTTCAGTGCTCCCGGATGCATTTTGGAATCTAAAACCATCTTCGCACTTCCGTAAACAGCCTGTGCCGCAAACTCATACGCCTGCGGTCTCGGCATTCCGTCTGCGACCGCTGCATCCGCCATTGCCTCAATCATCATAAACACATAAGCCGGTGAACTTCCGCTAACTCCAACCACGGTATCCATCAAATTTTCCGGTACCATATGTGCTTTACCAAAGCTGTTCAAAAGAGCCATAACCTGCATCATTTCCTGTTCTGAAACAAGGTTGTTTGCACAGACACCCGTACAACCTGCACCGACCAGTGCAGGTGTATTCGGCATACATCTGACAACCTTTTTGCCGCCGCCAAACAACCCGTCAAGCCATGCAATGGTTTTACCCGGAGCGATAGAGATAATGACTGCGTCTTTTTTTACGCAAGATGCAATCTCTTTGATGACCGGCTCATAAATCTGCGGTTTGATTGCAAGAAACAAAATGTCTGCCTGCTCTGCCACCAGCATATTGTTCGGCGCTGCTTTGACTTTCATCATCTCAACAGCCTTCTGTACCGCCATCTGCGCTTTGTCCGTCACAATAATATCATCCGGCTTGACATTTCCCTGTTTTAAAATTCCGCCGAGAATGGCAGAACCCATATTTCCGAGTCCGATAAATCCAATTTTCATATTACATCTCCTTTTTTATTTTTCGCCCACATGGCGTCCTCGTTTCTGCCGATATGCTTCATACATAAGAATGGAAGCGGAAATCGCTGCGTTAAGCGACTCGACCTGTCCCTCCATCGGGATTTTAAGTCTGTGTTCCGCAAGTGCGGAAACCTCATCGGAAAGCCCATTCCCTTCGTTTCCTATCAAGAGAGCTGTCTGTCCGCTGAAAAAACATTCGTCGTAATATCGGTCGCCTTGAAGATGGGCTGCATAGGTATGAACCCCTCTTTTGCGCAACAATCGGAGTGCTGCCGGGAGGTCATCCACATAGCAGAACGGTACGCGGTAAATCGAACCCATCGTGGAACGTATTACCTTCGGATTATAAATATCCACGGTTCCGCTGCTCATGATAATACCGGCAATACCCGCACCCTCTCCTGTACGAAGCATTGTCCCCAGATTCCCCGGATCCTGAATATCCTCCAGCACAAGAAATGTACCTTCCTTTTGTTGTAGCATATACTCCAGATTGTGGTCCATTTTCTCAAGTACACACAAAATACCCTGCGGCGTCACCGTATCACTCATCTTTGCAAATACTTCGTCTTTTACCGCCTCAAAGGGCAGTCCGACTTCTTTTTCCAAAAAGATACGGTTCTCTTCCTTCATCAGGAAGTTTTCAGACACATACAGTTCCCTGATGCGGTCCTTTGGTGCCTCACGCACCATACGGATTCCCTCCACAACAAAAACACCCTGTTCTTTTCTTGATCTTGTTTTTTTGATGAGCGAAATGATATTTTTCACTCTGCTGTTTGCAACTGATGTAATCATAATTCCCCGCCTATGTAAGCAACTGCCTGCTATTGATTCCTCAATACCAGGCAGTGCGATTTTCTTATGAAAGCTGTTTTATAACGCCGGATTAACGTGAAAGAAGCCGGCTGACACTGTATTCATATTCATCAATATCTTTCTGCATAGCAAGTGCTTCGTCAATATCAAAATCGACAAACTCACCTGCCTGATGTGCAACTACACGGTTCGTCTTGCCCTCGCATAGAATGTCCGCCGCATAAGCACCCATAATGGACGCATAAAAACGGTCCTTACATGTCGGATTACCGCCTCGCTGCATGTAGCCGAGAATCGTTGCTCTCGTCTCGACGCCCGTGGCCGCCTCAATACGTCTTGCCATGGAAGTCGAATGTCCGATACCTTCCGCATTGATAATAATGTGATGCGTTTTTCCGTGCTTACGATTGTTGATGATACTGTTGATAATTTCCTGCTCGTTATAATCGTACTTTTCCGGAAGAAGAATATCCTCCGCGCCGTTCGCCACGCCGCACCAAAGTGCAATATAACCGGCATTACGCCCCATTACCTCAATAATACTGCATCTTTCGTGAGAAGATGAGGTATCGCGCACCTTATCAATCGCCTGCATCGCCGTATTGATTGCTGTATCAAAACCAATCGTATAGTCGGTACATGCAATGTCAAGGTCAATCGTTCCCGGAATACCAATAGTGTTGATACCCTGTTTGGAAAGAGCCTGTGCGCCACGGTAGGAACCGTCACCGCCGATAACAACAATACCGTCAATGCCATGCTTCCGACAGATTTCAGCACCCTTCTGCTGTCCTTCCTCCGTCACGAACTCCATACATCTGGCTGTTCCGAGAATCGTTCCTCCACGCTGAATTGTGTCGGATACATCCTTCTTCTGCATATCTATGATTTCTTCATTTAAAAGACCCTGATAGCCTTTTTTGATACCTTTTACTTTCACTCCGTTGGAGATTGCTTTTCTGACAACCGCACGAATCGCCGCGTTCATTCCCGGCGCATCACCGCCACTTGTCAAAACTCCGATTGTTTTAATCTCTTTCGCCACTTGTCTCTCCTCCTGTTTTGCTGCAACCCTATTGTAGCTTTTTTTGCTTCATATTGCAATCAAAACCTTTACACCCTTAGGGTTACTTCACGCTAACACTATCCTGTCCGAATTCCCTGCGAAGCAATTCGAGCAGTGTTTCTTCTATATGAATATTACGATTGGCAGGAAGTACTTTTTGTATACGCTCTTTTGTGCAAATAATTGCAACACTGTCATTGCCTTCCGAATCCGCAAGAATTGCATCCAGCTTTGACGCCTGCGCAAGATAAGTATCTTTATCTGCAAAACGAATCGAAAGTCTTCTCGGGACGGAATCAAAAGGATATATCTGCGAGCCAATCAGCTTACCATCCTTCTCATCCTCCACCTGTACGCGGCCTTTGACAAACACCTTGCTGTCAACGATGAGTTTATCGCTGTTTTTCTCATAGTCGCGCGGGAAGACAACGACTTCCATACTTCCGTACAAATCTTCTATGGTAAGAAATGCCATCATCTTGTCATTCTTTGTATATTTAACTTTTTTATCCGCCAAAATACCGCCGATGACAACCTCATCGCCATCTCTTACCTTGGTGGAATTCGTCTCTTCATCCAAATAAAAATCGGACGTTCTGGCACTGATACGGCACTCGATGAAATCCTTGTACTCCTCAAGCGGATGGCCGCTGATGTAGACACCGACCACCTCTTTTTCAAACGCAAGAAGAACCTCTTTCGTATATTCACCGACATTCGGAAGCGGAATTTCAAAGGACTCCTTATCATCGTCCTGCGCCAGGTCAAACAGACTCATCTGTCCCGCCATGTTATTCTTTTTGTCTTTTACAAGGTGCTCGACGAGGCTGACGTAAACGCTCATGAGTTGCTTGCGTGTACCCGGAATCGAGTCAAACGCACCTGCTTTAATCAGGTTCTCAATAACGCGCTTGTTGACATCATACTCACTGGTACGCGTGATAAAATCTTCCAGCGTCGTGTAAGAACCTCTATTTTCTCTCTCTTGCACAATCGCTGCAATCACAGGTCGTCCGACACTCTTAAGTGCTGTCAGCGCAAAGCGGATGGCTCCGTCCTGTACCGAAAATCTCGCCTGACTGCTGTTTACATCCGGCGGAAGAATATCGATTCCCATGGAACGACAGCTCATGATATACTCTGTCACCTTCGTAGAATTATCGATGACAGAAGTCATTAGCGCCGCCATAAATTCGACCGGATAATAATATTTCAAATATGCTGTCTGGTAAGAAACAACCGCATAGCAGGCAGCGTGGGATTTGTTGAACGCATATTTTGCAAAGTCCATCATATCTTCATAAATCTGGTCTGCCACTGCTTCCGGTATACCACGGCTAACACAACCCGGAACCTCTTCCTCTGTATTTCCGTAGACAAAATTCGCCTTTTCCTTTTCCATAACAGACTGCTTTTTCTTACTCATCGCACGTCGAACAAGATCGCTTCGTCCAAGCGTATAACCACCGAGTTCACGCACAATCTGCATAACCTGCTCCTGATATACGATACAGCCGTAAGTCGGCGCTAATATCGGCTCAAGAAGAGGCGTCGAATATGTAACTTCGTCCGCATTATTTTTACCTTTGATATATTTCGGAATGAAATCCATCGGTCCCGGACGATACAAAGAAATACCGGCAATGACATCCTCCAGACTCTGCGGGCGAAGCTCCTTCATAAAGCTCTTCATCCCCGCACTTTCCAGCTGGAACACACCATCCGTCTTTCCGGTTCCTATGAAATCCAGCACGTTTTTGTCGTTATAGTCAATGGTATCCATATTTAAATCGATGTTCTGACTTTCTTTTACAAGATCAACCGCATCCTTAATCACAGTAAGTGTACGGAGACCTAAAAAGTCCATCTTAAGGAGTCCGAGTTCTTCGATGGTCGTCATCGTAAACTGCGTTGTAATTGAACCGTCCGAACCTCTGGAGAGCGGAACGAATTCATCTGCCGGTTTCTGACAAATCACGACGCCGGCTGCGTGCATGGAAGTATGCCTCGGCAAACCTTCCAGCTTCTGACACATATCTATCAGTTCCTTCACCTGCTCATTCGTATCATATAATGTCTTGAATTCCGGATTAATCTGCAATGCTCTGGCGAGCGTAATGTTGAGCTCGTTCGGAACCATTTTGGCAATCTGGTCCGCAAACGCATACGGAAGATCCATCGCTCTTCCCACATCACGGATAACCCCCTTAGCTGCCATCGTACCAAACGTAACAATCTGTACCACTTTGTCTGCACCGTATTTTTCACGCACATAGTCAATAACTTCCTGTCTGCGTTCGTAGCAGAAGTCAATATCGATATCGGGCATGGATACACGTTCCGGATTCAAGAAACGTTCAAACAGGAGATTGTATTTAATCGGATCGATGTCCGTGATTTTGAGACAGTAGGATACAATCGCTCCCGCTGCCGAACCACGTCCCGGTCCGACCGGAATACCGTTTTCTTTTGCATAGTTAATAAAATCCCATACAATCAAGAAATAGTCAACATATCCCATATCCCGGATGGTATTTAACTCATAGTCCAGACGCTCTTTGAGCGTTCCGTCATCATCCGGATAACGTTCCTTCAAACCATCAAGACATAATTTATTCAAATACGACCACGAATCATACCCTTCCGGTACATCAAAATGCGGGAGCTTGGTCACTCCAAACTCAATTTCCACATTACAGCGGTCGGCAATTCTCTGTGTGTTTTCAAGAGCCTGCAACGCATATGGAAACAGTTCTTTCATCTGCTCTTCACTCTTGATGAAATACTGCCCGCCGTCGTATCGCATACGGTTTTCATCCGTCACGACTTTTCCTGTCTGGATACAAAGCAAAATATCATGCGCCTGTGCATCTTCTTCCCTCGTATAATGCACGTCATTTGTAGCAACGAGCGGAATCTGAAGTTCCTTACTTATGCGCAGGAGCGCCTGATTGACCGTCTGCTGTTCCGGAATTCCGTGATCCTGAAGTTCGAGAAAATAATTACCTTTTCCAAAACACTCCTCATATTTGAGTGCTGTTTTTTTCGCCTCTTCAATCAGCCCTTTTTCAATATAACGAGGCACTTCACCCGCAAGACAGGCAGAAAGCGCAATGATACCTTCATGGTATTCCCGAAGCACTTCCATATCGACACGCGGACGATAGTAATATCCTTCGGTAAATCCCTTGCTGACAATCTTCATCAGGTTCGCATAACCTGTGTTGTTCTCAGCTAACAAAACGAGATGATGATAGCGTTCTTCCCCTCCGGTCGTCTCTTTATCAAAGCGGGAATTCGGCGCCACATACACTTCGCATCCGAGAATCGGTTTTACACCCACCTCACGCGCTGCGCGGTAAAAATCAATGACACCGTACATTACTCCGTGGTCCGTAATCGCAACCGAATCCATACCGAGTTCTTTCACCCGCTTAACACATTCTTTAATTTTGTTGGAACCGTCCAACAGGCTGTATTCTGTATGGACGTGGAGATGTGCAAATGCCATGGCTGTTTTCCCTTTCGTATTTGTATTTTACAATTTTGTCAAAATCCCGTGAACATAAGTATACCACGGAAAAGGGTCAGTACGGAAGAAAAAAATCAACCCCCGTATTTCGGGGGGGTGATAGTCAAATTTGTAAATGGCACATAAAAACATTATATCTTCCGAAATTTTACCGCCGAGTATACACCCTTTTTAAAAAGCATAGCTTTGTAGGCTTTGAATTTTTTCTTTGGAACTTTCACTGTCATGCTCTTTGGCGTCTTGGCAAATGCACTACTTCCAACTTTTTTCGTTGTCAGCTTGGTTGATTTGATGGTAAGTGTTTTTAACTTATTGCACCCGTAGAAGGCTTTTGAACCAACCTTACTTACACTCTTTCCGAGAGTTACGGAAGTTATCTTCTTACAACCATAGAATGCCTGCTTACCAACGGTCTTAACTTTCGCCGGAAGTGAAACTTTCGTAAGGGCAGTACATTTGTAAAAAGCCTTGTCACCAATCGTTGTTATATTACTTCCGAACTTCAAGGTCTTAAGCTTGGTACATTTGTAAAACGCACTCTTTGCAATGCTTGTTACTTTATAGGTAACTCCTCCGATTTTGACCGTTGCCGGAATGGTAACCGATTTCTTTTTCTTATTGACAGGCTTCACATACTCGACCGTACCTCTGCCTCCGGTGCCGGCTTTGGTTATCTTGTAGGTTGCCATCTTCTTATCATCTTTATACTTGCTCCCTTTCGCCGGTGCATTTACTGTCACGGTCGCTGAAGCAGTTATCGCCAAGTAACCCCCGCTTGAAATCTTACATGTATAAGCATACTTTCCAACCGAGCTTCCTGTCGGTATCGCACAAGTCCCGGACGTCGCGCCGCTGATGGCTTTGCCGTCTTTATACCACTGATAAGAAACCGATTCGTTGCCCAATGTTTTCTTTACAGTTACCGAAATTGATCCGTTTTTGTAACCATAGGATAACCGCAAGTCCGAAGGCTGTACGGTAATTGTAAACGGAACATAACCGCATTCACATGTCTGTAAGCCGGTTCCGAAGCTATGCACTGCCCGAACTTCCTTTTTACACACCTCGCATGTATACCAATGCTCTTTTGTATCTTTGCCGTATGACGTATGATAATGTTTCATACAGGAAACCGGGATATCCGACTCACTCAATCCGGTTATGGAAGAGATTACTTTTCCGCCGATATCAGAGGGAAGTTCAATATTTGTCACTCCTTCCGGTAATTTTTCAACGGTGAGTGATACTGTTCCGTCGTCATTTGTAGCGTAACTGATCTTTATCAAATTTTCAAGAATTCCCGTAAATTCCGGTGTACTCAAACCACTCGGATAGTAGATTGATTTTAAATTCGTACAATCGCCAATACAGTCCCACGCGACATCAGATACACACTCCGGAAAGACAACCTGCTCAAGAGCTGTACACTCAGCAAAGAAATAATTTTCCACTGATTGGAGCCCGTCAGGAAACACTACTTTCTTCAAACTACTGCACTGTATAAACACACCTGTACCTGTTTCCTCCAGATTCTTCGGAAGAACCATCTCTTCCAGAGATGTACAAAGCTGAAAACTACTGTGCCCGATATAAGTCACTGTGTCGGGTATTACGATTTTCTTAAGTTTGGAACATCCAAGAAATGCCGCATCGTCTATATACGTTACCGTATCCGGTATGACAATACTCTCCAGCGATGAACATTCCAGAAATGTACTTGCATTTATTTTTTCCAGCCCTACCGGAAGATTAACTTCCTTTAATGCACTACACTGAAGAAAGGCACCTGCTTCTATCACTTTTACTGTCGACGGAATGGTGATTTTTTCTAAATAAGAAGCCTGCGAAAATGAACCATTTCCAATTGTCGTGACGGTATACTTATTCTCTCCGTACAAAATCACCGTCGGTATCACGATTTCTTTACACTCGGTGCTTGTTTTATTCGAATACTCACTTACTGTCGCAGTCTTTGTTTCTTCATCCAACATATATTCGATTCCATCCAAAGTCACCACATCGGACGTTTCTTCCGCCGACGCAATATCTGCGTTCTCCACCATTGCCAAAAGCATTGCGGTAACAAATAACGCTAACACCGACCATTTAAATTTTCCCGGTCCTTTTCTTACTTTCATATTTCTTCCATCCTTTATTATAGTTCTTTCACTATTTTAAAATTAACACCTTATCACTCTTCCTGTCTACCCTTTCCCTGTTTTATATTAAAAAACCTCCGCTTCCGCACATTGCGGAAGCAGAGGTCTTTTGATTCACTCTTTATAAATTATAAACTCTTCTTTAAATCTTCCACCTTATCAAGTTTTTCCCAAGGAAGGTCGATGTCGGTACGTCCGAAATGTCCGTATGCAGCCGTCTGTTTGTAAATCGGTCTGCGAAGGTCAAGCATCTTAATGATACCTGCAGGTCTGAAATCGAAGTTCTTTCGCACAATTTCAACCAGTTTCTCATCGCTAACTGTTCCCGTTCCGAAGGTATCCACCATGATGGACGTCGGCTGCGCCACACCGATAGCATAGGACAACTGAATCTCACATTTCTTTGCAAGTCCTGCTGCCACAATATTCTTAGCTGCATATCTAGCCGCATATGCTGCACTTCTGTCTACCTTTGTACAATCCTTTCCTGAGAAGGCACCGCCGCCGTGACGTGCATATCCGCCATACGTATCAACAATGATTTTACGTCCGGTAAGGCCCGCATCTCCATGAGGTCCACCGATAACAAAACGTCCGGTCGGATTGATAAAATATTTCGTCTCATCATCAAGAAGTTCTTTCGGAAGAACCGGATCAAATACATATTTCTTTACATCTGCATGAATCTGTTCCTGTGTTACATCCGGGTCATGCTGCGTTGAAAGAACAACAGCTTCAAGACGCAATGGTTTGCCGTTTTCATCGTATTCTACGGACACCTGGCTCTTTCCGTCCGGACGAAGATAAGAAAGTGTACCGTCTTTACGCACCTTAGCAAGCTGAAGTGCAAGCTTGTGAGCAAGACTGATTGGATAAGGCATATATTCTTCTGTTTCATCTGTTGCATATCCAAACATCATACCCTGATCGCCGGCTCCGATGGCTTCAATCTCTTCTTCGGACATTCTGTTTTCTTTCGCCTCAAGCGCCTTGTCTACTCCCATCGCAATGTCGGCTGACTGTTTGTCAAGAGCAACCATAACCGCACATGTATCAGCGTCAAAACCGATTTTTCCTCGGTTGTATCCGATTTCATTGACCGTTTCTCTTACAAGCGTCGGAATATCAAGCTGCGCCTGTGTTGTAATCTCACCTGTAACAAGCACAAAACCTGTACAACAGCATGTCTCACAGGCAACACGGCTCATCGGGTCCTGTTCCATACATGCATCAAGAATAGCATCTGAAATGGCATCGCAAACTTTGTCCGGATGTCCTTCTGTTACGGATTCTGAAGTAAATAATCTTTTTTCCATTGTTCCTCCTTTGATTGTCTCTGCGCATAAAAAAACCACTTGTATATACGAACAAGCGGACGGTCTTACAGTGAAGAACCTCTTATTGTTCGATCATTCGCTCAGGTTGGCACCTTCCCTTACGGGGGTTGCCGTGGCTTCACAGGTCCTCTGTACCTCCACCACTCTGAATAAGAGACTTTCTGATATATTTTGTTTACGACTAACAATATAACTCTTTTCGCTGTCTGCGTCAATAGATGTGCCACTATTTCATTGACATCCCCCATGAAAAAATTTATAATTTTATATAACTACTTCCAAAATCAGACGAGGGTAACGCATGAAACGAGTCAATATTTCCAACCTTGTTCCGGGTATGATTACCGCGGAAGATGTATATACATATGGGAATCAATTGATTATTCCGAAACATACCATCCTCAACGACAAGGCAATCACTCGATTGGAGTTCTATTCCATCGTAAGTATTCGTGTCGAGGATGCTCCTGCCGATTTGCCGACTCCAGCAGTGACAGCAAGCAGTGCTCCTTCGGATATTCCATACTCGCAGTGGGTCCAGTCCACTCCTGAATTCAAGAAATTCAAACAGGATTACGACGAATCGGTTGGTGATTTCAAAAACTGCATTAATGACATTGTAGAAAAAGGAAGCGAAATCAATGTTGATGAAGTTCTCCAAAGCACTATGGACCTTTTCCACAATGACGGTAACACATTCAGTTTCTTTAATATGATGCAGAACATGCGTCAGTACGACGATTTAACCTACGCGCATTGCATTAATGTTTCCTTAATCAGCAACGTTCTTGCGAACTGGCTTCATTTGCCGCAGGAAGACATTGAGATGGCTACTCTTTGCGGATTATTCCACGACATCGGAAAACTCGCCATTCCGGACAATATTATCAAGAAACCGGATAAGCTGACCGATCAGGAATATGCTATTGTAAAGAAACACACCATTGAAGGATATAACATCCTGAAGAATCAAAAGATTCATGACCACATTAAAAACACAGCACTCATGCACCACGAACGCTGTGACGGCACCGGATATCCTCTCGGAATCGGAGCAGACCGCATTGATAAATTTGCCAAGATTGTTTCCATTGCCGATGTGTACGATGCAATGACGGCAGCACGCGTTTACCGCGGACCGCTTTGCCCATTCTCAGTGATTGAGATTTTTGAGAAAGAAGGTCTGCAAAAATACGAAACGCAGTATATTCTCTGCTTCCTTGAAAACGTCGTCCTCACTTATATGAACAACCGTGTGCGCTTGAGCAACGGACTGGAAGGCGACATCGTCTACATTAACCGCCAGGTTCTTTCCAAACCGATGGTTAAATGCGGAGATCAGTTCATTGATTTGTCTGTTGAGAAGGATTTGTCGATTGTTGAAATCATATAAAAATAAGACCTGTCACGTTTTATCCGTAACAGGTCTTTTCTTTTATCCGACTCTGAGTTTAAATTTCTGTAGCTCTCTCTCGCTCGTCACCTTTTCAATCTGTGCGCCAAGTCCTCTGAGTTTCGCATCAAAATCTTCATATCCACGCTGAATATAAACGATATCGTCTACCACAGTAATTCCTTCTGCTGCCAAACCTGCAATCACAAGTGCTGCACCGGCACGAAGGTCAGGGGCATTGATGTGTGCTCCCGTATATTTCTCAACACCCTCTATAATCGCTGTGTTTCCCTCTACTTTAATCTCCGCTCCCATCTTGGCAAGCTCATCCACATATTTGAAACGATTCTCAAAAATACTTTCCGTCACAATACTCGTTCCTGAAGAAAGAGCAAGCGTCACCGCAATCTGCGGCTGCATATCCGTCGGGAATCCAGGATACGCCAATGTCTTTACATGTGTATGTGTAAGCGTCTTGGATGCTACTACCCTGACTGCATCGTCTGACTCGATGACCTCACAACCAATCTCCATAAGTTTGGAACAAATAGAATCCAAATGCTTCGGAATTACGTTCTTGACCGTTACATCACCCTTCGTTGCAGCTGCCGCAAACATAAAGGTCCCCGCCTCAATCTGGTCCGGAATGACAGAATATTCTGTCTTGTGGAGTTTCTCCACACCACGGATACGAATGACATCCGTACCTGCGCCCTTGATATTGGCTCCCATACTGTTAAGGAAGTTGGCGACATCTACTACATGAGGCTCTTTCGCCGCATTCTCAATAATCGTCTGTCCTTCCGCAAGTGTCGCCGCCATCATAACATTGATGGTAGCACCGACAGAGACAACGTCCATATAAATATGTCCGCCTGTCAGCTTATCCGCTCTTGCATAAATGCGTCCATGAGAAAGACCCGCATCCGCTCCGAGCGCTTTAAATCCTTTTAAATGTAAATCTACAGGTCGGCTTCCGATGTTACATCCACCCGGCAGAGCCACCTCTACATTCTTATATTTCCCGAGCAAAGCTCCCACAAGATAATAGGAAGCTCTGATCTTTTTGATATATTCGTTCTCTACGATAAGATCATTAATCGTAGAACCGTTAATCTTGACTGTGTGGCGGTCAATACGTTCTACATAAGCACCGATGCTTTTAATCGCATCGAGGAGAACATTCGTATCACGCACATCAGGCATATTTTCAATTACAACAGGCTCATCCGCCATTGCTGCCGCAGCAAGTATCGCCAGCGCTGCATTTTTGGCGCCGCCAATCTCCACTTCACCAACGAGCGAACTACCGCCCTTGATCACATACTGTTCCATTTTACACCTCAAAATAGGGTTATTTGTGTATACCTTAATTATTATATACCATATCTATGGTTTTTGTAAATCTGTTAATTACTGTTAATTCAGATATTTAAGCGGATTTACCTGTGAACCGCCAATCAACATCTCAAAATGAACATGCGGACCGCTGCTCCGACCCGTGTTTCCGGACAGGGCAATCCTTTCTCCCTGTGCCACCGTTTCACCCACTTTGACTAATACTTTAGACAAATGCGCGTACCTCGTCTGGCGTCCGTCAGCATGCTTGAGATAAACCACGTAACCGTAGCCGCTACCCCAACCGGCCTTGATAACTGTACCGGCACTGGATGCAACGACCGTTGTTCCTATCGGAGTTGCCCAATCGACACCCTTATGATACGTCGACGCTCCCTTTACAGGCGCACTGCGGCGTCCGAACTGTGAAGAAAGACGCCCTCCGGAAATCGGCTTGATATAAGTCGGAGGAATCTTCGTTCCTCTCTCAACGATTTTCGGAACAGCTGCGATAGTCACTTCTTCCTTGAGAATCTCAGTACTTAACTCTTCCTCGTTGTGGTACGTTTTCACCGCCGCAATTTTGTGGTGTCCTGCAGAAGGTTGTTGCAAAACAACTTTATCCGTCGTATACCAGTCATCGTTATCGACATACTGAATCTCTGCTTCATAGTCCTCTTCCACATAAACCTCCTCCTGCCATGTGACAGAAAGTTCCGGTTCCGGGGAGGTAATGATAAGCTCTTCTCCGATTTGAATGGTCGAATTTTCATCCTCCAAAGAATCATTAAGCTCAATAATCGTCTCCAGAGGAATATTGTTGTTTAACGAAATTTCAGATAAAGTGTCCCCTGCCTGCACCTCGTAAATCTTTTGCACGTCCTGCAATTCCGTCACAAGACTGATTGCCTGATCCAGAGGTGTAATCTCATCCTTTGTCAGGTACGACTCAACAATCTCTATTTTGTCTTCGTATGCAAGTGATGTTAACCCATAATCAAAGTCTTCAAACGTCTGCTCCTTTGCAGCCTCAATCCCCGACACCATCTTGGTCAGCTGCGCTGCCACTCCGGCCTCAAGTTCCGCTTCCTTCTCGAGTTCCGTTTCCTGTTTTTTCTCTTCCTTGCTCTCTGCAACAGCTGTAAGCACATTGATCTCACGCTCATCATCCGGACCGAGTGCCACAACGTACTCCTGCATATCCTGGTATTTATCAAGCGCCGCCTGAAGCACCGTGGTAACCTCATCAATACTGCTCACATTTACCATGAGCTGATTTACCTTAATCGTAAAAGCCGGTTGTCTCGTGATAACATGTCCGCTTATCAAAACTGACTGCATGGCAGACAAAATCTCTTCCTCATCCGTGAAACGTTCAAAATACGCCTCTCTTCCGGACAGAGAAAGCTCTGCTTTCGTAAAAAACAGACCATCCTGTTCTTTTGCCGCAGCTCTTCTGGCTTTCCAAAGCAGCTTCTCTGCCTCCGTTTCATCCGACACAGTACCGACGAATGTACCATTCAAAGAAATTTCAAACACATTGTTGCCACCTTTTTCAACTCTTGTATAAGAAGGCAACAAAAAAAAGCTTACAACAAAAATCAAAGCTATCATCTTGAGATATGTAATTTTCATATGACCACTGTATTTGGTGATTTTCATTGTAAACTATTTCCTTTTATTTTTTTGCACACTGTAACCGAATTTACCAATCGGTTCTCCCATTTTAAAATAAGTGCCATGCGAGTACACTATCGGGTCTGCGTTTTCCAAATGGAACGAATGATTCTCATCCATGTATGCATCATCCACACTGACTGCTACCACTTCCGCGATAAACATATCATGCGAACCGAGTTGTTTTCGCTCTTTTACAACGCATTCAATCGCAACCGGACTTTCTGCAATTCTCGGTGCCTTTACCACTTTGCCCGGAATCGGCGTCAAATTCATTTCTTTAAATTTATCTACATCTCTGCCGCTTTTTACGCCGCAGTAATCCGTCGCATACGCAAGATTTTCCGTCGTGAGGTTGATGACAAACTCACCCGTCTCACAAATCATTGCATGCGAATATCTCTCCGGTCGCACCGAAATAGACACCATCGGAGGATTCGTACATATCGTTCCGGCCCACGCAACCGTGAGCATATTGATATTTCCCTTGCCGTCCGCCACGCTGACAAGCACAGCCGGGAGCGGATAGAGCATATTTCCGGGTTTAAAATCTATTTTTGACATATTACGCAGCTCCTGCTAACTGACATTCTTATAAAATACCGAGCATCTGAAGCACCTGAAGAACCACGGATGCTCCCGACAAAAGAACCGCAATCAGTACAAGACTCTTGGTTCCTTTGTTCTTCTGCACATCCTTTTGTATCTGGTCCATATGGTCATTCAAATCTCTTGTTTTGAGACTGAGTTGCTCATTGACAACCGCCTGTACGTTACGATACACCTTAACATCTTCTTTGTGCACATAATCTTCAATATGCTTCTGCACCTCATCCATATACAAACGGACATTGACTATCATTTCCTTAATTTGCTTTGCAGATTCCTGCTGTAGTCCACTCTGTGCTTCCAATGCCGCATTGATTGCTGCCAGAGTTTCATCTTCGCCCTCCTGCGGCTCCTGCATTTTCTCTGCAAAGGTCAACTCCAAATTACGGATGGCCGCCTCCACGGATCTCTGGCTCGTATCATTGCCAAGTTCCACACGGCTAACCGTTGCGCCGAGCTGATTGATTGTCTCCTCTATACGGGCAATGGAATCCTCCGCATGACGGATAGATGCTTCCAGACGATAAGAGGCATCATCCGATTGCACAATTCTCTGTTCCATATCCGAAAAATTCTTCTCCAGCGTGAGCAGATTCTCCCGGATATGACCGAGTTCCTCTCTGATATTCGCAAAATCTTCTGTATAGTCTTCCGCAAAATCATCCTCCGATATCGGTGCCTGATAAGATTCAATCTGCTCAATACTGCATGCAGCCATCTGGGAAACCTGTTCGGACACCTCGATGGTTTTTAAATTCAGGCGTCTGACTTCCTGCATAACTTTATCATATTCATCCATCTTTTCTCTTAATCTTTGATTTTCCCTGGCTTCCGCTTCCCCGTTAGCCTGAATTAATTCTCCTGCATTAAAACGCTTTGCAAGCTTGTCCATAAAGTTATCCATGAGATCCCTCCGCTTATATACTATACATAGATGATTTTATCGCATTATAAATTATTGTATCATCATTTCGGTTGATTTACAACACCACGCTTTTTTGTGCATTTTGCACACATATTTGTTTGTTCTACTTTTATCTTTATACATATTCACTTATATTTCATGTCTTATTCATAATTTGTTCATATTTACTTGCTATACTCTAATTAGTTCCAAACAACTACAGACGACTATCACAATAGATAAATTTTTTCATAATAGCCGCGGAGCCGCAAGGTTTCGCGGCACTCCTCATTTTGGGGCATAAAAATTCCGTGCCCACTCATCCTCGAGTAAGCACGGACTTACTTGTTATAGATCTTCCATCACGTCAACGTCAGATTCCGAAATCTGTTTTTTCATTCCGTTTTTCTTAGCTTCCTCTGCCTGCCTGCACGCAATCAAATCACGTACCTCGTCATTAAGCGAAAGCATTCTCGCATCGAGGTCAGAGACCATCATTGCACACTCAACGAGTTCTTTTTTGATGTGTTCGGGTGCATTTCCCTCAAATTTGTAATAAATCTTATGCTCCAAACTGGCCCAAAAATCCATTGCAACCGTACGAATCTGAATCTCCACCTTAGCATCCACAATACGGTCCGACAGGAAAATCGGAACCGTTACAATCAAGTGATAACTCTTATATCCGCTTGGTTTTGGATTTAATATGTAGTCTTTCACGGAGCATACTTTGATATCACTCTGATTAATAAGCATCTCAGCAATCCGATAAATATCGGATGTAAACGAACAAATTACTCGAATGCCTGCAATATCATTCACATATTTTACCATATTCTGAATCGTCGATTCATAGCCGTGCTTCTTTAACTTCTTAACAATGCTCTCCGGCGACTTCAGGCGAGCCTTAATATGTTCAATCGGATTATACTGGTGTACATGATGAAACTCATCGTTCAAAATCTCAAGTTTCGTTCCGATTTCCTTAAGCGCGGAGTTGTATACAAGCTGCACTTCCTTCCAACTATCTATGTCATTTCGGGTATCCGGTACAAATTCCATAACCTGGTCACCAACTTTCTGTGATTTCTTCTAATGATTATACCACATTTTTACATATTTTGTACAATTTCACTAAAATTTAATAAAAATCATCCTCTTCTATCACCTGGATTTCCAAATAATCAAACTCAATGACTTCTATAAAATTATCCTGATAAAAACGCGCCCGGTTGTGCTGCTGAAACTCTCGGACCGTCTTGTCAAGCCAGATAGGTTTTCCAAGGTCAAACTCATACATCACCCGGTCCATTGCCGCAAATACCTTTTGCGTCCTGCGAAGACTGCTCTCATCGCAAACAACCGTATCCTTTATCATTCTGTTATCCTTCCATATTTTAGCCCACAAACGAAACATAGCTACCGCCTTCCTATCATGTATTTTTTCATTTTAAAGGAATAAACGTACATATTCAAGCAAATTATGAAAAGAATAAATACGGAGTTGACAACCAAATCTTTATGTTGTAGTATTTAATTGCATTTGATGTAGTATTAAAAACTACATGTTGTAATTTTAGGAGGTAAATATGCAGATTACTTTGAGAGAACCCGGAAGCGCTATCACTCATTTTGTTGCCATGACCATGGCACTGGGCGGTTCCGTTCCACTTTTGATAAAAGCAGCAGAATACGGCACAATCTGTCTCGTAGCCATGTTTATTTTCATAGCAAGCATGATTTTGTTATACGGAGCAAGTGCGACTTACCACTCCGTCAACGTCCCTGCTACCATCATTAAAATTTACCGAAAAGTCGACCACGCAATGATTTTCGTGCTGATTGCAGGTTCATACACCCCTGTATGTCTGCTCGTACTTGCACCGACGCCGGGTTACCCGCTGCTTATCGCAGTATGGAGTTTTGCCATTGTCGGTATTGCCGTTAAGTTGCTTTGGATCAACTGTCCGAAATGGTTTTCTTCCGTTATCTACATCGCAATGGGATGGCTTTGCGTGTTTGCTTTCAGCCCGATTTTAAACAGCATTCCGCGTGCCGCATTTTACTGGCTACTGGCCGGAGGATTGATTTACACGGCAGGAGGAATCATCTACGCATTGAAACTCCCGATTTTCAACGCAAAGCATAAATATTTCGGTTCTCACGAAATTTTCCATCTATTCGTCATGGCCGGAAGCCTTTGCCATTATATCTTTATGTATCAGTATGTGATTGGATTGTAGAAAGAATTGCAAAGCAATATATATGAGTTATATGTTGTTTTATACTTCTCCCTCAATCTAATCGCCTAAATTTGCGAAATATACCGACGCATAGCGGTGCAGGTCATAATTTTGACGCGTCGCGAAGAAGCTTTAGAATTAGTTAGAGCCGGAAATTGTATGTCAGGTAAAAAATCACCACGTGTCTGAGGGCTATGCCCGAGTTTGGTGTTTTTTTACCTGTTCTTAATACAATTTCCGGCTCTTAGTAATTCTTAAGCAATGAGTCGTGGCAAAATTATGACCTGTAGCGCTATGCGCTGTTATATATATTACATAAATTTACTCCTCAAACCCATTCGGATTATTGCTCTGCCATCTCCATGCATCTTCGCACATTTCTTTGATTCCGCGCTCTGCAACCCATCCAAGTTCCTCTTTTGCAAGAGATGCATCCGCGTAATTCGTTGCAATATCGCCAGCGCGGCGCGGTTTGATTTCATATGGGACATTGACACCTGTCGCCGCCTCAAAATTCTTCACGATATCAAGAACACTGTATCCGGTACCGGTACCGAGATTATAAATCTTAAGCCCCGGATTCTCTTTGAGTTTCTCAATGGATTTTACGTGTCCGATGGCGAGGTCAACCACATGGATGTAGTCTCTGACACCTGTTCCGTCCGGAGTATCGTAATCATCTCCGAATACACCGAGACATTTCAGTTTGCCGACAGCAACCTGCGTTACGTAAGGCATCAGGTTGTTCGGAATACCGTTCGGATTCTCACCTATCTTACCGCTTTTGTGTGCACCAATCGGATTAAAATAACGAAGCAGGATTACATTCCACTCCGGATCTGCTTTCTGGATATCTGTCAGCATCTGTTCAAGCATACTCTTCGTCTGTCCGTACGGATTCGTAATCTCACCTTTTGGACATTTTTCCGTTACCGGGATTTCTGCCGGCGTTCCGTATACGGTTGCCGAGGAAGAAAAGATAATATTTTTTACTCCGTGTTTTTTCATTACATCAAATAACACAAGAGAGCCGGTAATATTGTTGTTATAATATTCCCACGGCTTCTGTACGGATTCACCGACCGCCTTGAGTCCTGCGAAATGGATGACACTATCGATTTCATTTTCCTCAAAAATCTTATCGAGTGCAGCCGCATCCAAAATATCCGCCTTATAAAACTTCACCGGTTTCCCTGTGATTTCCTGCACTCTGTCAAGCGATTTTGAACTGGAATTGATAAGGTTGTCCACAACAACAACATCGTATCCTCCATTCATTAATTCCACTACGGTATGACTTCCGATAAAGCCTGCTCCGCCTGTCACTAATACTGCCATTTTTATTCTCCTTTATCGTCCGCAGTTACTATAAAGTAACTCCGTTTTTCTCAAGAAGCGCGCGCGCACTCTCCACGCTGTCCACTCCTTCTTTATTCTTAATCGGCGCAAACTCCTTCTCGCGCACAACCTCATACGGGAGGCACGTCTCCATATCATGAATCATATCGAGAACCAACTGTTCAAATTTATAGCCATTCGGCTCCTCCGGCTTCACTGGATTTCCGTCTGCATTGATATATGCAATCTTCTTCTCCACAATGTGAAGCGGAAGTTCGTGCGACATGATACGCTCCAACTCACTGACGCGGAACAGATAATTCAGAATCACTCCGAAATTGTATGCATAATCTCCGTTTTCATCTTTCTGATGGCGCATCTCATCTGTCAGTTCATAATATTCCACGATAGAAGGTTTTCCGTCTTCAAGACACATAACACCGACCTTCTCATCCGGATTGGCCTTGCGTACCACTTTGGCACCGACCATGCACCCGCTCTCCTCGCATGCACCGACGAACGCAGGATCTGCAATATTTTGCAACACGTTATCCACAGCAAATACATTGAGCCACTCAATGCCCGTCTCATGTACAATATCCAAAATCCCACTGCGATCCATCGAAACAAACCATCCGCCGTTTCCGTTCGGAGATGTTGAGATTTTACCTTTTTCTTCCAGGAAAACCTTTCCGTTATAATCAACAGCCGGAGCCATCTCCTGCTGAAAGAAGCGCACATACTCTTTCGGATATCCGAAATAAGAATGTTCCTCAAAAAACGAAACTGTCGTATCGTGATTTTTATCACTCGTCATTACAAAAAGGTAAATCGGATTTCCTGCCATATCCGTGACACGCATAAGATTGCGAATCAGACACTCAAAAATATAAAGATCTTTCGTCACACCGATGTTATACACACCCTTTGGTGCATCGGAACCAAGTCTTGTTCCCATACCTCCGGCCAAAAGTACGGCTCCGACCTTTCCTGCCCGGATGGACTCAAGCCCCTTCTGAGTGAGATACTTTTCCTTATCCATAATCTCGTCAAGCTGCATCGCTTTGAGCGGACTAATTTCACCGCGTTCCAAACCATTCTGCTTTCCGTCCGGAAGACGTATAACCGAAAAATCCGTCTGCTCAACCTGCGCAAGGAGCTCCTCCTGCTCTGCCTGCGATAATTCATCATAATACTTTAATACATGCTGCTGTCCTGCTTCCGAGAGCTTCCGCAGCGCCTGTTCATATGTCATATCCAATTCCTCTTTCATAACAAAAAACTATTCATGTTTGAGTGTTATTGTAACAACTTCCGGACGATTTAGCAAGCGTATCGGTATAACGCTGTTTCCAAGCCCGGCACTGACAATCATCGAGGTTTGGTTTTCCTCGTACAGCCCCTTTGTATACTCCGGCAAAAATCCCTGGTCCGGCGCAACAAATCCTCCCACGAAAGGAATACGGAACTGACCGCCATGTGCATGACCGCTCAACACCAAATCAATATCAAACTCCGCATAAACAGGCAGAAGATGGGGCTCATGCGCAAGCAGAATCGTAAACGGACGTTGCTGTTTTTCCGCATCTCCCTTTGTAAGAAGTTCAAGTGTATCCCTCAGCTTACTCTTGTAGTATTGCGTATCGTCATCGACTCCGATGATGGTAATATATTCCTCCTCTTTGCCGAGCGCGAGATTGCGAACCTCGTCCTTCAGCACAACCGCTCCGCAATTTTCCATTCCCTGAAACAAATGAAACGTATTCGTATCCGAAAGCCAGTTATCGTGATTTCCCGTTACAAAATAGACCGGTGCGATTTTTACCGCCTCCTCCACAAGTAACAGACCCGTATCAACATCGGGATGATTGCTGTCAATCAAATCTCCCGTAATCACAATGACATCCGGATTCTGCGCCTTTATTTTTTCAATCAGTCTTTTTTGCTTATCTCCAAACAACTTGTTGTGCAAATCGGAAAGATGTACAATGACAAAACCATCAAAACTTTCAGGAACATTTTCCGCTGCAATTATATATTCCGACACGGTCACAACATTATTCTCGAAATAACAAAATCCCGCCACCAGCAATAATAAAAGCAGGCTGACAAGAAGCCTCACCATTCTCTTTTGAAATGTTTTCTTCATCTTTATCACCTGCTTTACACATTATTATTTCTTTTTACAAAAATTCCACACCATGCTCTTTCGCAAACTGAACATCTTTTTCCGGCCAAATAGAAGCCTGCACCTCGCCGAGATGCGCCTTTCTGAGGAAGAACATACAAATACGCGACTGTCCGATACCTCCGCCGATGGTATACGGAAGCTCGTGATTGAGCAATGCTTTCTGGAACGGAAGCTGTGCCCTGTCCATACAACCGGCTTTTTCAAGCTGCTCCAACAAAGATTCCTCATCCACACGGATACCCATGGAAGAAAGCTCCAATGCGATATCAAGAACCGGATAATACACGATAATATCTCCGTTCAACTTCCAGTCATCGTAGTCCGGTGCTCTTCCGTCATGCTTTTCACCGGAAGCAAGCTTATCGCCAATCTGCATAATAAACACTGCACCGTATTCCTTTGCCGCCGCCGTCTCTCTCTCTTTGGCAGTAAGCTCAGGATAACGGTCCTCAAGCTCCTGCGTTGTCACAAATGTAATCTCTTCCGGCAGGAAGCATTCCACATACTGATACTGGTTCGCCATATATTTTTCTGTGACACGAAGCGCTTCATACACAGATTTTACCGTATCCCGAAGAGTCTCCTCCGTACGGTCCTCCTTACGAATCACCTTTTCCCAATCCCACTGGTCCACATAGATGGAATGAATATTGTCCGTTTCCTCATCACGACGAATCGCATTCATATCGGTATAAAGGCCTTCACCTACTTCAAATCCGTAGTTGCGCAATGCCAAACGTTTCCATTTTGCAAGAGAATGAACAATTTCAACCTCTTCTCCATCCTGTTCCTTAATGTCGAATCGAACCGGACGCTCCACACCGTTTAAGTTATCATTTAAACCTGAATTAGCTCCGACAAAAAGCGGCGCCGAAACACGGCTGAGATTCAGCTGGGTAATCAACTCTCTCTGAAAAAAGTCTTTCACTCGTTTGATAGCCTTTTCTGTTTCTTTGATGTTCAGGGAAGGCTTATATCCTTCCGGTATTACGATCTGGCTCATTTTTTCCTCCTACAGTTCGCAGTTATTTACAGTTCTTGGGAACGGAAGCACATCACGGATGTTACCCATACCTGTTAAATACATCACACATCTCTCAAATCCAAGACCGAAACCTGCGTGTCTTGCTGTACCGTATTTACGCAAATCAAGATAGAAATCATAATCTTCCGGATTCAAGTCAAGTTCTTTCATACGGGTAATAAGCTTATCGTAATCATCCTCACGCTGACTTCCTCCGATGATTTCTCCGATACCCGGAACAAGACAATCCATCGCTGCCACTGTCTTTCCGTCCTCATTTAACTTCATATAGAATGCTTTGATTTCCTTCGGATAATCTGTCACGAATACAGGCTTTCCGAATTCTTTTTCTGTCAGATAGCGCTCGTGCTCCGTCTGAAGGTCACATCCCCATGATACCTTATAATCAAACTCATCGTTGTGCTTCTCTAATATTTCTATGGCCTGAGTGTATGTCACATGACCAAAATCTGAATTCATGACATGTGTCAACCGCTCAATCAGGCCCTTGTCCACGAACTGGTTAAAGAAATTCATTTCTTCCGGTGCGTTTTCAAGCACATAACGGATGATATACTTAATCATGCTCTCTGCAAGAATCATATCATCTTTCAAATCTGCAAATGCAATTTCCGGCTCAATCATCCAAAATTCCGCCGCATGTCTTGTCGTGTTGGAATTCTCAGCACGGAACGTCGGTCCGAACGTATAAATATTTTTAAATGCCATCGCATAAGTTTCACCATTTAACTGTCCGCTTACGGTAAGATTTGTCGATTTCCCGAAGAAATCCTGTGAAAAATCCACACTTCCGTCCTCTTTGCGAGGCAACTCATCTAAATCCATCGTTGTCACACGGAACATTTCACCTGCTCCTTCGCAGTCGCTTCCCGTAATAATCGGCGTATGCACATAAACAAAATCTCTCTCCTGGAAGAATTTATGAATCGCATATGCTGCGAGGGAACGCACGCGGAACACAGCCTCAAATGTATTGGTTCTCGGTCTGAGATGTGAAATCGTTCTCAAATATTCAAACGTATGTCTCTTCTTCTGTAACGGATAATCCGGAGTCGATACGCCTTCAATCACAACATCCGTCGCCTGAATTTCAAACTTCTGTTTTGCTTCCGGTGTCGGTGTCACAACACCCTTTACAATCAGGGCGGCTCCGACATTTAATTTATTTATCTCAGCAAAATTAGGAAGGGCATCGGAATACACAACCTGAATCGGTTCAAAAAATGTTCCGTCATTGATGACAAGAAATCCGAAGCTCTTGCTGTCACGCTTGCTTCGAAGCCATCCTCCGATGGTTACCTCCTTATTTAAAAACTCTTCTTCTTTTCGATACAAATCTCTGATATTTACTAAATCCATTGATGTTACTCCTTTTTCTGTATCCAAATTTACCCACAAAGGTGATTATATCTCATTTATTTCGTTTTTACAACCACTGCTTCGCTGAATAATCCGTAGATTTTCTTACTTCCCGATTTTTTGTACGCACGCACCTTAAAATAATACTTCTTCCCGGATTCCAGACCCGTCACGCGACATTTCTTCGTTGTATATGAAGTCAAAGCCTTTACTTTCTTGTATGTTCCGTTTTTGCTTGTCGCCATCCAAACCTCATATCCGCTTCCTTTTCTCTTAGACCACGAGAGACGTACTGCCTTGTCACTCTTTGCTGTCACCTTGAGATTTTTTACCTGATATGGCTTTTGGTAAGAAGATGAACTTCCGACTGTAACATCCATTTTTACTTTTTTGCCGCGATATTTTACCGTGACCGTCTGGTAACCTTTCTTGTTGGCGTTGTAGCCTTTGCACATCTTGCTTGTAATCGGAACATAGCTTGTGCCATGATTGTCACATTTGACAATCAGGTAACGGTTCATCTTGTCGATGGATGTTCCAACCGCATAATTCGGTGTTCCTTTGTCATTGACGGTAACCGATTTGACTTTACAGCTGCCCACTAACAGCTGCGTCCAGTTTTTTCCGTAATATCCTCCCGTCGCATAACCGATGCCGATATGGGTATACGAACTTCCGAGAATATTTCTTTTATGCCCCGGACTGTTCATCCAGCCACTCATAACGGAAGTTGCACTCTGATAACCTGCTGCAATATTTTCCCCTGCACATGTGTATTCTACATCATAATCATCCAATATCGTAAAGCACGAAGTTCCGTCCGGTCTGCTGTGTGAAAAATAATCGCTAATCTCTTCAGCACGTGCTCCCGCCGCATCCTGAAGCGAATCAAAAATACCGAGCGGAACCAACCCCTGTGCCAGACGTTCCCTGTTTACCTTTTTCAAAACCGCCCACTCATTGGCGTTGGCAATTTTCTCATATGGCTCTGCCGCAAATGTCGTCTCCTGCACAAACAGACACATAAACGCAAGCACAAATGCCAGCCATAATATCTTTCTTTTCTTCATGCCTATCTCTCCCATTCCGTAAATATCGGTACAATCTGTTTGTAGTAGCGATTTCCGTCCTCCTGGGTAAACACTCTTACAAGTGCGGTATTAAGCGTCTGCTTGTCAGTTGCCTGCAGCATACAGGAATATATTTTTTTGTAAGCACCGCCCTGCAGATTTTCCGCCTTAAGAGTATGTCTGACCTTTTTACGGATACTCTCAGGTACGCTCTTAATATTTTCATTTTCATTGTCGGCAGACGGTTGTTTCCGTGTTCTGCGCGACGGCTGTTTCATCGGTTTTTCCGGACTGATATTCTCGCGACGCACAATGTGCATTCCTCTTGCCTTCCAAAAATCAACAATACTGTCATATCCGCTGTCTTTGCTGATGACATAATATTCTTTGATACCCGTGTGCGCCACAAGGTAACCGAGATACGTGGTCAACTGGAAATCAAGATAATTCTTCGCTGTTTTGCTCGTCTTAATGTATTCCACATGCGATACGGATGAAGATATTCTCACATGATCGTCAAAAGGAACCGCTCCTGTTTTCGGTCCGTAAAACACAACAATCAAATCATCCTCGTGCAACTTTTCAATCCCATAAAGTCCTTTCACTCCGGTATTCTCATAATCAATCAAATAGATTGCCATCTTCGATTCCTCCGTTCTGTCACCTGTCTTACTTTTTCAATCCGCGGATGTAGCATTTCACTTCGTCCTCCGGGATTTTTGACTCTATAATTTTTTGTAATGCTTTGTTGTACGTCACATCATCGAGTTTGCTTTCATTTAAGAACCTATTTGTCAGCGCCGGAAAACAGCAAAACGCTTCCGCCACAAGCCATGCTGCTGCCATGTGCGCATAATATCCTTCCGTAAACGATCGGTTGATCTTCTCAAAGATAGGAGAAAGGTATTTTCCTGCCTTTTCTTTCTCCGCGTCTATATTTTCTAAATCCGACATGGTTATGTTTCTAAAACGGCTCATCTTTTTTCCGTTCGAATCACAGCGGAGCAGATGTGCCATCATAATGACGAGCGCCACGCGAACCCGAAATTCATCTCTACTCCTGAGATACGGCTGAATAAAATCCCATGTCAAATCCCGGTTCTTTTTCAGTATATCCATCTTCATAAACACACTGTCACAAACCGACCAGTTGTTGACACGCGGAATAAAATCCGTAATATACACCATCGCCTCTTCCGGTTCCATCCGCATCGTGGCATAACTGATTACCATTCCGCGAAGCATAATTTCCTCAAAATAAAAATCTTCCGTTGCGAGCTCTTCTTTCCAGTTATCCTTGGCTAACTTTCTGGCCATCTCGCGAAGTTTCGGCAACCGTACTCCGAGCATCTTTTCCTCACCCGGAACAAGCGCCGCCGAAAATTCCCTATATTTCTTTTCCGACAAAAGAACCAATTGCTGTCTCGTGCTTTCTTTCATTCGTCCGCTTCCTTTTCCACATAAGTACGGCCGAACACTTCCTCCCGGATGATATACACATCCTGCACATCATCTTTTCGGATTGCGAGGTAATCCCCCTGTTCTCCGACAAAATAATCCGAACCATTCTTTGAAAAGACACGCGTTCTCTTTTCAAGCTGCTGCGCATAAATCCCCGCTCCCGGCTTCGGATAACAGAGGTGCGCCAGTTCGTCTATCGGAAGATACGTATGGTCATCCACACGCTCTACCGCCGGAATAAAATCGAGCATCTGCGTAAAAATATCCAGTTTTTCCTCACTCGTCTCATAACTCGATTCAAACTTATCACGATGTATCTGGTATACTTCACCGAGACACCCAATCATCACATACACATCGTCCCGCGCATTCACAAGCACTCCCGTATCATTTTCCAATGTGCGGACGGAAAGCGTTACCCCCTCCGGTACTATTTCTGTTGTTTTGACATATGCCCACGAAACATGTGCTTTTTCGTATTCTTTCATTTCGCGGATCCGCCCCGGATTTTCTTCCGCGAATACCACCGCCTCAACCACTTCGCAATCGGTAAAATAAGCATCTGCCCGAAGCATGAAGTACTCTGTCTCATCCGACACATCCGCCTCAGACATACAGACGGAAAGCAACACCTCCGACACACTTCCCTGCGCCCACTCAGCCGTTCCTTTTGCAATACCAAACTGACCAAACACAAAATCAATCAATTCAAGTGCACGCGTCTGCTCTGTCTTACACAAACATCGAACAAGAAAACGATCGGATATCTTTCCGATTAAGAGGAGCACCTTTGCTCCCGTTTCCGCAAGCATCTTCTCTGCCTGCTCCTTCACACAGTATTCTTCATTTTCTCTCACGAGAATAAAAGCCTCCGTCTCATGACGGAACACCTTTTGTCCTTCTGCAGCATTTATATGTATTTCCGTAAATCGTTTCATTCGTTTCCTTCCTTTGCATCATATCCACAGTTCATTAAAAAATGCTCTGACAGGAACGTAAAATACAGATGCAGATAATTATCTTCAATGCCCAAAATTTTGGCATAAGCACATTCATCCCCGACGACCACTTCCATATCCTGATAAAGCGCAAACTCCTTCATATACGCCTCTTTGCAGGAGATGCAAATCCGATGTTCCGAAATTGCCATAATATCTCCCTGTACAGAAGCACGGATGACACTCTTTCCCTGCAACAGATAAAGCACTGCACCAATCGGTTGCCCAAGGCTTACCATTTTTTCTTCTTCTGCCTCCGAAAGCTTCGCCGCATGTACACCCGAGATAGCCTTCACATCACAGACCATAAGTCTGTCATGAATTCCTTTCATGGAAATCTCAAACTTCTTGTTCAAAAGAAGTTCTCCTTCCAAATATTCCAGTGTCTGCTCAGAGACAAGTATCTGACCTCCGATGCTGTAAGTCTGAATGCGCGAACAGAGATTAACAACCTGTCCGATTACGTTATATCTCATAAACTGTTCGGAACCGATGTTTCCGATGAATGCTTCACCCGCATGAATACCAATACCTGCTTCAATCTCCGGATATCCGTTTTCCACATTATAACGGTTCACGCTCTCCATACAATTCTGCATCTCTATCGCCGCAGCTATGGCGTCATCAGCCGCATGCTCAGCCACCAGAGGTGCTCCGAACACTGTTAAAATAGCATCTCCAATGAACTCGATAATGGTTCCTCTGTATTTCATAATCACTTCCGTCATCTTCTCAAGATAATAATTCAAAATAGCTACAACCTCGTCCGCTGAAAGGCGCTCTGAGAGCGCGGTAAATCCCCTAAGGTCTGCCATCATTACCGTAACAATTCTCTTCTCGCCCCCGATGGCAGCTCCCTGCGGTTTTTCGAGTATCACATCTACCACTTCATCCGAAAAATATTTTCCCAAAATCCGATGGAGCAATTCGTTGCGCACGGACAACTGTTCATTCAGGCGCTTAATCTCTTTGGCCGCCGCCAGTTCCATTGTCTGTTTCTGCACAATTTTCTCGTAATTCCGTGTCATCTCATTCTGCAGAGCTGCACGCTCAATACGGAGCATGGACGCACCTGAGAACGGTTTGCGAAGAACAACCGTAGCTCCCAGCTCATAACATTTCTCGTCGATTTCTTCATCTTTCACAGACGACATGAAAAAGAGCGGAATTCCGACAAATGCAGGTTTTGACAATAGAAAACGGATAGATGCAAAATCTTCCCTGCACCCTGATTCATAATCCACCACAAGCAGAGATGGCATCGCATTCATTTCAAGCGCTCTTTGCGCCGCTTTTTGTACCGCCTCCAAGTGCAACAGACAAAACGCCCTCAGGCCGCCGCCCTCATTAATGCGACGCTGAGCCTCAATCATATCCTCTCTTGAATTACATAAAACCCAGACATCTTTTTTCATGACTTCCTCGCAAACTGTTATCGATGATTCCGATCAAAAAAGCGGTATTGATTATCATCAAGTTTTCTCTTAACGCTCCTAACATTCCTGCTCTTACATTTCTCACATAGCTCGCCGGTACGAATTCCCGTACCGCATCCGGAACAGACGAGCAGAATCGGAGACCCCATCGGAATCTCAAGACGCTCATCCTTCAGAAAATATTCTATCGTACCGCGTGGTACACCTGTCGCACGGATAATTTCCGTCACACTGCGCGGACCTTCCTTGTCAAGGTAATTTCTGACCTTCTGATAACTGTCGTAATCCTCGTAGCCGCAGTCCACGCACTGATAGGTTCCTCTCGAAACCTGTTTCAGTGCACCTCCGCACCGCTTACACACAACCGGTGCCTTATTCATCTGCAACGCATTATGCCTCTCTATTCTAGATGACTCAACAAACATTCCCTGCGATTGTCTCGATGAGTTCCCCTTCGGAAGTTCCATTCTCGCTGTCGCCGCACTGAAAGATTTGCTGTAAGGCTGCTCACTTTGCTGTTGCGTCTGCCCCGTTTTTTCTACATCGATTAATCCCTGCAATCTCTCCAAAAGCTGCGCTGTCGCTTCTTCCTCGTTCTCATTGTACCAAATGGTCTGCACATTATTGAGATAAAACCGGAACATCTCACTGAGCGGAACCCCCGTCAGATTGAGCGGTACAATCGTCTTTCTGTGATTAATTGCGCAATCTATCTCTTTCTCCACCCAGATAGACTCCTGCGAAGACTCGGATAGGATAAGTAAAAACACCTGACATTTCTCTATCGCCCGTGGAATCTCCCTTGCATAATTCGATCCTGCCGGTATCATCTCCGGGGCCTTCCAATAACGAATTCCCGCACTACTGAGCACCTGCGTAATTTTCTTTACTGTCTGTGTATCTTTTGAACTGTAACTGATAAAAACCGTATCCGACACACCTAATCTCCTCCTATTACTCTAAATACTCTCTTCCCACGCGAATCATCTTCTCACATTCCGCACACAATCTTCTGAGATCACGACGCACAAAAAGACTGTCATCCTGGCGACTGCGCTGCTCGTGTTCTCTGGCTATTTCCGACAAAGTCATTGCCCCGATGCTTGCAGAAGTACTTTTAATGGAATGCACATCTATACTGTAAGCATTCATATCTCCGAGGTTTCCGTTTTGACGTATTCGTTCCGTCTTTTCCGGAAGTTCCTCAAAATAGATGGTCAAAATCTCATCGTAGGTTTCTATGCTGCCACCCATATTTTTCAAACCTTTTTCCAAATCTATCCCGTTATCTCTCAGCCTGCGGAATTTTTCATCATTGAAAGAGAGTTGTTTTTCCGCTTGCGGCGAGATTTCTTCCGGCGGCAGCGCCCGTTCCACAAACTCAACCTTTTCTCTCGGTAAACTTTTTACTACAACTTCCTCCAGCTGATGATAATCAATCGGCTTACTGAGATAATCCGCAAAACCTTCCTTCAGATACATTTCCTTTGCACCGTAAATAGCGTTAGCGGTCAAAATAATGACCGGAATATCTTCTCGCGTCATCATCTCATCCGGAGCATCCTTCCATCTGCGCTTCATCTTTTCGAACGTCTCAATGCCATCCATACCCGGCATCATGTGATCCATGAAAATAGCATCAAATTCATTGACCTCTGCCAGTTCCAGCGCCTCCTGCCCGCTCTGGGCTGTGACTATCTTCATCTGGGTGTGTTTCAGTAGACCGATAAACACCTCAAGGTTCATGCGGTTATCATCGACAACAAGTACCTTCGCCTTCGGTGCTTCAAAAGAACATCCCAACTGCATATGATTCTGCCGATGAAACTCAAAAACCTTCGCCATAGGTCCAACCGGTGTGGCATCAACAACCTCCTGCTCCAGGTCAAAATAAAATCTGGAACCCTTGCCGTATTCACTCTCAAATTTCAGCTCACTTCCCATCATACGCAGGAAACTTGTCGTGATACTCATACCGAGACCGGTTCCTTCTACATTTCTGTTTTTCACTTCCTCAAGCCGCTGGAAAGAGTTGAAAATCTTACCCTTATCTTCCTCCTTGATTCCGATACCGGTATCTTCCACTTCCACATGAAGCATAAATTTATCATTTTCAAGAAAGCGCCCTGACATACGTAGGGTCACGGTACCTTCCTTCGTATATTTTACCGCATTCGACAAGATATTTAGAACAATCTGTCTCAAGCGGACATCATCACCCGTCAATCTTGACGGAAGATGTTCGTCAGACTCCAACACAAGTTTAAGCCCTTTTTCTCTCGCCTTAAATTCTACCATGTTGACAAGATCATGGATAACCGATGACACATCATAGTGCACCGGGATAATTTCCATTTTTCCGGACTCAATCTTCGAAAAATCAAGAATATCGTTGATAATCGAAAGGAGTGATCTTCCCGCCTCTCTGATATTTCCGGCGTAAACCGCCACATCCTCCGAAATAGCTTCACGCACAATCATCTCGTTCATGCCCAGCATCGTATTAATCGGCGTACGGATTTCATGTGACATACTTGCAAGGAAATGACTCTTCGCCTTATTTGCCTCATTCGCTTCGAGACTGAGTCTCTCCAAATCTGCCATATATTGCTTCAGTTTCGTGATATCTGTCAGTGTCACCGCATACCCCAAAACACTCCCGTTGTCGGAGACTTGACTTACCGCAATCTGATAATCTCTTCCGTCAATACGACATTCTTCTTTTCCGCTCAGAAAATCTTTTTTGACTTTTTCTGCAATTTCATCCCTGTCCAACCAACTTAGCCATGTAAGAGCACGCTCAGCCGTCTTGTTCGCGAACTCCACAAACCCATCCGCTCTTGTAACAAGAATAATTTGCGCATTCTCTACAGCCATCTGGTAAATCGCCGTATCGACCGCATCAAACATACGAAAACGCAAAATACAATATAAAAAGACAAGCGAATAAATTGCAAAAATGAGCGGTCCGAAATCGTAATACGTCGGAACAAATAAAACTCCGATGACCGCCACAACCGCTACAATACTTCCATACCCTACCACGGTCATAATGCTTTTTTCCTGAGGCGTCTTTGCAAACTTACGATGTCTCAGGCAGCGCCATGAAAAATATAAAAACAAAAAAATCAGGTAACCGAAAAAGAAATAGTAATACGGCGCCTTACCCAAACTACAGAACGCATGACCATCCTTCCATATCATTCCGATTGATGTATAATACAGCTTGTTATATTTTGCCGTCATGATAATAAAAAATGACAGAAAACCAATCCCCCACAAAGTCGGCAATGTTTCTTTCCGGTAACTCCAATTGTAGTATTTACCGATACCCGTCACAAAACAGATACCGGCGAAACACTTACCCATATATCCGATTTGAATGGCAAGCAACATCTCCTGCGGGTTCGTCGACAATAACTCAAACGTATATCCCATAAGAATGAAAATATTGAGTACAATGGCCAGTACAACAAAGGAATTACTTTGTTTACCTTTTCTTCGAAGCAAAAGGTAAAGCATATATAAACATACAATAATGCCCGCAATATGTATTTCCAGCATAAATTCATACATTTACTCGTCCTCCTTTGTTCCCGTTTGGGCAGACTACACCCACTTTACATACTTATTTGTAGTATACTAAAAAAAAAGCATGCTGTCAGCATGCTTTTTTCTCTATTTTCATGATTCTTTTGCGCGAAACCGGTCCGTAATCATCTGTCTCATCTCATCTTTATCTTTATGCATGGCAAACGCAAGTTCCGAATAAAGATTATTCTCCGCTAATTTGAAATATCTTTCATCAATGGTTGTATTCTTCTTCCCTTCTGCATTCCTCTGCTGATTTCGTAGATATACACACTTCAAAATGCCGACGAGCTGCTTTGGCTCACAGCTGAAAATAGCTTCTTTGTACTTCTGCTCGCGCTGTTTGTCATTTGGTATCCAAACTGCATCAATCCGCGGAATCTCGTCGATTACCTCCAACGCCTGTGTCTCATCCATCGCCTTTCGGATACGCTGTTTCTCACTATCAACCGGAATATACAGCTTTGTGCCCTGTTCCTTAATCGGGACAATCAGATAATACAGCTTCTTTTTATCGCTCATCGGTAAATCCAAGTGAACTTTATCTTCAACTTTGCAAATTCCGTTGTTGGCATTTATCACATAGTCACCTATTTCAAACATTCGCTCACACCTCCATTATATACCTCTATATCCATATCTTTCCCGAATATTTTAACATTTATAAATTTTTTTCGTAAGCAAAAATTTGAGGCCTGCGAGCAATTTCTCACTCACAGGCCTTTGATTTCTACAAAATTTCTTCGATAAAAATAGTTCTCTCAACACCGAGATCCACAATTCGCTCCTCTGTCACGGAACGGTTGACACGGTTATAATAAATCTTCACCAGCGGTCTCGGACCATCATTCTGGCGGATATTGGAAACAATTCCGACTTCCTTCGTGGACAGACGGACCATAACTCCAAGCGGATAAATCGGAATATTGTTGACAAAGGTCTCTACAACCTTCGGATCATAATACATTCCGCTTGCCCCATAAAGCTCTTCAACTGCCAAATACGGCGGAATATCCAAATATGTAATCGCTGCTGCATATCGCTCACACACACCGATAATACGCGCGCCGAGTGGTATTTCATCACCGGAGATACCTTTCGGATATCCGGAACCGTTATACTTCTCGTGATGGGACTGGATACAAGAAGCTATTACACGCGGAATATTCTTCTGCAACGCAAAATAGTAACCGTATGTCGGATGCTCCTGCCAAAGCTTCTCCTCCGCGTCGTTACGTTTGTCCAGGCGCACAAGATTCGGCATTTCCGCAATACCCATATTGTGGAGAAGCGCGCTGATTAAAACAACTATCATCTCCTCCATCGGAAGCTTCATACATCCGGCCACAAGTCCGCTGAGAACCGCCGTATAAATCGCGTGGTCATACAAACGGACCTTGTTGATAATACGGAGTTCCACGAGTGTTTTAAGCACCTCTTCGTTTCGGGCAATCTTGTGAACCAACTGTTCTAACTGCTTCGCCACCTCAACCACATGGTCATTCTTGTTCGCCTCCGCCTGAAGTGGCGAAAACTCCCTAAGCACATGTGTAAAATCTTCAACAAGCGAATGCTCCATCTTGTCTATCGGCGTGATAAGCATCGTATTCGGATCAAGAATATCCACGAACTCAACACCGATGTCCTTGAGCTGGTCAAGATTTCGATTGCTTAAAATCGTCCCTGCCTTGAGCAGACACACATCGGTACCCGGCTGGTAGATCGTCTGTTCCAGCTGCATACCCGGCTTTACATATTTAACTTTCATTTTTCCCATTACACAATACCTCTTTTGAAAGAATTTCCCTGAGATTTATTTTCCCATTTTAGAGGTTGCTTGTCAACCAAAAGCGTAACTTAAAAGAAGACTCCCGTAATAAATATTTCAATTCCGATTCCGATTAAGATGACACCTCCGAGAACCGATGCTTTATCAGATAATTTGGTCCCGCATTTCTTCCCGATTCTGAGTCCTGCCATGCAAATAATAAAAGTAACAAGTGCAATCATTCCGGATGCCAGAAGGGCTTGACCAAAATTGTAATCCGCAATCGTAAATCCTACCGACAGGGCATCAATGGATGTTGCAATTCCCTGTACAAACAAAATCCAAGGCGTCAACGTCCCCCTGCGAACGTCTTCTTCATCCCCCCGGATACCCTCAACTAACATTTTCCCACCGATAAACGCCAGTAAGCCTAAGGCAATCCAAGGAATCATCGGCTCGAATATTTTAAAATAACGGAGCATCGTGTGGACACAAAGCCATCCTGTCATCGGCATAAACGCCTGAAAAAAAGCAAATACCCCTGCAATCGCGCACATTCGTTTCTTTTTCATTGCCGGCTCATTCAATCCGTTAGCAAGAGACACCGAAAATGCGTCCATCGCAAGACCGACACCAAGCAAAATGCTGCTCACAAAAAATCGGACACCCAGCTGCATTTTGACTCCTCCTTTCATTGTCACCCTAAAGTGTTTACAAAATGATACCCGGACAACCATAAGCCATCCGGGTACTCTGTAAACCATACCATTTCCTACAAAAAATGTCAATTTCTTTCACTCTCACAATTGCAAATATGCTCATTTTTTATTATGATAAAAAATGAAAGTTTTATACTACTTTTTATAAAGAAAAAATACAATCAAATCAGGGGGTGCCCAAATGGCTAAAACCGCACAGGAGATAATGAATCTCATCAAAGAACAAGACATTAAAATGATCGATTTTAAAATCGTCGACATCAACGGACAGTATCGTCATGTGACAATTCCGGCACAGCAGTTTTCAGAAGAGACGCTTGAAAACGGTATCGGTTTTGACGCTTCCAACTACGGCTACGCTGTTGTAGAAAAGAGCGACATGGTCTTCATTCCGGACCTTGAGACAGCCATTGTCGATCCATTCTGCGAAATTCCGACCTTATCCATCACAGGAAATGCGATGATTATCGATTATCCGAAGAATCGTCCGCTCGACCAGTATCCGCGCAACATCGTGCTTGCTGCCGAGCAGTACATGAAGGACACAGGTATCGCCGACACGATGCTCATCCTTCCGGAGTTTGAATTCCATTTATTTGACAACGTAGGTTGGTCCGTACAGCCGAACGAAATCGGTGTCGGTATCGATGTAGCACAGGCTTACTGGAATACAGCCGAAGAAGGCAAAGGTAACGTCGTAGCTCATCAGAAAGGTTACCACGTAGCAAAACCTTTTGACCGTTCTTACGAATGTCGTTCCGAAATGTGTCTCCAAATGGAAAAAGCAGGCATTCCGATTAAATATCACCACCCGGAAGTCGGTGCTGCAGGTCAGTTTGAAATTGAGCCGATGCTCGGTCAGATGTCCAAGATGGCAGATAATACCATGATGATTAAATACATCATTCACAACACTGCACTGAAATACGGAAAAACCGCAACTTTCATGCCAAAACCTGTTTACAACGAAGCAGGAAACGGAATGCATGTACATATGCTTCTGTTAAAAGATGGTCAGCCGGTCTTCTCCGATGATGACGGATATGCACATCTGAGCAAGACCGCACACTATTTTATGGGCGGACTTTTAAAACATATTTCTTCGCTCTGTGCCCTGACCAATCCGAGCACAAACTCCTTCAAGAGACTTGTACCTGGCTTTGAAGCACCGGTTACTGTCGGCTACGCAACATCAAACCGCAGTGCGGTAATCCGCATCCCGGCTTATGCAAAAACTCCGGAGCTTCGCCGTTTTGAAATCCGTAACCCGGATGCAACCTGTAATCCATACCTTTGCTATGCAGCTATCCTCATGGCAGGTCTGGATGGTGTGAAAAATCAGATTGATCCACACGAAAACGGCTGGGGACCTTACGACATGAATCTGTACACACTCTCCGATGAAGAGAAGGCAAAACTTTCTTCTCTTCCGACAACGCTCGACGCGGCTCTGGATGCACTTGAAGCAGACCATGACTACCTCACGGCCGGCGGAGTTTTCCCGGAACACCTGCTTAAGAACTTCATTGCCAACAAGCGTAAGGAATGTGCAGAACTTGCCAAGATTCCGCATCCGGCAGAGTTTGACAGATACTTTAACTTGTAATTAAAAGGGGAATTTTATGAAATGTCCATATTGTGGTGCTGAAGTAACACCAAACACCAAATGTGAATACTGTGATTCCTTCGTGGAAAGAAAGTCCACGGAGGAATCCGCAAAAAATGAGTATCATGAACATATTGAGAATATTATCCACGAAACCGCCGAACAGATCGAGGACACGATGAAACAGATCTCCTCGCCGGAAAACAAACGGATACTTCGAAATGTACTGATTGGTATCGTAATTGCCTGTATTGTTATGGCAATATGCTTTTTTATCTTTATAGCATCCTCTTTCCGCTATTCTTTTCAAATACTAGACAGTATGTACGGAAATGACACGGAAGATTATTTCTACTCCGTCGACGATAATGCGACAGCTACGAAAGACATCAGTAATCTGACCGATGCAGAGGGTGTTGTCAGCTATTTCAATACAGACGGAACTATCGGCATTGAATATGAAGGCGAAGAATGTGATACCTCCCTGACAGACGAAACACTTCTGAACTGGCTGAACAAACACGGACATTCGTTAAATACCGTGGGTGTTCTTTTTACGACAGATGCAGACGGAAACGTCACATCGCTTGCTATGTCATCTCATACGTTTTATGTACTTGAAAAACAGGATGACACGTACCTTCTTCTTCGCGGGGAAGACGTATTTCGCGCCACCTCTGACGTTCCTTTGGAACAAGGATGCTACTACGGCGGTTACATGAATTACCCTGCACTCAATGTTCACACAGCATTTTCGGAGCGTGAAACCGGATACTCAAAGTTCGATCCGGTCTGTGAACAAAAGGAAATGCGAACATTTACCGATCCGTACACCGAAGAGGAACTTACCCTCCCAATGATATGTGTAGGGGATGACTGGTACTACTGCTCGCAGGAAATTTATGACGCCTGCACAGAGCAGGAAATCATTCCGGTGGACGTAACATTTGATAGCTCTATGGGCATTGTATTAACAGAAGATAATTAAAAAAGGAACCATTGCTGAGATATTGCAATGGTTCTTTCTTTACATCATCATTTTATTTATAGCGGTCGTATGTTTCCGGCGTATAGGTTTCCGGAGTATAAGTTTCCGGAGTATAATTCGGTTCAACTTTTTTCTTTTTCCAAAGCAACATAACAAGTCCTGCAATGATAAGAACAATACCGAGTACACCCATGATTAGGATGATGTTCATTTCTGTCACCGGCACAAGAACATACGGCGTCAGATACTCCTCTGCCTCCGCTTTATATTCTGCTCCATACCAGTCATAGTATAACTGAAGAAGTTCATCATCCAGTTTAACTGCACGTGCATCAATGGCATATGTGGTCTGCCCAAAAGAATCCGCTTCTCCGTTCAAATAAGCCCATGTCTCTTCCACAATCTTATCCACCGTATAATAATCTTCCGGCGAAACTCTTACTGTAAGGTATTTTGGATCCTCGACCGACTCACCGTAAACCGGGAAAATATACCATCTGGAAGTATCATTTTCGGTACTTGTCGTAATTCCAAGTGTTTTTTCTTCACGACTCTCCGTTGCGTAATAATCGTAGATAAAATCAATATTTCCCGTGATATGCGTACCCTCGGTAATCTCATTTGCATTGATTTCATAAATATCCTGCGCCGGCGATTGTAAAATCTTATACTGCGGAATAGCAAACACAAAAATCAGCACCGCACCGACAACTGCCAAACCTAACCCTTTCAACTTGTCCATTCTTTCTCCTCCCACGTATTTTGGAATCGTTATATACACTTCACAAGGATAACGGATATATTATCCTTTGCCCCCCGCTTGTATACTTCTGCCACCATTCTTTCTATCATAGTACTTAAGTTTTTCTCAGCAGCACTTTTCAACGCCTTCTTCATCTCATTCTCACTACAGAATTTGTAAAGCCCGTCAGAACACAGAAGAAACACATCTCCCTTTTTAATCACGTCAGTTCTTCGCGATATCGAAACAGTTTCCTCCACTCCTACTGCCAAAAGAAGTTTTCCGTAATCCGGGTGACTCAATATCTGTTTTTTGGTCAGATTATCTCTGACTTTCCTCTGATTTTCCCACACGTCATCTTCCGTAATCGGTCCAAAACGAAAACCTCTCTTTTGATATATTCTGCTGTCACCCACCGAAAGAGTTGCATAACAATCTTTGTATATCAAAAGCACTACGCACGTCGATCCACACACTTGAGTCTGATTAAGTTCTTTGAAAATCGTACCGTTAATTTCCTGCAGCTTGTTCTGCAACGCAACCACAATCCTCTGAAAATCAAATCCATACACTTTTGAATCAAAAGATGCGCACCACTCAGAAAGCGCACCGGTAATCGCACCGCTCGCTTTCTCACCCTGCATATGTCCTCCCATTCCGTCCGCGACAACAAACAGGTACATATTATCTTGAGGATTTGCATATGTATAAATGGAATCCTGATTGGTTTGCCTTTTTAATCCCACATCACAAAAACTACGATAAACTATTTTCATAAAGAATCACACCTGACTTTTAGCTTATTTCTACACGCATCTCGACACGTCCCAACTTAATAGTACATCCTGACACAATTTCAATATCAGACAAAACTCTGTTATTATTTAAATACGTTCCGTTACTTGATTGCAAGTCTACCAGATAGAACTTATTGTTTCTCTGTTCAATCGCACAATGCGCGGATGATACAGATTGATCATAATCTATACAAATATCTGCTTTCGCACTTGATCTTCCGATAATAAGACGGTCATTAATAGAACGCGAAAAACTTCTTGCCGGAGATGCAATATCCGTCAGAGTGATATTATAATTCCGCTTGTCATCCATGATAATTACCGTACCATTACTTATACGCTTGCTGTTTGTTGCGCCTCCCATGACTTCTGTTGAATCCACAGCATTTCTTATAGGCGGCAAAACAACATCAAACGGATCAACTTCTCTAAACTCATTTTCTTCACGTTTCTTCTTCAGCATATTCACAATCAAAAGAACAATCACTACAAGAATAACCACAACAACCAATGCAGTAATTATGATAAATACGATTGCCATTGTCTTGTCGGAATCATCCTTCTGTTCTTCCTCAGCAGGCTCTTCTTTTTGCGGCTTGAAAATAACAGACTCTTCCTCCGGCTCCTCTGCCGGTTCCTCCACCTTCTGTGCCTCCTGTGCCATTCGGACATTGTCGACATTTACCGATGTATCTCCGCTTGACATATGTATATTAAGTGTTACTGACTTCTTGCTTCCGTCTTTCGCTTCAGCTTCCGGAACGACATCGAAGCGAACGATATTTCTATCCTCCGCCAACTTATTAACAACCTCTAATTCATTTTCAATTTCATCCAGCAGGAACGTCTCTGCATTCGTCTGTCTTGAGATAGAAAACATCTTCTCAATACCATCTGCATTTGTCTGCCTGCTGTTATAAATACCTACCGAATAAATCGGAAGCCCGGATTCTGCAAGCAATGCATTCAATTCTTCCGTTGTGATTCCGATAGATTTGTTGTCTACACCATCAGAGAAAATCACAATTCTCCGATATACCTTGTCCGGATCTTCATTAAACTTATCATCTGCAATCAAAGAATAAAGAACATCTGTCAAGTAAGTTTCCTGATCTGCAAATTCGATTCCGTCTACTGCCGACTTGAGCGCAGAATAATCATTTGAAAACTCTGCAATCATTGATATTTCTTCAGAAAATGTCGCAACCGCAAACTCCTCTGCCTTATCTCTTCCTGCAATAATCTCCGCGATGATTGACTTCATGAAATCGCGCTTTCCTTCCGGAATAGAAATCGAATTGTCTACCAAAAACAACGTTCTGATTGAGACATCTTCCTCATTTACCGGTACAGGTGTAACGCTTGGGCATTCGACATTCCCAATCATTGCATCAGCACCCGTCACCTCCCCGTCAATCCCTTTTACATACACAGAAGGTAAGCCGTCAGGATTCTGTACCTGCATAACTTTTAATCCTTCTTCCGCAAAACAGGTTGTACTAAACATCAGCACTAACAACAACGCAGGAAGTATTGTTTTTATTATTTTTTTCATTTGAATTTATTCCCCTTTGTTTTCTGCTTCTGTATTATTGCGAATATTCTCCATCGCCGCATCTGCCTTCACCTTAAAGGCAAACTGCTCCTCATCCTGATATCCTACAGAATAAATTCTTTCAATCTGCTCTCCATCAAACAAATAGGTTTTGTCCGGTCCTAAAAAACCTTCCGGAAATGGTGCTCCGACATAATCCCATACTCTTGTCGGATCATTGGCCCCAACCTGACAAACACCGATAATCATCACTCTCTTTGTGCTATTTTTTAATAATACAACAGATCCTATTGGTAATAATCCTTCTAACATTCTGTTATCCTCCATATCTACTTTTTACCAAACAGCTTACTTAATGAAAAGTCTTTGATTGCATCAATCGTTCCGCCGACATCAACTTCAAAAGCAACGCTTGCACCAATTCCAAGAGAAGCTCCGACAGAAAAAGAAAATACTCCATCTTCATATCCCGCATCCGCATGTGCACCGATACCGACGTTTACACCGGCTTCGACTTTCGCCTCTGTACCGAGCACCGTGACTCCTGCTTCCGCCTTCGCCTCAACCGCGATTGCCTCCGCATTTACGCCTGCATGAAGTCTCGGATCAATATTTCCATCTTCATCGAACAATCCGACAGACATCTCTGCTTCTCCGCTGACCTTACCAACTGTCACAGATGCATTACCATTTGCTCCCAGCATCTCATTCCCGACACTCGCCTGAGCATCTGCCTGTAATACTGTAAACGATGCTCCTGCCTGCGCATCAATGTGTGGATTAAAAATCAGATTTCCGTCGTCGTCCTTCGTCATAAGACCGGCTTCTGCCGACGCGTACGCACTTGCTGCCAAAAATGCAACTCCGGCACTTCCGTACTCACCTTCCACGCCTGCGCCCCAGTATTGCCAGGATGCATCCGCTTCGCCTTTCCATGTTGTCGCATCCACGATGTCGTCTTTGATTCCGTCTACCCAATCACTGATAATGTCCGGAGCATCAATCGCAAAAAGAATGAGATCTTTCCACGACTTATCGCCGAATGTACCATCTTTGAATCTATTGAGGAAATCCGCAATATCCTTAAAGCGATCCAACAAACCATCCAGCTGCTTATCCGTATAATTTAACAATGATGAAAGTACATCCGGAAGACGTCCGTTTATATTTCCTTTAAGGCAAATACGTTTTTCCGTCTTCTCATAGCTCTTCATAGCCTGATTCAAGCCACTGGCCATATTCTTTGCGCCGCTTCTCTGTTCATTCACATCAGAGCTGAGCGTATTCAATCTGGCCCTGATTCCGTTCATCGAAGCTACCTGGCCGAGATTATTCTTTACATCCTGTATTCTCCACTGTATCCTCTGTAAATCACCGGACATTTTATTCAATTCATTTATGCCACCTTTTGTGACATCACTTTTCACTGAAAAATCTGCCATATTTCACCTCAACAGCCATGAGACCAAAGTCCCATGGCCGTTTATTTTTTGATTTACGAAATAACGTCTTTAGGTAATGCATTTGCTGACTGAATATTTGTCTTTTCAGCATCCTGATATGCTCTTGCCATATCCTGAAGGTCTGTAGAATGCTCTGTAATCATACGATACATCTTTGTCATATCGTCATCTAAAGCATTGAACTGTTTTGAATATGCCATACTTGCCTCACCTGTCCATGCTGCGCTCATTGCATTTACAATCTGAAGCATTTCTCTTGTTAATGTATTTACCTGTGTCCCCTTCTGTGAAAATTCCTGTGCCGTTGTGATAAGTTTCTCCGGTGTTACTAAAATACTGCTTGCCATATTATTTTCTCCTTTTCATATAAAAAATTAGTGATTATAGTCTGTTTAAATATTAATAACTTCTTGTAGATGCAATCTGTGCATTCGCCATCTCTTTATTTTCGTATTCTGTCGCAATATTCTCAAGTGTAATGATATACTGTTCCATTAAGTTGTAGAAATTGTCCATCTGTGTCTTGTCATTTGTAAATGCTGTATGGAATGCTGTCTTAGCATCTCCTTCCCACATACTTGCAAGATTCTGTTCAGCGGATTCTAACTCTCCCACTTTTGTTTTGAACTGACTGTTTAAGTTTCTCAGTTCTCCTGCTTTGCTTCTTAATTCTGATACTGTTACTTTGATTTCTGCCATCCTTTTTTCCTCCTAAAAAGTATTAATTTGTTTTGTTAATATATAGTTTACAACCTCTCGGCTGTAAAAGATTCTTTTTTTGACCATTGACCTGTTTTTCGGTACCAACGACCTGTTTTACGTGTGATATGTTCTTGACTCTGCAATTGACAATGCCAACATCTCCGCATCGTAAATCCTCTTAGCTGCCGCTCTGATATCCGCTGCCACACCTCTCAGTGATTTTGCAGTCACATCCATCTTACCCTGAAGCGTGGAACCCTTCGCAAGATATGCGGAAGCATTTTCACCTTTCCAGTTTGCTGACACGTTCTGCATAATTCCTGCAAAATCGGAAGATGACATTCTCGATAAATCATTCGCTATCGCATCCAACTTATCTGCCTGTTGCTTCGCTTTGGTGAAATTAAATTCTATGGTTGATCTGCTCGACATGTCCTACCTCCTTAACTTATGATATCCGTAGCAAGCACCTGTGCTTTGGCGACATTCGCCGCTTCACCTGCTTTGTACGTTCCTGCGATGGTACGAAGATCCGTCGAATGTTCTAAAAGTCTTCTGAGCATCACATCTATCTCATCTTTCTGCTCATTATAAAGTTTGCGGTGTAAATTTCCCGCCTCGCCAATCCAATAGTATTCTGTTCTCCGAATCACAGATTCCATATTGGAAAATTTACTTTTCATATCTGACACAAGTCTGTTTACTTCCTGCGCCTGCGCTTCCAAAATATCCGTATTTACCTTAATGGTTGCTGTTCCTATGCTGCTCATATGTAATCCTCCATGTCAGACTCTTATGGAAGAGATGATTCCATTGACATCTCTTTCACAAGTGTTGTATTCATCTTTTGCATAAGTCATACAATTAATAATCTTCTGTATGGTTTCACAAAGGTCTCCCATATCTGACTGATCTTTTGAAAACTGTGCTCTGAACGCATCGTTTGCCGGTCCGTCCCACATCGCATCCAGCGTCTGCATTGCATCGTACATCTGATTCATACTTCTTTTCACTGCATCCAGCTGGGTCTGCAAATCTTGTGTATCCGATGCTAAAGTACTCGTATTTACTGCTATTTCCTGACTCACTTTTTTACCTCCTCTTCGCTACTGATTTGTAAAATCAATCTATTCTCGACCTAATAGGAATCTTCTGCATTTTCTCCGGCTCCCACATGTCTGCAGCCCACACAACATAATCAACCCTCGGAGCCGTATAACGACTGTACTCACCGTTACTGTAAATGCGGTTTTCTGTTTCTTTGTAGTCATTCGTAATCTTTCGGAGCCCCTGCAACATACTCAGGAGACTTTGCTGCTGCACTTCCAAATCCTGCTTCTTGCCTTGAAGATTTGCTATTACCGATTCCATCCCGGAGAGACTCCCCAGCGCGCCGACAACTTCTTCTATTTCCATTATTTTTCTATTCTGTTTGTCAGCCATCTGCTGTAGATTGTCGCATGCTAATGCAAGCTGGTATACAAACACATTAAACATGTAGTTCTCCTTCCTTATGAATTTCATTATAGCTGACTATGTACATTCGTATAAAATTTCTGACAAAATGCACATTCATCCTTCCGAACGACCTGTTTTATATCAAAATCAAGCTTTTTCCGGTTGAAATATCATAATCTGCCAACGTCTTTACCTTTTCTAAAACGTATCTTCTCTCTCTGTCGCATAATTGCAACTTGTTTACATCTCCCACAACACCGGAGCGCTCTTTCTGCCCTATCATCTCGCTGATTTCCTCTATCACGGTGTGAATCGGAGCATTTTCATTCAGCTGGAAATCGTATGTCTTATCCACACTCGGAACAAAAATATCTACCAAAATCATTTCTGTGTCCCCGCTTTCTTATTATAAATAGTAATTTTCTAATGTTTCTTCCAATACTCGTATCGAATATGTCTTTATCGCAACTTCTTTGTCTTCTTTTATAAATATCTTGTCCTGCAACGGTTGTCCGATGATACCTACAAAAGACCGTTTCTCCCCTTGATAAATAGTAAAAACAGTTTTGACGCCCTGAAGCCCTAACAACTCCTCGACATCTTTCGCCTTCTCAAGCTGCTCGGTACTGATTCCGTACAGTTCTTCGTCCGCCTGCAATTCTCTGAGTCCTTCCGGGAGCATCTCTTCCAAGAGAAATCCTCTCTCCATTATTATTCTACCAAACCCCCGTATATCGGAACAAGACATTTTTATGTACTCATCTTTTCTTGTACCCGGAACAGCAGTAACAACCGTTTCATCATCAAAATATAAACACGCTTGCGATGCCTCCTCTAAATTGCTGTCAGCCGTCAAAATCACTTTGCACGCCTTTATCGTCCGGAATATATCTTCCACACTCTCCTGAATCAGAAATCCCTCTTTATCCGGAATCAGAATTCCTCTTTTATGTAAGGCAAAAACACTTCTGTTATACCTCTCCTGAGGAGTTTCCGTCATTTCGACTTCTTCTTTCGCCTGAAAACAAACCATTTTTTGCAATCCCATGGCAGAAGCCAATATATCAAATTCCATTTTCGTTAAGCAAATACTTTTTCCTGCAAAATCCATCTCTGTTCTACTTTCCAAATTGCTTTAATACCGGTTTATAGCTTCTTGACAACGGAACATCAAACCCTTGCAACAGCTCAATCAGATTCTGCGACAGCATAATCTTTTTAATCTTGCTCTTGCTCACAATAAAACTTCTGTGGCACCGGATAAAAGTATCCGGGAGTTTTTCTTCCATCTGCTCCATCGTTGCATAGAAACCGTATTCATCATTCAATGTGCGGGCGAAAATTTTCTTCTCCCGGGCTTCAAAGTAATAGATATCCGAATACGGAATGTTGATTTTACCCTCTTTGCTGTCAATCACAAACGACGACACTCCGTCCTGACTGTCTACTGTACTGAGATACGCAGACACAAACTCTTCCATTGTGCTGCGAAGTACATCTTTGTGAAAAGGCCTCATCAGCAATGAATCTGCTCGAATCCCCGGCTTAAGATAAACAAGAGGAGACACGGTTGCATCCGCAATCAGCATTAACCCCATATTTGAGTATTCCCTGCGTAGTTTTGTCAGATATTCCAGCGATCCATCCGGAAGAATATCATAGCAACACATATCAACCAGGGGATGGGACTGAAAAAATCCCATCTCCTCAGAAGAAAAACCGAGCATTTCTATCTTCCACTCATCTTCTGTCAATCTGGCTGCTACATCTTTAATTGTATCTTTCACAGAAACTATCTCTTTTTTATTTGCATCAACTACAACCATTGATACCATTTCTGTTCTCCAATCAATATAATGGCAATACTACCATTGTTGTCTGCTGTTCATCTTGTGTCGGTAACATGGCAATACCCGGTTTCTGACTCTTGCCCTGCTCAATGTACGGAACATGATCGAAAGGAAGCAATCTCTGCGCCGATACATTACCTCCGAAATGCATACCCGTTCTATACTTTGTAAACAGATTGTATATTGCAAATCCCGCTGCCTTCGTCGCATCATCCTGATTGAACGCAGCAAACCAGAATACATTGTGCATTGCACCCTTTTCAAGCAGCGTAGAAAGGAACGGAGCCATATCCCCAACTCCTTCTCCCGGATTATGTACTTTCGAAACAAACTCAGGAAGGTCATTTACTATAATGAATCTCTTCTTGAACTGCTGCATACGCTCAAACAGTTCTTCATCTGACATTCCATCGGCAATACACTGTCTCTTCATGACATTACGCTCTCTGAAATCCGGTGATATTTCCATAAAGAAATCAAACATCTTCTGCGTTGTATCTATGTACTGCGCACCTACAGCTTCGGCAACACCTTTAAGTTCACCGCCGAAATCGATAATCGTAATCTGTCCTCCCATAGCAGCAGCTGACATGGTCATGACGCGAAGTGCATTCGTTTTACCCGTTCTGGTTTTTCCGGAAACAACGTAGCAATAAACCTTACGAAGATCGATACCGTAAACGGAAGCATTACGCTTGTCGTAACCAACCGGTAATTTTTCACCTGTTTCCAGCATACTCTGAACATCATCCAATTCACAATATTCGTTCCATACCGGTTTTTCCGGAATTTCAGGAATTGCTTTCGCTCTCTTACCGGTCCAGGCTGCATTCATTCTGCGACAGCTTTCTTTGATTAATTCACCACGCTTATAATCATCCTCTGCCTGTACACAGAGCGCTGTCTGGAACTCAAGTATCGCGTCACCGACTTTTGCAAGACCTCTTCCTTTGACATTTTCTTCCGGAAGAACATCCAAATGCATCGTTCTGAGTGCATCCGAATATGCAAACTTATCGTTCATTTCCAAACAGATAACCGAACGGAAGTTATCGCCCATTCTTCCGGGAATTTCATTCAAACTGAATCCTGCTGCCGTTACAATCATGTAAATACCATAACCGACACCTTCTTTTAACAGTGTCATCATCAAATCTTCGTATACATTATTGGTTTTGGCTCTGAAGGCTGCCATATTGTCAATCGCGATAACAATCGCAGGAACCACAAGTCCGTTTGCCTGAATATACTGACTGTAGTTACCACCCTTGAACATTTTCTTTCTTTCAGCCAAAATATTTTCCATCATGGTGAAGAATTTAGATACTTTTTCGTTATCATTCTCATACATGACACCGCCGACATGTGCCAAATCTTCCAAGGCGCCAAGCATCTTGCTGCTGTAATCTAAAATATAAAGATTGACAGCCTCCGGTGTGTAGCGGTTGACAAGCGAATACAAATACGTCATAAGGAATGTACTCTTTCCGCTTACTACCGTACCGATAATTGCATGGTTACCGTCCTGTGCAAGATCGAGTGTAATCGGCTGCTGCGCCTGATTTACAGGGTCATCATAGAGACCGATAATTGTATCAAGTGTAAACCGTTTCGGTGCCTCCGGCCATGAATTTCCGTCAAAGCTGTATTTTTCATATCCGCTAAGTTCATCCAGATACAATTCCGTCGGTAATACCGGTAACCAAAGTTGCAGATTATGCACATATCCGTTCTGTTCTGCAATCTTTGCAAGATATTCTACCACTGCATCGAGCTGAGTCTTTTCTTTCATTTCCGGGAGCTTTTTACCCATAGAAATCGCAAGCGTTGTAATTGCTGACGCCGCTTCTGAGAAAGAATCAAATCTTCCTTCCTGCACCTCTACTGCTTCCATGTAAACCGCAATTAAATCCTGTACACGGTGATAGTTATAGTCTGACTCTGCGTACTCAATACCTTTTGTTACAACTATCTTGTAAAACTCTTGTACAAGCGCATTTGTCAGGCCATTGTCATTTTTACAATCCAAAATTTCACATTCGAGATTCTTCACACCCTCATCAAGAATCTGCACGAGCTGCGTAATCCACTGATTTTTAATTCTCTCTTTCTGTTTCAGCTGCGCGTGACTTCCCACAAGAGCTGCTTTTCCGTTATCAGAAAGCATTTTGGCAATATTAAGCTGTTCGCTTCCTGCCTCTTCATCATAAGTAGCACCACTCCACGCAGACTGGAACAATTCAAACAACTCATCATTACCAACCTGAAGATAACAGCGTCCGGCCTGGGTAATATACGCAGCATCCGGTCTGTGAAGCATATCCGCACTGTCCTGTCTGTCCTGCACACGCAGACACAGACGGAATTTGGAGTTACTCCAGATATTGTCATCTACTGTACCGCTCGGTTTCTGTGTTGCAAGAATCAGGTGTACACCAAGGCTTCGTCCGACCTGTGCCACGCTGATAAGTTCGCGCATGAAGTCAGGTTCCTCGCGCTTCAGTTCCGCAAACTCGTCGATGATAATGAACATATGCGGAACCGGAATGCTCGCCTCATTGTTTTTGTAAAGTCTGGTGTAGAGATTAATATTGTTTACACCATGCTCATTGAAAATTCTCTGTCTGCGCAGATTCTCACTTTTAATGGAAACCATCGCACGATGCACCTGATTACCGGACAAGTTGGAAATCTGACCAATCATATGTGGCAGTCCGTCAAACAGGTTCGCCATACCGCCGCCTTTGTAGTCGATAACAAAGAACCCGATATCGTCCGGACTGTAGTTCAGTGCCAAAGAGAGCATATATGTCTGCAATGTTTCACTCTTACCTGAACCTGTCGTACCTGCTACAAGACCATGCGGACCATGATATTTTTCATGCACATCAAGATAACATTCTGCGCCTCCGGCTTTTTGTCCAACGAGAGCCTTAATGCTGTCGTAGGTTCTGTTCTTGCGCCATCTCTCCATAACGTTAAGTTCTTCGAGACGATTGATTCCGTACATGTCAAAGAAAGTAAGAACATTCGGAATATCTCCGCCGGTCTCAATTTCATTTACCTCGATAGAGGATAATCTTCTGGCAAAAGCCTCAAGCTGAACTGCCGAAATCAAATCAAACTGAATCTCAGTTCTTGCATCACTGCCCTTTGACACATCGTACATACCGCGATAATTGTATGTATTCTCAATGATATATTCGCAGGCATTTGGCAATTCTTCATAATCACTTACCATCATGATAGTTGTAATGCCGCAGTTGTTATCCGTGTCAAAAATATATTTGGAAATAAGCTCTCCCTCAAGCATGTCAGGATTTTCGAGAAACAGCACATAATACGGTTTCTCAATCTCGCGGTTGTTCGAATAAGACTTCTTTTCATCCGCACGTATACGGAGCACTTTGGTAATCTCATAAAAAACATCACTGGCTTCTGTTTTATTTCCTGCGACATAGCGGACTTTTTTGTCCTCCGCCCACACGTGCGGAAGCCATTTCGCAAATCCCCAATTCCTGCTGTTTTCACTTTGTGACTCGTCATAAATAAACGCCATTTTGACGTCTGTATAGCAGTTGTTTGCAGCAATCTGGGAGACAATATTATGAATTACCGAATAGCATCCGACCTTCTTTTCTCCACCGATAACACCAATCAGTTTATGGTCATTAAGCTCCACACAAATCGGAACATCGTGAAGCATCTTATAACTCTCTTTGATCATCTTCGGTTTCCCGGCAAGAGAATCGTTAATCAGATTAAAACGCTCTTTCGGAATATCTACTTCCACCTGGAAAGGTATATCGCCTATACCTAATCGCTGCGCCAGAAAATCCTCATGTCTGCTGTTTCTGTTCCACAGACCGATAGACTTTTCGTTGTAAGTACAACACACTTCCGAAGTCTGATACAATTCATGCATGGCTCTCGTATTGTTCTCATACTTTGCCTTAATTTCATTTGCACAATTAATCAGATATTCACTGTACGCTTCAAAACGCTTCAGCTCATCTTCTCTATTCGTCTTTTTGGCATGTTTCATATTGACAATCGACCAAACCGTACCGACAATTGCCGAACCGACAGCTGTCACAATACCTGTGTACATAAAAGCACTGGATGCTCCGCCTGACATTCGGGAACTGTAAATAGAAAGCGCACAACCCATAAGCATCGGAAGCGCCATCGTAAGTGATGGTCCAATCGCCAGCATCGTAGGCTGCACATGCAACTCTTTCGGATTCGGCGGTGCTTCAATTTCTACTTTATCTTTTTCAATCTTCGGAATATTTCTCGGTGAACGATGGAATATCTTTACCATCTTTTTAGCAGTGCGGGAAACTTCCTCCTGCGGATATATAGGATTGAAAACCGTCAACGCATCCGGCTGCACGGTAAGACCTTCGTTCATCGTGTTAACCGCAATAAAAATACCAAAGAACACAATTCTAAGTCCGAATATGTCAATGCAATCGCCATAGGAAAGCTGACGCGAACCGGCCACCCGCTTTGAATTGACAAATACACCGTTGGCACTTGTATCTTCCACGACATAGTGCGTCCCGCGATTAACAATTTTTGCATGTTCCCTGGAAATGAGGTTGAGTGAGGAGTAGCTAAACATATTGTTCGGGCTTTTTCCGATGGTAATCTCATTCACACCGACCAAACTATATTTTTCGTACACCACAAAGGACTGATTGGTTTCTTTGACAACGACAGAGATCTGTTCCCCACGACGTGACACAAGAGAAATAATATCCTCATTGCGCAAGACATTTCCGATACAGCTTTCATTTGATATCGTATAAAAAGCTTCAAAACTTCCGCCTTTTTTAATCTTCCACTCCCCGGCTATAATTTCCATCGGAATCTCGATATCTTCCGAGATGCTGAAAAGTTCTTTCGGCAATGTAAGGCTGTAATCCGCGTTATCAATTGCCGGCAATAAATACTCTTTGAATGCTTTTGTACTGTATACAGATAATATATAACTCATCTTTTGCTACCCCTGTTTCAACTAATTTGCTTTTACAAAATTAACTCTATACACCATGTTTGCTATAAAAATCGCATCGCCCGATTTCATTTCGAGAAGATTTTGCTCCACATAGGCCCGATTTTTCCCTCTTTCTAAAATTACCCGGCCTGAACGTCCGACATTTCGAATGAGAATTTGTCCCTTATGCTCCAAAATCTCACATTGTACCTCATCGACTTCCTGCGAAGAAATAACAATATTGTTCATGCCCTGCCTGCTGCCGATACGAATCCCCTGCTTCGGATCAAACATATACTTTCTGGCGGATAATTCGCTGTTTTCAACAATTTGAACCATAAGCGACGAACCAAGCTTTACACCCGATAAAACGGAAGGCTGTTTTTCCACCATTTTAGAGTCGTAATTTACCTCAAATGGCTTCGCAGAGTATACCTCACTCTGGCGCGAGGCTCCCTGACTGTTTAATATGATTCGGTCCAAAGCTTCCTCTCTCAGCTTGTCGCTGGCCTGAATCTCCATTTCACGTCTCCGTGCTCTCTTTTTCGATAAAATCCTCATGACCACCACTAATGCTATGGCAGCAACAATGCCCAGGATAATCCATACACTTTTCGGCATAACTATAGCTCCTATCTGTTATTATAAAAATCTGCAAGATGTCCTAAAAACTCTGTTCTCTCATCATCTTCATATCCCTTGAAAACGACCTCAAAAATATCTTCATGATTAAAAAGAAACTGTGTTTCTCCACCCATATTTCCTTCCGGATACATCACACTAAGGTAATCGTACTCCGTACCATCTTCCTCATTGGTCTGTTTTACTCCGAAAATCATAAGTTTTTTCTTTCCTTCTTCGAGCGTTACAACACTTCCGATAGGTAATAAATCTTTTATTTCCATTTCTGTTCCTCCCGCTTATTAACTATTTATGTATTCAGACTCTCTGCTTTTGTCAGGCAAAGGATAGCTTGCTCCAAGCTGCTTTTAGTTTGTTTGCGACTGCTTTCTTGACTTTTTTCTTGGCACTGCTTATCTTTTCTGCCGTATCTATAATCAAATCACCGACTGCATCATTTACTTTTTTGCCTGTGAATTTTTTACACAGATAATCTGCGCCCCAAGCAACTCCGGCCGTCACCACTCCGACTGCTACCGCCGGAAGCGCAACACCTGCTGCCGCCGCTGCCGCTGCAACCCCGGCTCCGATAAGCGCTCCTTTACCGATATCAACTACGGTTTCAACAACCGTTTCCTTCGCCATTCTTTCCCAGTCTTTACTTTCCTTGAATTCATCATAATTTTCAAATGCCGACGAAACAAAGGAAGCTGCTGCAGAAATCGGAGTCACCTTTCCTATCTGGTCATCCCAATGCTGCGCAAACGGTTTCTTATCAAATTTTTTGATATCAAAACCAAATGCCTCCGCCCATTTTGCAGATACTTTTTTATCGCTCGTCTTAATGAGCTTAGTTATCTTTTCTCCGCCCTTCATAAGACCGCTGACGAAACTTCCCCAAGTCGCGGTCTTACCTTTATCTCCGGTAACAAATTTACCCACCGTACTAATCAGACCGCCAATCGGACCAAATCCTTTTAACACGACATGTCCCAAATCAGACCATTTGAAATCGCCGTCTTTCTCATCTCCTTTTTTGACATCCGAAGTCGATTTCTCGTCGGCTTCACCGCCGGAAACATAGCGGCTCCATGCAGCTCCGATTGCCGAGCCTTTCCCTCCTGCGTTGGAATATGCTCTTTGTTCCGCAACCTTGTATCTGTCCATCGCATCTTTTAAGGCATCTCCCATGTGATCAAGCCCCTTGCTATGCTCACACATATCCTGCGAAATAACATCAAGCCTTGCACGAATCGCCGCACTTGAACTGATTTTATAACCAAGATTATTTAAAACATCATCCACCGAAAAGCTGGCTTTTATCATGCTTTTCGCTAACTGTTTCATATTCGCCTGTGCATTCATCACTTCCGGCTTTATTGAAAACTCCGGCATTTTGCTCTCCTACCTTTCTATCAGGGCAAATAACCACATAATATACTATACAATAGTGTGGATATTTTTTCAATTACCCTGCTGCTATTTGTGCACTTTTAACAAAAGATATCTCCTATTTTAGTAAATGTCTCTTGTAATCATCTTTTACTGCTCCATCTTCTTTACGGACATATACGTTGAAGCGTTTCCCATCGCTTTCTACGATTGCACAATACCATCCGTTTGCATATGTTTCTTTCTGTGTTTGCATCTGCAAATGGATTATCCGCACCTTCAATCCGTATTTGACCGTCATTTCATCCACAATCAAGCCGGATATTTTCTTTTCCTGCCTTATCCGACTCAGCATATCCCAAAAAGGAAACATCATTATGATTACTCCCATCAAAAGCATAACAATACTCTTATCCATCGATACCTCCGCACTCATATTGTGTGTATGTTCCTGTTGAGATTAGGTTATCACAGATTAAACGATATGCATGAAATATGGACGAACGACACGTTTGTTGGGATTAATGACTAGGGAGGAGAATGTATGATAAAAAGAGGATATCTCTCCAACCAAGAAATGATTGGCGAGATATCCTCTATAGATTTTTTGGTATACTCTTACTCTTGTAATTACCTATTGCTTCTAATTCACCTTGAGATTTATCACCGTCTTACCTGCTACACGTAGAACATCTCCATCTTTGTAGTAATACAAAACTATCAGGTCTGTATCGTCATTCATATCGGGGTGAGCCTGTAATTTCAAAGAGACATAATCTCCATTCCACTCAGCCCATTCAAACGTCGTATATCTTTCACTCAAAGAATATGCATATACTCCTGACTCTCCCGGATATCCCCCCTCTACATTTAACGTAATCGTCTTGCTTTCACCTCTTGAAAGACTGACCTGATCGCAATCAGCGGTAATTTTCACAGTACTTGGAGTATCTACCGCAGCCACTATAATATCAAATGAATACTTTCTATCGTCATATGTACAGGTAACTTTTGCCTCTCCCGGCGAAACAGCAAGAACAACTCCATCCTCTACTTTTACAACTGATTTATCACTCGAACTCCAGCTTACATACTTAACACTGTTTATCACATAGTTGTTTCCTACAAAAACAGCGCACTCAAACTGATCCCCTATAACCATAACATCTGTCGGGTAATAGACTTGGAGTTCTCCTTTCAGCGCGGATCCTCTCTTGTTCTTATCGCCGGAACCTTTTGCCGTCTCCTTCTTCTCTGTTGTCTTTTTCTCTTCGGTAGTCTCTTTCGTTGATGCTGTTTCCACCGCTTTTTGTTTTGACGGTCTCGATGCGAGGAGAATCACACTTCCAATAATCAGAATTACTGCAACTGCTATGCAGATGCTGGTAATTCTCTTCTTTTTCTTTGCCTGGGCAACTCTCTTCTCATAAAGGTATTCCTCAAACTCCTGATCTGCTTTCACATCCTTTTCTTTATCTGCATCCTTAGGTTTGACGCCAATATTTTTGTTTTGAACCACAGGTGTTACCACCGGCTTACTTTCCTGTCGTCTCGGCCCACCGGACGAACTAAGAAGTAATGTACTTGTCTCCTCAGGCAACGCAGCCTGCTGCGGAAGCGGCTGCGATACTTTAGGTTGCACCTTCGGTTCAACTACCGGCTCCGGTTTTGGCTGTGGAGCCACATTTACTACGGGTGTCAGCGGAACATAGGCCGGTGCTACATGTTTTGACACTTGTGGTTTCGGTTTATTTCCTCCCGCAAGAATCATCGTTCCTTCTTCATCTTCTTCCACACCATTTTCCGGCCGCGGGAGCGACTGTGAAACCGGTTCGACACCATAAACGGTCGTTTCTTTCTCCTCCTCCGCAACAAAAGAATCCTGTTTCATGTCAGACATGGAAAGAACGTCTGTTTTTTCCTTAACGGTCTCTTCTTTCACGACACAATCTTCAAGTGCATGTAAAAATTCCGTTGCCGACCGGTAACGTTCTTTCGGATCAAACGCAATTGATTTAAGAACTACTGCTTTAAGCTTTTCACTTCCATGCGCAGGCGAAGGTACCGGAAGTCCACTCATTCGTTTCGTGAGTGCTTCCTCTTTATCCGTAAATTTAATCACACCAAGCGGAAGAAACGGCGTACGGTTTTCGTTTAAAAAACGATATAATACTGTTCCCAAAGAATAAATATCCGCGGTTGTACCATAATTTTTACCCAGATATACTTCCGGCGCCATGTAACTGTAGGTACCTTTCTTGGAAAGATTGGACATCGTTTTCTCCACCGTTCTGGCAATTCCAAAATCTCCCAATTTATAGTCTCCAAATTCATTCACAAAAATGTTTTCCGGCTTGATATCTCTGTGAATAATATTCTTGCGCTGACAGATTTCAAGCGCGCGGCAAATGTCACATCCAAGCTTAATCACATCACTCTCAGAAAGAGGATTATCTTTACACCATTTCTGAATCGGTGTAAGAAGCTCCATTCGAATCAAAATATCCCATCCCACTCTGCCTTCGTGCGGAATTACTATATGATCCTCATAGGACACGATATTCGTATATCCTTTCATCTGAGACATAAGCGCAAACTCATCCGTGATGCTCTCTACAAACCCACGAAAATAGTCCGTCACGCTCTTTTCATCCATTCCCTCATCATAAGCGTTTTCCAATTCCGATTCATTCTGCGGAATCGTAATTACCTTCAAAGCCGCTTTATATGTCTTTCCGAATTCTTCCCTCTGTATCTCATATACTTTGCCGAAACTTCCGCTTCCTATCTGCCGAACACTTTCCCAGCCCGGCCATGTATTTATCTCCTGCATGTGGTTTCTCCTTTTTTATCCCTTTTACTGTATCTTTACGGCAATTACCGTTGTGTTGTCTTTTCCACCGTTAGCCAGTGCTGTCGCAATCAGCTTTTCGACAAGTGCTGCCGTCGATAATCCCTCACTCATCATGGCAAAAATATCCTCCTGCGACACCATATCTGTCAGCCCGTCACTGCAAATCAAGAACTGAATGCCTTTATCCAGTCTGTATCTTTGTATGTGCGGCTCAATCACCATTTCTTCCGGCGAAACACCGATGTTCTGAGTTAGCCTCGGCTTACGATTGGTAATCCCTTGCATCCGAAGGAATTTCTCATCCGTATGGTCTTTCGAAATCTGAAACAGTTTGTCCCCCCGAAGACAAAAAATTCTGCTGTCTCCGACATTGCACACATACGCCTCTTCCCCGTCAAACCGGAGAATTGCCGCGGTCGTTCCCATACTTCCGCCGCCCTTTGCCGATTCTTCACACACAGCATCATTCATTCGCATCACGACATGCTTCATGAACACATCATAAGGCAGTGAATAATTCTTTTTATTGTCACAATAATCCCGAAAGGAATCCGCTGCCAGGAACGAAGCCACCTGTCCGTTCTCTTCACCTCCCATACCGTCAAACACCCCGAAAATGTCTGTGTCTTTGATGGTATGACTCTTCAAGTACAACGTATTCCCCAAACCGCCGTTCTCCTGAGGTAATACCCTCTTATTAAAGTAAAAATTATCTTCGTTGTTCCCCCGGACACGACCGATATTGCATCCGCAGGCTGCTTCCAATTTATATTTCATAGGCCCTCCGTTTTGTTTTTCCCCATTTATCATTATAGATTCTTTCGAAATATATCGCAATTCCTTTTACCATATATCTCCTTCATAATCAAAATTTATTTCCATATCAAATTCCTGCATGAACTGTTCTTCTTCCTGTCTGTCCTGATACGCATTTTCCTGCATACGCTCGATTTCCTGCCGGATATTCTGCTCTTTAGCATCTGCTTCCTCGGTATCCCCCTCTTCCGGATCTGCCTGTTCTTCCTCACCTTCGCCGCCACTTCCCTGTTTCTTCTGTAATTCTTCCAGCATACGCTCTATCTCTTCCTTGAGTTGCTCTGCTTTTTCACTGTGACCGGTTCCCTCTTCCGTAGCACAGTTGTCCGTAAGCAACGTATCACGCGCAATTTCCAGCAAAGAAACAGAATCTGCAATCCGATCCGGGCTGTCATACCCCTCCCCTAAAAGTCCGACATACGCAAGTGCCTTGTTAATCCGTATGCTGCATTCCTTTTCTTCCGGCAAATTTCTCTCCAAGGCCTTATTGTACCACGCAATCGCGCCATTATAGCTGTCGTTGCGGTAGTCGGAATTCCCCATGTTATATTCCGCAATATACGCAAAATACCGGTTGTAGATACAAACACAGCCGACAAGCAAACTCACTATGCAAATAGCCGCGACAAACTTTCTTTTCACGTTTATTTTCTATCCTTTCTCAGATAACATTCCTTTTCCTGTAATATATAAAATCAATACCAAGCAATATAAGCAGCGGAATCACAAACCAATAATACGTATCCGAATAGCCTTCCAGCGTATCTCTCTCAGCAATCTTCGGTGCCGATTCAATTCCCTGTTTTACCTGTTGAAGACACCTATCAATCTCCGATTGCTCTTTCATATGGACATAATCCAGACCGAGATTGTCAGCAATGCTCCGGAGGTTGTCCTCATCTATCTTGGAAACTGCATTCTGTTCCTCAAAATCGTCATCATAATATGTGATGTACTCCGGCGCATCTTCCGAACCGATAAATGCAACCGCCCGCATCGGACCTCCGCGCTCCGTGCCATAACCGAGCACTGCTCCCGCATCAATATATTTGTCTATTCCGGATACATTTTTTAGAGACTCATCACTCGTAATCTCGCCATCACTGATAAAGAAAACAACCTGATAGTTATCCCGCGCATCATCCAAAATATCAGGAAGCTCTTTTAAAACATTGTTCAGCGAAGTTCCTGTCGCATACAGCGTCGCCTGCCCCTTCAGAGAATCCATCGCCTGCTCCGTAATCGACACATCCGTGGTATACGGCGTCAGCGACTGCACGGAATTCCCAAAAGAAACCACCGAATAGGAAGCTCCGGGTAACTGTTCCAGAATGTATCCGCAATCTTCCCTGACCGCATCCATTCTGCGCCCTGAACCATTGTAATCCTCCGCAAACATACTGATAGTGTTATCCACGACAAACAAAATATCTGCCTCGGCCATCACTGTCTGTGCCTCACCGTTTCCTACCATAACCCTCAGATTGATAACAAAAAGCAATGCAATAATGAAAATCTGCCTTATGTAATTAAACGTTCCTTTTCTCTTCATGAAAAGAAACACGATACACAAAATCCCCATCAACCAGACAGGAATGATCGGATTGATTATCATAACCTAACCTTTCTACTGCAAATAAAATACACTCCCATAAATACAAGCATACAAATGAACGCCGCCTGCGGTTTGTCGATTACAAGTGTTTTGACATCCTCCATGACCGAAGTGTCTGTCAAACGAATATCTTCAAGAAGTTTGTCAAAAACCTTCGTCGAAGTTACCTGATAGTAACCTCCTCCCGTACTCTCCACCGCACTTTTAAACGCTGCTCCGTCCGCAACATTTTCCGGAACGACACCATACACTCTCACGTCATTTTTCGCACAAAGTGATGTCGCCTCGTCCAGCGTGACAAAAGGTGTTCCGTTCAATTCGTTGTCCGTCGTAAAAATAATCAGTCTGGAGCGTTCATCATTTTCCTTTAAATCCGGAAAATTATAAAGACATGATGCAAGCCCATCACCGATAAAGGAACTTCCATAATCTGAAAGCGTTCCCATATGCTTGTAATAATATGTAATTTTCTCGCCGTCGACATATGCCAGCTCTTCCGGAATTTCACCGAGACTGTTTCTGAATGACATTTCAAGTTTATCAAGTGATTTCAGCACATAGTCATAATCATTCGTCAGCGGAACAAGCAGCGCTGCCTGACCATTAAAAATCGTAATCCCAAAGCGTTCTCCATCGAGCTCTTTCACGACTTTTTTTAGTTCTCTGCAAATATCGAGATTCAGTTCGTCAACAGAATTGGAAACATCGATACACAAAAAGATATCACGGTTATGAAGCTGCGGATGAATTGTCTGCATCTTGGCCGGTCTTGCAAGAAGCACAATTCCCGCAATAATCGAAAGCCATAAACCCACCAGCGCCATCATGCGAAAAACCTTGTATTTTCGCCGGAGTTTTTTATAATATTCAGTTCCCTCAAGAAAGCCTGCATTTGCCACCTTGTTACCCTCGACAAACTCCTGCTTTTTCTTCTTTCTAAAAAAAAGCAATACAATCGCCGCCGGTATTCCGAGATAGAGCGCAAGCGGAAAAGCTAAATCCATTCTCTTATTACCTTTCTTGCCTTATTCACCGTTTCCATAAACTCCGACTGGTTGTCCGAAGCAAACTCCGGATCATAGCATTCCTCAATCAGCGCAGTAAGCTGTGGCATATTAACTGCGCGAATCTCCTGCAACGTATAATTCTGCACCTTAATTCCCGTCATCTCAAACACAAACTGTCGCACGGTTTTGCTTAGTTTCTGATAAGCCTGACGCTCGGAAATCTGCTGCGCTGTAAACTTTTGTACCAGTTCTGCCAGCATCCGGTCATATTTCTCTTTCGTGCCCGGTGCCGGCCGCTGCGATACTGTCTGCACAGGTCCGGTAACCGGAACCTTTTTTTCACTCCTTTGACGCATCGCCCATAAAATGAGTAAGGCAATACCCACAAGTGTTATTGCAACGAGCAAAAATATCGGTGCATATGAATAATTATCCTGTAATTCAACGGTTACCTGCATATCTATGCCTCTCCAACAATTCTATTATCTTATCTCCCAATTCATCTTCACTATCGACATGTGTGCAGACAATTTGGTACTTGGCCAGTTTTTTCTCATTTTCTTCGAGGACTCTCTCTCTCGTTTCCTGCTCTATCTTCTGTAACTTTTTATCCCCGGATATAAATTCCGGAAGATAGGTTGTTCTCTCAATATCGTACGCCTTTCCTCCTGTAAGTTTCGCATCACTGATACTGACAAAAAGCACATCATTCACCCCGGCCAATTTCTTTAACATATCCTCACTGATACCATGAATTCCTGCCATATCTGTGATGACCAGAACAATCATCTTTTTGTTGATGTTTTTTACAATGTAGGACAAGCTTTTCTCTAAGTCATCGTTACCCCCGGCTAACTCCTGCCTGTCATACATCGTAAGGATATGTTCCAGATGATTCAGTCCCGCTCGAAGAGGATAATAATTTACCTTACCTTCCGAACAGTATATTGCCCCGATCTGGTCGCCGTTTTTTCCTGCAAGATAGCCCAAAGTACCTCCTGCATAGAGAGCGACTTCCTTCTTGTTCTGTCCCGACTCAGAGTCCGCACTCATCTTTTTCCCCGCATCAAAAACAAGCAGAACATTGTGTTTTCGCTCCGCGATATAGCGTTTGACAAGTATGTTCCTGCTCCGGGAAGACGCTTTCCAGTCGATATCCCTTATATTGTCACCCGGGATATATTCCCTTAAGTTTTCAAAATCAAATCCATTGCCGGAATAAATTGATTTATACGAACCATCGAAAAGGGAACTTGTTTTTTTACTTGCATGAATATTCACTTTTGCCCTGATTTTGGTAATATATTTCATCATGGCGTCGGTATCGCTCCTATGATTGCTTCGATAATTTTTTCTTCACTCACTCCATCTGCAACCGCTGCGTAATTCAGCGCAATTCTATGTCTCAAAACGCTGTGGACCATCGCTTTTACATCCTCCGGCACCACGTAATCTCTCCCTGAAAGAATTGCGATAGCCTTGGCTACCTCCATAAGAGCAATCGCACCTCGGGTGCTGGCGCCGAGCGTGATATACTGCGCAAGTCCCGGTCCTATGTATTTTTCCGGATAACGCGTTGCATTCACAATCTCTACAATATATCTTTTAATCGAGTCATCCAGATAAACTTTTTTCACCAGTTCCTGCAAGAAACGCACATCTTCAATGCTCGCCACAGCCTGTGCTGTTGCAAACACCTGACTTTCGATACGGTTTAAAATTTCCATCTCCTCTTCCGCGGACGGATAGATGAGTTTTTCTTTCATTAAAAATCGGTCAAGCTGAGCCTCCGCGAGCAGATAAGTTCCCTCCTGCTCAATCGGATTCTGCGTCGCAATCACGGTAAACACCTCCGGCATTTGATACATTTCTCCGCCGATGGTTACCTGGTGCTCCTGCATCACTTCAAGCATCGCACTCTGCGTCTTGGCGCTGGAACGGTTAATTTCATCAAGGAGAACAAAGTTCGCGTAAACCGGTCCTAGTTTCGTCTCAAACGAATTGGTCGAATAGTTCAAAATCTGTGTTCCGGTAATATCACTCGGAAGCAAATCCGGCGTACACTGAATTCTGGAAAACGAACCGTTTACCGCCTCCGTCATCGTCTTGGCCGCCGTTGTCTTCGCAAGTCCCGGAACCGACTCCAGCAAAATATGCCCGTTACACATGATGGAAACTAGAAGTGACGTGCAAAGTCTGTTCTGTCCCACCATTTTTGTGAAATAATAACCGCGGATATTACGCGCAATCTCCACCGCTTTATCGACATCCTGTTTGCTGATGCTTGTATAATTTTCCATGTTGAATTCTCCTTTTGTATAAAAAGATAATTTTGTTTTCGTTTTTTAACTGCTTTTAGTGTATACTTTGTAAGAAAATTCGTCCAGTTATATTTCAGTACACACCTAAAAACCTCTCATCAAGCTGCTGCGCTCTGACAAGAGGTTTTCCATTTCTTTCCATATTTATTATTTTTCTGTAAATTCTTCCGCTTTTTGCTCCATAACTCCGGAACCAAAATCAGTTGTCGCACACGTATAACCATCATCCACAAACCCGGAAATCGTGGATGATAAACTAATATAATCTGCGTATCCTCCCGATGTTAAGCCAAGTCTCTGTAATGTATAGGAACTTGCCATATCATAGTTTACAATCAGATAGAGGCGCATTCCACCTTCCAATTTCTGTCCACCGCTTACAAGTCCGTCCAAATCCGCGTACTCATGATTGAACTGCGCAAGTATCTTATTCGCCTCTTCCTCTGTAATCTCGACTCCTTCATCTGAAAGGAAGTACTCATCCAAAGAAATCTTGATCGCATCATAATTTGAGATCAAGTACATATTTTGGCTGCCGTCATCATCCATTTTACATGTCGTCATTTCCCACATAATACAATTATAAAATCCACCGGTCAATGCCTGCATAAACTCCTCACTATGGCTTTCATGCAAATCATTGTTCGAGCCCGTGCGAATTTTTACCTCAAGTTCTACCGGTTCGCCTCCCGTATTTAATGCTTCCATCATCCATCCAGGCATATCTGCAAAAACATCTCCGCCTTCTGCAATAGCATTTCCCATTGCTTCATTAAGTGCATTTGTAAAGTCCACCGTCTTGATGGTTGCTGTTGCGTAACCATCATCCGTGTAGGAATCATCTGTAAATGTAATCTCTGCTGTCTTTGTCAGCTCGTGAATTTTCTGGTAAACTTTCTGCATTGCCTCCGGATTCGTAGCAGCAACACCATTCATCATGTAAACCATACGGCTGTCATGTTCCACATAAGAATTAAACGTCTCTGCATCTCCTGCAACGTAAGCATCCACGATATTTTGTGCCCTCTCTGCGTCTGTCAAATTCTGCATTACCGTCATCAATTTGTCACATCCTGTCAACGCAAATGCAAGAATTGCAGTCATTAATACAACCGCAAAAGCGTTGTTTGTTTTTTTCATAATTTTATTCTCCAATCTCATATTTCCGCGCTACCATCTTACGCTCGAAATCATCATGCGGAATCGGACGGTCAAACAGGTAGCCTTGCACAACTTTACAATTCATTTGTCGCAGATATTCCATCTGCCCGCGTGTCTCAACACCCTCTGCAACAACCCTCATATTGAGCTGCTTCGCCATATTGATGATATTGGAAAGGACGATTCTGTCCGTTTCTTCCTGCGTGTCAATAAAACTCTTGTCAATCTTAAGTACATCAACCGGGAAGGAACGAAGAAGGTTGAGCGACGAATATCCGGTTCCGAAGTCATCAATCGACATTGAAACATTTCTCTTTTTCATCTCGTGCATGAAAGAAACGACCTCTTCCGTCTCCTCGTCATCGACCGTTTCCGTAAGTTCAATTTCAATGTATTTGCTGTCCAGCTCATATTTTGCAAGCACCTTCATAATATCATCCGCAAGATTCGGATTGGAAAGGTTTTTACGCGAAAAATTCATGGAAATACAAACCGGCTCGATGCCTCTGTCAAGCCAATCCCTGATATCCATGCAAACCTGCTCAAACATATAAAAATCAAATTGACAAATCATACCGTTACGCTCGTAAATCGGGATAAATTCCGCCGGCGACACCATGCGCCCGTCCCTCTCCCAACGGACAAGTGCCTCCGCACCGACAATCGCATAGTTGTCCGTGTGCACCTTCGGTTGATAATATGCTTTAAACTCGCGACGTTTGATTGCCCTGTCAAAATCTGTCACACATTTTTTCTCCGTATAAATCCGCTCTTTTATCTGCTCGGAAGAGAAAACAAACGGCTTCTTCTCAATATGTCGCGCCGTATGCAGCGCCACAGCACAATCGTCAATAATATGTCCGCCATCTTTTATGGAATCATCGATTTCACACACCCCCGCAGTCGCACTGACAACTACCGTATATTCCTGATCACCGATGGTTCCGTACGTTCTAACCGCGGCAATTTGTTCCAAGAACTCATAAGTGCGGGGCTTTTTCATCAGCGCCACAAAATTATCTCCGCCAAGCCGTGCGATACATTCTCCGTCCTGTAAAAATGTACGAAGCTCTTCTGCATATCTGTAAATAATCATGTCAGTCTCTTTGACGCCGAAACGCTTATTGACCAGGCTGAAATGCGACAAATTAAAATAAAAACCATTGTACTGTGTCAATTCCCCTGTACGGAATAATTCCTGCACATACGCCATAAAACCACGCGTATTCGGTAGACCGGTCAAAAGATCCGCCATACCCATCTGCTTGACAGCATTGATCATGCGGAATCTGCCAAAATGAACAAAAAGAACATTTAGGAAGGGGGTTAAACTTTCTTTTTCGTCATCAGACAACGTACCTTCTCCACTAAATCGGTATAGTTCAAAAATTGCGGTTCCTTTTTCACCCGTGTGGAATGTAATACTGTAAGCCGGCTGTGTTTCTACCTCACCGGTCGCCCGAAACAAAACATCTTCCCGGTTTTCACCTTTGCGCGTACTAAACGTAGGTGCAACAACGAACCGGCTTTTGAGTATTCCGATGCGATATTTTTCTGCGACCGGTGCAAACGCCTTCGCAATTCCTTCCATCGAGTCCTCCGTTGCCGTCATCTCTTGTATGAATTTATCCAACAATTGTTCTTTTTCCATCGCACACCTCCGAAAAAATTCAGATAAAACATATATTGTTATCATATACTCTTTTTTATGTGATGTAAATCAGACAAACGGTCTATTTTTTCTACTTTCACTAAACCAGTAGTTGACACTTTTTCCTACCTATTAAATCTTTTTCTTATTTAGTCGGCTAGTTTTTACGTACTCTACCCAACCTATCTTCTATTTTTAATGATTAGTCGGTCCATCCCCCCGACTTTTCCCTAACAATTCAAAAATAGTCGGGAACTCAAAGTTTTGAGACCCCGACTAAATTATGTATTTTTTATCCCGGTCGGACAACTCCAAAGATTTCTCCCTCGAACCACTTATGCTACTACTCAAAAGCTGAACAAATTTGTAATTTTTTCGCTCAGTTTCTTCAATTTGTCAGACACACTATTAATGTTTTCAAGCGTCTCCTCCAGCTCCGCTGCGTCGATGGTTTCGACAATCTCACCGATCGCCTCCATATCCACTTCCTTAAACGCATCGTTGATGTGCTCAAAATCTACTTTCTCCATTGTTACATTGAATTTCTCAAGTGCATCGTTTACCAAATCCATGTCAATCTCAGCCACCTTGTCGGCAACAACCCGAACTTCACTCATAAACGCATTCATACGAACAATTCCGATAACCAAAACCACAATTAAAATGAGCGAAAGCACCGATGAAACAATACTGAAAATCCGATTCATGTAAAGTGATTTTTTTAGTGCCTGCATCTCATTAAAGAGTTCTCCCTGTAGTCTCATTTCATTTCCTTCCATTTTTATCCTCCCATAAACAACTTTTCTTCTATCTTATCACAATTCGATGTTCTTCGCCGCTATCTTTTTACGAAATCTTACATCATGTTCCGCAAATAAAATTGCGGCCGATATTCAAACAAAAAAAGGAACCATTTGTCGCCAAACAGTTCCATTCCATACTTATAACCCCATATTAAACAGCAGAATTTTAGCAACCACTTTTTCGCTCAAAATAATAAAATGTCTCGTCGTGGGAAGCCATTTTAAAATCATTTCCCAAGATCATATATCTTGATGATTCATTTTGCAGATGGCAACGCGCCCAAACCTTCAAACCCAATGTTCGCTCCGCAAACTCAGCAAGCGCACCAAAAGCCGCTTTACCATAACCTTTTCCTTGGTATTCCGGTCGCAGCCGACATCCAAGCTCTGCTGTATCTCCATCGGTGAAATTCCAAAGAATCCCCTCTCCTATCATCTCCCCATCTTCGGTCAATCGGATGGCAAAATTAACGGAATCCCCAACACGCATGTCATACTGCACAGAATCGTAAAAAGTGTTCTCGTCCACAGGACCGCTGATACTTATATCGTCACGGTAATCATATCCCCAAAAGCGATTGTTATCAACATCCGTATTAAGCGCCAAATAAACTTCTTTATCACTTTCCCGTAGTTCCGTAAGAACAATGTCTCCTGTAAAAATCACGGGTACTTTATCCAGCTTTGCCGCCGGGGAGTTGATATGGACAAGATATTTTCTTACCATATCCACCGGATGATACTGCTGTTTGGAGCTTCGTAATCCCGGATCTCCTGAATCATCTTCCCGGTTGACAAATTTCAGCGGATGACCGAGATACTCTGCAACCAGCTGCACAAAACCCGTATACATGGTTGGATAAGCTCCGGTATACTTCCTCAATGCTTTTTCAACATGAATCAACAAAGTATCTCCGACTATCTCTCCAATGCTGAACGCTGCAATTTTATCTCCGACCATAAGACAGGCTGCCGGAAACTCAAACATTGTGTAAGCGTCAAGCAACTTTTTGGTCTGCGCAAGCTCAAGTCTCTCAAGTTTATTTCCTCCGGAATGCTCCGCCTCATACTCCGCGAGCATAGCTTCAAGCATAGAATGATCCTCGGGTCTTAAAAAGCGGATGACCGGCTCTCCGTAGAGCCGCTTAAACTTGTTGATATGATTGCGCTGGCCGCTGAACTTCCTCCCTTTAAATGTCATAGCGTCCTCAAAAGAATAGATATAATCGCTCCAGCGGATGTCATACCCACACATCACCGGTTGTAAGTTTTTATTCCCGCGGATAGCATCAAGTTGTTCCTCGTCAACCGCAAAAAAGCGCAGCTGTAAATGCTTATCACAAGCATATGTCTGTAGCTCGTTAATCATTCCGGCAGAATTTTTACCAACCGGCCAACTAAATGCAGCTTGTCCGCCAATATCTTGCTTTATAACAAAGGTCTCATCCCAAAAACAAAAACCAACATCCTCACTATTACGCCACATAAATATCGACCCCGCCGAAAGATCGCTGCAGCGCGGAGCACTCTTTTTAATATATGGCAGCGCTCTTTGGAGCACCGTGGCAGAAAACGGTTCAAAATTTAACATAGTGAAATGATATCTCCCTTTCGCATTTCTGTTACGATACATACGATACATCTGTCTGATTTTATAACAAGCGAATATTAGCACGTATGATTTTCGGAGTCAATAAAAAAACATTTGTCCGGCTCAAAAAACGGCCACTGCTAACCTTTGCATTGACCGCTTTCATTACTAATTTTTCTTAAACTTCGCTTTTTTATTCACACCACGCTTAGTCAGCATAGACTTATAAGTCTTGAATTTCTTCTTAGGCACTTTCACCGTCATGCTCTTAGGTGTCTTTGTAAATGCCTTGCTTCCAATCTTCTTTGCGGTCAGTTTTGTTGACTTGATAGTAAGGTTTTTGAGCTTAGTACATTTATAGAAAGCCTTAGAACCAATCTTGGCAACACTCTTTCCGATGGTTACAGATTCCAATTTCTTGCAACTATAGAATGCAGACTTACCAATGGTCTTCACCTTCGACGGAATCGAAATTTTCGTAAGTGCTATACACTTATAAAAAACCTTATCACCGATGGTAACTACGTTCTTACCGATGGTTACACTCTTCAATTTGAGACAACCGTAGAATGCATTCTTTTCAATCGTCTTTACTCCCGACCCCATCTTCACGGTCGTAAGCTTCTTAAAATTCTTAAAGGCATTTGCCGGTATTTTTTTGACACCGTTTCCGATTACCAGCGTCTTTATGTTGGTACATCCCTTAAATGTCTTAGCACTAAAGCCTGTTACATTATCTCCAATGGTTACCGAGGTAAGGTTCTTATTGCCTGCAAATGCAGTATCTGAAATGTCCGTCACTTTATAGGTTATACCACGGACAACTACGGTTTTCGGAATGGTTACTTTCGTTTGCTTCTTATCTGCCGGTGCCATGTAAGTTGCTGTACCATCATCACGGACAAATACCTGTGAACTTCCTACTGTAGCCTTGGCACTCGCCTTGTTCTGAATGGTCACGGTTCCTTCCGGCACTTTTCCGTTCAAATCATAGGCTGCATATTCAGAAGCCACTACTGTCCACTTAAATGTATTGGTTGCAGACGGATCCGCATTGTATGCCAAGCCGTTGCCGTTAGCCAAAGTCCACTTCACCTTCATATCCTTCGGATTTGGCTGCGTCGTTCCTTCCAAAGTCACTTTGGCAGTTGCACCAAGTTCTGCAGAAGAAAGCACATTCTCCGCTGTGTAGTAGTTTGCAAACTGTGCCGGAACCGTTGGAGCATCTACTTTCGTTATTTTTCGGGCAGATGTCTTATATTCTCCACAATCAATGGTAAGGGTACCGTTTTCATTTAATGTAATTTTCCCGGACTCAACGGATGTTCCGTTCAATCTGACCCCTGTGCTGTCTGTAAATGCATACCCCGGCTCAGCAGTCAGTGTCATAAATACCTGATAGGTTGTATTTAACTCAGCATTGCCGATTACGTCTATACCATTTTTCTTCCATGCAAGGCCTGCTGCAGCTGCCACACCTTTAGACGATACTGTCAATTTCGTTGCAAAAGGCTGCTCAGCTACCGGTACAGTAATACTTGGCAGTGCAACCGTATCGATGGAAGTCTTAACCTCAATTTCAACCGGTTCACTTGCAAAGTCTGTGTTATTTCCTCCATTTACATGCTCCGCCAAAAGATAGATATGATAATCTGTTCCGCAAGTTCCTGACAAGCCACTTGGAAGTGCAAAAGTTCCTGTTCCGGCGGAAGTCATAACCCCGGCTTCCTTTGTCACACCCTGTAATGCTCCGTAGTACAGAATCTGTGCGCCCTCACTTCCGTATGTCTTATCCGTAATCATAACAGAAATCTGATTTACTTTCTCACTGTCTGAAGCCGCACTATCCGCATAAGTATATGGCACAGTTATCGTTCCGTCACCTGCCTTGGTTGCGCTTCTGCCCGGCGTCAATGCCACGGATTTTCCGCTGTCTTTTAATGTAAGTTTCCAGTCAGTATTTGTAGTAGTACCTATCTTTGTACTCCCACTTGTCAGCGCAGCAGTTTTGCTTACTGTCCCTGCTGATGTAAAGAGAACCGATGACAGGTTCAGATTCAAAGCCGGACTCACACCGACAGTTTCGTTGTTAAGAAACGCAGAATTGATACATCCGGTATCACCCATGATACCGAATTTACTAAAGCTATTCTTGTCAGCAGACCGTAGAAACCAAGCCTTAGCATCAGCGCCGCTTGTCTTCATTCGGTTTTCATTATCATAATTACTATCGCTTGTCATGGTATATCCGTACGCACCATTGCTGACATCTTCGACATCCAAGAGGAAGATTTTTTCTCCGGTTAATGCTATGAAATTTTTGAACGCCCCCTGTATACCCGATGGCACATTGACTCCCGTTTCGCTATCTGAAGTCAATGCATGTTGTCCGATGGTACTTGCAGCAATGGCATTTTTTTCTACAGCGGTAAACACACCTTCTTTATTTAAAAAGTCTGCCCCATTGAGACTGTTGTAAATCTGACTGTTTTTCCACGTATTATTAGATGAAGTATCAAAGGATCCTGTATACAGAATGCTGTCACAATCCAGCAACATAGTCTGCGTCATTTTGTCAGCGCTATAATCTGTAGTGCACGGATTCAACACACGATACTTAACAGGGCTTCCGCTATATTTACCAAAATACACGTGACAGCCCTTCCACTCATCTCTCGGATGATTTGGGGCAGCAGGTTCGACAATACCCTGTGTGCCGAGATTCATTGTCTTTACTGTCGGCGCTTCCCAAAGGCGAAGTTCAACAGGCGTACTGGCGTAATCATTTTCCCTGTCTCCATTTACATCCTCTGCAAGAAGGTATATGTAATAATCACTTCCTGCTGTTTTTCCAGATAAAGCACTCGGGAGTGTGTAGGTTACACTGCTACCGTTTACACTAAAATTCTGATAATCCAATATGTTTGCTTTATTGGTATTGCCTGCCGTGTATTTCTTATCTAAAACCAGCACGGAAACCTGCGTGGCATTCGCCTTATTACTTCCGCCCAGCGTATATGGAATTGTAATGGTATTGCCGCTTTTGGTAACACCTTTTGCAGCAATGGTCATTTTGCTGTCTATCAGTGTCAATTTGTATGAAGTCCCGCCATTGCTGTTAGTTTCCGAGACAACAGAGGAAAATAACACGGAATCCAGATCCACATTGAATGCAGGACTCACGCCGGGTGGAGTCGCATAATTAGCGCTATACCGTCCGATGTCATTATACATATCGCTATCCTTAGTGGCATATACACTCCCAACATCGACATTTTCCCGGGCAGAACGAAGCCAGTATGAGCTCTCAAGATTAGAGCGGTCTTTCTTAGCGCGGACACCGGTACCTCTCAAAACCCTATAAACATCATCATAATATCCCATCGTATAGCCATAGGCCTCATTGCAGACATCTTCCACATCCAACAAGAAGACCTTATCCTCCGTCAATGCTACATAATTTTCATATGTCTCCTGCATTTCTTCTGTCACAGCCACTCCTGTTGTACCGTCCGTAGTCAGCGGATGACTTCCTATTGTACTTTCTGCAATAGCATCCCTTTCCGCATCAGTAAACACACCGGCTTTTTCTAAGAAGTCAGACCCGTTGAGACTGCTATTTATATCACTGACAGACCAATCATTTATATTTTTGCCATCCGCATTGGATTTGCCATCCTCGTCAAACTGGGTATTATACAAGACACGATTACAATCAAGCAGCATCGTCTGTGTCTTGCCATCTGCACTGTAGTCTGTCGTACATGCATCTAACACACGGTATTTTACCAACATACCCTCATATATACCAAAATACACATAGTCCCCCGTCCATACCGTACTGTTTTTGGTCGGTACGCTCGGGTCCTTTATCATACTTGTGCCAAGTCCGGCAATTATTTTTACGGTTTCCGCCTTTACCTGCTTGGCCGGAACCATTAACCCTGACAGAACAAGCGCCATACATAATATGTAACTTAATATCCGTTTTCCCAATTTCCTTCCCGTGTTCATTTTTCTATTCTCCTTTTCTTTAAAGCACATACCATAAAACATATACTGGTTTTCATTGTTGGCACTATACCCGATAATAATGTGCGCCACTACCGCATCATTTCTTTGACCTGATACTATCGATCACGAATAAAATAATCGCTCCATAGAAACTGATACTTGCGATTGGCATGGTAATTGAAAATATACGCCACAATGTCCCATCACTGCCCACAATTTTTCACATGCATATTTCCTATTTTTTAAATTGTATCTATCATACTACTACCACTTGCAGCTTGCAATCTCCCCACATGATATTTTTTAAAGATTCACTTCCATCCGGAATCGCAAAATTTCACACAGCTCCGACTTAACATCTATCGACTTTCCCCAACCACCTCCTAATTATATCCTGTATGACTTTCCGGTTAATTGGATTCTTCATTGTCTCAAAGGTTAAAACAAGATTTTCTCCGAGAAATATTCCATTTTGCTCATACAGCGCAATCTTTTCTATTGCCTTTTCTGCATACTCCGGCTCGTCCATCATTCCCATGTGCTCCCAATATATCTCTTTTCGTTCCGCCACACGTAATACCGTAAAATCAGGATAAACCGTGCCCCATCCTTTCAAGTACAGAGGGCATTCATAGCGATAAGGAATTCCTTCTTTATGTAATGAATCGGCAATAATTACTTCCGATTTCGAGCGCACCCGTTCGCCCTTTTCCGTATATAGTTTCGGCGCGTTGACGTCAAATGTTTTTCCCCGGTACTCAAAATTCTCCCAATTTTGTGTATACTCTTCTATCGGTTCCTCAATCGGCTTAACCATTTGCTGTCTTCCCGGATGCAAATTCTCATAGATTTGCTCAGCCACCACCGGCGGAAGGGTTGAAAGATATTTTTCTATTGCTTTTAACTCCTTCTCTGTGCTTCGCAGTACCTTCTCATCATAATCTTTTTGCGCCAGCTTACGGGCTAATTTCCAGTCTTTTTCCTTAATATACACACCGTTAAAATCCTTTGGATCCTTCCTATGATAGTACTGTGTTTTTTCTCCATGTCTGCAAATACGCAAATATCCTTCAGGTACAGATTTAAGAGCCTTTGTTTTGTCTTTTTTCATTTGTAATAACTTGCTCTTTCGTTCTTGCAACAAATTTTTGATTTCTTGCATATTGGGACCTCCTTGTAATTAAATTAGTTTTTGGGATTCTTGGCATTTTGATATGTTTTTCTGGTCTTTTAGATTCTTGGCATATAGCTAACTACTTTTCTCTCCTTATATATGCCGAAATTTCCTCCTGAAAAATCAAGGCAACCGATAGCGCGACAAATATATGTGCTCATATATGCTCAAATTGGAGGCTTTTCGTTTAATATGAAATTCTTGCGGGATTATAGTAGGGATGTTTTGAGAATTTTAAGAAGTTTCGACAGATAGTAACGCTTATATATAAATTTCTCGATGTCAGAGCATTGTTTTTTATAGAATTGACAACGTATAGGGAAAATAATTTGAATAGATATATATGCCACCAGCGATTCAAGAGATTTCGCACGGACAGCTAGAAATGAACCTTTGACTAAATATAGATGCCGATGCAGGAAAAATTCCCGCATCGGCAAAAGATATACAATAAAATTTTACTCGAACTCAATCGTCGCAACCGGCTTTTTCGTCAGCTCATAGCAAACTCTGTTTACGCTCGGAACTTCTGCGGTGATGCGGTCAACTACTTTCTCGAGGAAATCGTAGTCGAGGCGCTCAATGGTTGCTGTCATAGCGTCGATGGTGTTAACTGCACGGATGACTACCATGTAACCCATGCTTCTTGCATTGTCGCGGACACCAACGGCTTTGAAATCAGGCACGACTGTGAAGTACTGCCATACCTTCTTATCAAGACCTGCTTTTGCAAATTCTTCGCGGAGAATTGCATCGGATTCACGGAGTGCTTCAAGACGGTCACGTGTGATTGCTCCGAGACAACGAACACCAAGACCCGGGCCCGGGAACGGCTGACGATATACCATCTCAGCAGGGAGACCAAGCTCAACTCCGCAGGCACGAACTTCATCTTTAAAGAGCTGTGCAAGTGGCTCAACGAGTTCGAACTGAAGGTCTTCCGGAAGACCGCCTACATTGTGATGTGATTTTACACATTTGGCTGTCTTTGTACCGGACTCAATGATGTCAGGATAAATCGTACCCTGTCCAAGGAAATCAATTCCTTCTAATTTACGGGCTTCTTCTTCGAATACACGAATAAATTCGCCACCGATAATTTTACGTTTCTGCTCAGGGTCAGCTACATTTTCAAGTTTTCCGAGGAAACGGTCTGTAGCATCTACATATATAAGGTTAGCATTTAACTGGTTGCGGAATACGTCCACTACGTTTTCTGACTCATTTTTACGCATGAGACCATGATTTACATGTACACATACGAGCTGCTGTCCGATTGCTTTTAAAAGTAAGGCAGCAACAACGGATGAGTCAACACCGCCGGATAATGCAAGGAGAACTTTCTTATCTCCTACCTGACGACGAACCAGTTCGACCTGATCTTCGATAAAGTTCTTCATATTCCAGTTAGCTTCTGCTTTACATTCGTCAAATACAAATGCCTTAATCACGTCTTCTGCCGGAATGCTGTCGTACTGCTTATCGCATTTCGCTGTCGGATGGTCAATTGCCATAACCGGATAACCACATTCATAAATAGAAGGTGATACGTCCACAGCCTGTCCATCCACGACGCGGTTCTCACCGCCGTTTAAGATGATACCCTTCACATTCTGAAGTGCTGCAAGTTCTTCCGGTGTGATATCATGCGGATGAATCTCACTGTAAACACCCATGTCACGAATCTGACGAGCGATTACGGTATTTTCCGTACTTCCTAAATCGAGAATTACTATCATGTCCTGCTTCATTTTTTCTCTCCTCCAAATTTAAAATTATGGAACTCTTATAAGGAACACACTGTATTATATTACAATTTTTTCATACAAAAAAGTATTTTTTTCATATTTTTATAAAAAATTTTTTCCAGCCTGAAAAAAAATATTTGCATATGACGTCATTTGTGCTAAAGTATTATTGTCAAAATGACACTACACCTAAATGAAGGAGATCGTACGATGAAAAAAATTTACGAAGGTAAGACAAAAGATGTATTCAGTCTTGAAAACGGCAACGTAATGCTGAAATTCAAAGATGATTGTACCGGTAAAGACGGTGTGTTTGATCCGGGCGAGAACAGCGTTGGCTTAACAATCGAAGGAATCGGAAGAGAAAACTTAAAGACATCTATCCACTACTTCGAATTATTAAAAGAAGCAGGCATCAAAACTCACTATGTAAGCGCTGATGTTGAAAATGCTACTATGGAAGTACTTCCTGCTACTGTATTCGGACACGGTCTTGAAGTTATCTGCCGCTTAGTTGCAACAGGAAGCTTTATCCGCAGATACGGTGAATATATTGAAGACGGTACCGTTTTAGAAGGCGGTTACGTAGAATGTACATTTAAAAACGATGCTCTCGGTGATCCGCTTGTCACAGGCGAAGGCCTTGCAGCACTCGGTGTTATGTCTCCGGAAATGTTCCAGAGCATGAAAGAGCAGACATTAAAAATCACAAAGATTGTTGCTGATGACCTTAAATCCATTGGTCTTGATCTTTGGGATATCAAATTTGAGTTCGGTTACAACAACGACGAAGTTATCTTAATCGATGAAATCGCTTCAGGTAACATGCGTGTTTACAAAGACGGTAAAATTGTTGACCCTGTTGAACTTACAAAACTTATCTTAAACAGATAGTTTTAACTAACTAATAAGGGAGCCGATGTTCCATGGAACGTATACCACGGAACATCAGCTCCCTCTTTTATTTTATGAAATTATTTTTTGAAGTCCACCGGTTCGTAATCCTGCAAAGGAGCAAGAAATCCGCGCTCCTTAAGAGCATCGTGGATATAATCCAATATTTCTTCGTTTTCCGCCGTAACCGTGTGATAATGGTAACCGGAAGTCACGTTTTTCAGAAGACTGGATTTACCCGAGGCAAGATTATCCATAAATCGTTTCACATCCAGGCGTGAGTGGATATTCATAGGTGCCTTGACGATATTATAAATCTTGTGAGACACAAAAACATCTTCCACACGTCCTCCGCAATCCACGATTAATGACAATTCTTCTTCCACCTCTTCGTCGGTGTGAATCACTTTGAAAACACGGCTTGCTGCAAATGAATCAGATAGCAGATACCCATTATTCGTAGAGATAATTGCATATTCATTCGCGCGTAACAAAGCAATATCTTGTACAATCACCTGGCGGCTGACACCAACCTGCCCGGCAAGCTGCGTCCCTGAGAGCGGAACATTGCTATGCCTTAACAAATCTATGATTTTGGTTCTTCGTTCCTCGCCGTTCATGAGTTATTCCTTTCTTTTGCTAATCAATCGGATGAAGGTTTTTCAAAGAGACATCTAAAATAGGGGATGAGTGCGTAAGCGCTCCGGATGAAATATAATTAACCTTAAGGTCCTTTATTTTTTCTATATTTTCTTTGGTCACATTTCCTGAAATTTCCACTTCTGCGCGTCCGTCAATAATATCCAGAGCTTCTGCCATCTGATCATGGGACATATTATCCAGCATGATGATGTGAGCACCTGCTTCCACTGCCTCGCGCACCATTTCAAGATTTTCTACTTCTACTTCAATTTTACGAACAAAAGGTGCATAGGCCTTAGCCATCTCGATGGCCTGACGCACGCCTCCTGCCGCACCGATATGGTTGTCCTTTAATAAAACTCCGTCAGACAGATTATAACGATGGTTATTGCCGCCGCCCACTCGCACCGCATACTTTTCAAATAAACGGTTATTCGGAGTTGTCTTTCGGGTGTCTAAAAGCTTGATGGAAGTACCGTCTAAAAGGCTTGCCACATTATGCGTATAGGTAGCAATACCGCTCATGCGCTGCAGATAATTCAGCGCTGTCCGCTCACCGCTTAATATGGTGCGGATATCACCGGTTAATTTCGCAAGAAGTTGTCCTTTGCTTACATTATCTCCATCCTTGGCCAATAACTCCACACGGGTATCCGGATCCAGGAGTGTAAATACTCTTGCAAAAATTTCAAGACCGCAGATGATACCATCCTCCTTGCAGATTAAGTCGGCTGCACCCATTTGTTTTTCAGGCGTAACGCTGTTTGTGGAGACATCCTCACTTGTAATATCTTCGCGCAAAGCGCTTAAAATCAATGGATCTGCGTTTAATGTTAATGTAATTGGATTATTCATATTTGTTGTCCTTTCTGTATGATTATTATTTTTGTTTCAGCTTTGGAAGAACTAATTCACGGTAAGCATTTGCTAACGCTTCCACATCTGTCTCATCGGTAATCTCCGACGGAAGGGTACTTCCTTTGTCTTGCGCGTCTTGATAATCAACTGCAAGATCAAGTGCCGCACGTTTTGCAAACACAAGGCTTTCAAGAAGAGAATTACTCGCAAGACGATTCTTACCATGCACGCCGTTGCAGGCGGTCTCGCCAATCGCATAAAGTCGTTCCATGGAAGTTCTTGCATTGTAATCCACTTGAATGCCTCCCATAAAGTAGTGTTGTGCAGGAACTACCGGAATACATTCTTTGGTCACATCGTATCCCATTTTTTTGCAGTACGCTACAATATTGGGAAAATGCAGTTCTAATTCCTCGGTAGGAATCGGTCTCAAATCTTCCCAGACAAAATCAGTTCCATCCTTCTCCATTTGTGCATATATCGCTTCTGTGAGTAAGTCACGCGGCAACAATTCATCTACAAAGCGATTCATTTGTTTGTCATATAAAAGGGCCCCTTCCCCGCGAACCGATTCGGAAATGAGGAAACTGCGTTCTTTCTTTTCTTTTGTATAAAGAGTGGTAGGATGAATCTGAATATAAGTTAAATCCTTTGTTTGAATACCATGTTTTAGCGCAAGAGCAATAGCATCACCGGTCAAATGCCGGAAATTGGTGGAATGACGGTACAATCCGCCGATACCGCCAGTAGCAAGCAGGGTATAGTCTGTACTGATTCGTGAAACAGACCCATCTGCATTCTGAACCACTGCACCGTAGCAGGCATTATCCTCGCAAAGCAGATCCAAAAGGCAGGTGTATTCCAAAATAGTTACATTCTCCCGCTTCCTGACTTGCTCTAATAGGTGAGAGGTAATCTCTTTCCCAGTGATATCCTTATGAAATAGAATTCGCTTTGCAGAATGAGCACCTTCTCTTGTAAAAGAAAAGGAACCGTCCGCCTCCTTTTGAAAATCCACACCGTAGCTGACCAAATCTTCCAACACATCAGGGGATGATTTTATCATAATCTCAACCGAAGTTTTGTCATTCTCATAGTGACCGGCCTTTAACGTATCTTCAAAATAGGAGTGGTAATCGCCGGGCTCCTTCAACATGCACATTCCTCCCTGTGCAAGAAAGGAATCATTGCTTTCAGCGTCGGTTTTCGTAATAATCGTAACCGCTTTCTCTTTGGGGAGATGAAGCGCAGCATACAAACCGGCACAACCACTTCCCACAATCAGTATATCTGTTGTCATAAAACCAGCTTTCTCGTGTGAATACACGCGTAAAATTGATTAGTCCAATAATCACAGCGAACAGTATAGCACATGATTTTACAAATGACAAGACAGGTGTGTATCTATATCTTGACACCATGAACCTACTTTATTATAATGTGTAACAGTTTGGCACGAATATGAAGTATTTGCAAGCTTTAATCAAGTTCCAAGTCACAAGAATGGAGACTACTATGACCACAACAAGACAATTACAAGACGAAATTATGAAAATAAAAAAAGAGAAAGATATCTGCATTTTGGCACACGCCTACCAGAATCATGAAATTTTGGAAATCGCAGATTATGTCGGGGATTCTTACGGGTTAAGTGAAAAAGCAGCTGAGGCGCCTCAACAGACTGTTTTAATGTGCGGTGTCCGGTTTATGGCAGAAACCGTAAAAATTTTATCGCCGGAGAAAAAAGTAATCCTATCCCATCCGGATGCAGACTGTCCTATGGCAAGACAGTTTAATGTAGACGAGATAAAAAAATTGAAGGAGCAGTATCCGGAATATGCGGTAGTAGCTTATATCAATACAACGACAGAGCTAAAGACTGTCTGCGATGTGTGCGTAACTTCTGCTTCCGCAGTAAAAATTGTACATAATATGAAAGAAAAAGATATCTTGTTTATTCCGGATTGCAATCTGGGCGCATGGGTTGCAAAACAGGTTCCCGAGAAGAATCTGCAATTGCTTCAGGGAGGTTGCCCGATTCATGCAGGTATAACAAAAAAAGAAGCCTTGGCGGCGAAAGAACAATATCCGAATGCACAGTTTCTGGTTCATCCGGAATGTGTAAACGGAGTGTCCGAAATGGCTGATTACATAGGAAGTACCACAGGAATCATGGATTATGTAAAGAAAAGCACACACAATGAGTTTATCATCGGAACGGAAAACAGCATTGTTGCGCACCTTCAATTTGAGTACCCTGACAAAAAGTTTTATCCTTTATCCAAAAAGCTGGTATGTCATGATATGAAGCTGACAACCTTGGCAGATGTATATCACTGTGTGAAAGGCGACGCGGGCGAGGAAATTATCTTACCTGAGGAAGTGCGTCTGGCCGCAAAAAAAAGTTTGGATGCCATGCTTCGGTTGGGATAACCGACCCGCATGCAAAAGGATCATGTATGAAAACACTATATGTTACGGATTTGGACGGAACTTTATTAAATACACATAGTCGCATCAGTCAGTTTAGTCTTGATATCATCAATGAGTTGGTGGCAAAAGGAATGATGTTTACCTATGCAACTGCCAGATCTTTGGTGTCGGCTTCCGTAGTAGCACAGGGCCTTGCAACCAATATTCCGATTATTGCCTATAACGGTGCTTTTATTATCAATCCATCCACCAATGAAATCTTAGCATCATCGTATTTTCATAAGAACGAGAAGGATAAGATTATAGATGTGCTAAACAGATTCGGAATCAGTCCCCTGGTATATTCCTATGTCGACGGATGCGAAAAAGTTTCCTGGAACACCGATAGAGAAAATGAGGGCATCCGGTACTATCTTGATACGCGCAAAGGGGACAAGCGTTTTCGTCCTTTGACAGACAGCAAAGATCTTTTTGCCGGAGATATGTTTTATGTTACATGCATCGGAGAGCGCGAGGAGCTGTTGCCGGTATATGAAATTTTTTCTCAGGATGACAGATATACCTGTACATTGCATCAGGAACTCTACCGACCGGAGTACTGGTGTGAGATTTTACCGAAGAAAGCCACCAAAGCAGAGGCGATTCAGAACCTGAAGAAACTTTGGAACTGTGACCGTGTAATTTCTTTCGGGGATGCAATCAACGATATTCCCATGTTCCGGATTTCGGATGAGTGCTATGCTGTCAGTAATGCAGTTGATGAATTGAAAGAAATTGCCACAGAAATCATAGAGAGCAATGATGAAGATGGTGTCGCCAAATGGTTACAGGAGCATGTGCGGGAATAGCATTGTAAAAAACAGGAAGTATCAAATTCAGATACTCCCTGTTTTTATTTTCCTATACCATATACTTCATGGCTGCTGCATCACCGACAAGTGTTACATCCGGATGAAGCTGAAGAACTGACGCCGGAACCTGCGGTGTAATCGGTCCTGTAAATGCCTTCTTCACGATTTCTGCCTTATCTTCGCCACAAGCTACGATAAGGATTTTCTTTGCCTGCATAATGGAAGCGATTCCCATTGTGTAAGCCTGCTTCGGAACCTCGTCTTTGCTTTCAAAAAATCTTGCATTTGCATCAATCGTCATCTGTGTTAAATTCACACAGTTCGTTCCCTTGGAAAACTCTTCCGCCGGCTCATTAAATGCAATATGTCCGTTGTGACCGAGACCGAGAAGCTGCAAATCAACACCGCCCATGCTCTCGATAATCTTATCATAATCCGCACATGCTTTGTCTGCATCCGGCTCCAATCCGTTTGGAACATTTGTGTTATTCTTATCAATGTTAATATGGTCAAAAAGGTTCGTGTTCATAAAGTAACGGTAACTCTGGTCGTTCTCCGGAGAAAGTCCCTTGTACTCATCAAGGTTTACGCTTCTTACCTTACTGAAATCAATTTCACCCTTTTCACACTTTGCAATCAGTTCTTTATATGCACCGACCGGTGTGGAACCCGTAGCTAACCCAAGGACACATTCCGGCTTTAAAAGAACCTGTGCTGCAATAATGTTTGCCGCTCTGCGACTCGCCTGATCATAATCTTTTTCACAATATACTTTCATTCTTTTTCCTCTTTTCTTTTAGATATTGTACTGCTTCATGAATCTTTGGCGTAAAAAATCCTTTTTTATTATATAAAAGTCATTTTTAATGCGCAATTATTTCTTTAAAAAAATATGAAAAAAATTTATGAATTATTACATCATTTTCTTGCAACATGAGCAACTTCAATATATAATAAAACTCGTGGTTAAAAAATAACCCGTAACTTTACACTATATTTAATAGAATGAAGGTGTGTTAAATGGAAAGAAAAGTAGGAACTGTATCAAGAGGTATTCGTTGCCCGATCATCCGAGAAGGCGACAATCTGGTGGACATCACTGTGACAAGCGTTTTGGAAGCAGCACAGAGCGAAGGCTATGAGCTCAGAGACAGAGACGTTGTTGCTCTTACCGAGTCCATCGTAGCACGTTCACAGGGTAACTACGCATCGGTTCAGAACATTGCTGATGACGTGAAGGCTAAGCTCGGCGGAGAGACCGTCGGTGTTATTTTCCCGATTATGTCACGTAACCGTTTTGCAATCTGCTTAAAAGGTATTGCGATGGGCGCAAAGAAAGTCGTTCTTATGCTCAGTTATCCAAGCGATGAAGTAGGAAATGCTCTTTTAACTTACGATCAGTTAGACGATGCAAACATCAATCCATACACGGATGTGTTAACTCTTGAAAAATACCGTGAATTATTCGGCGAGAACAAGCATGAATTTACAGGTGTTGATTACGTACAGTATTATTCAGATATTATTACAGGCGCAGGTGCAGAAGTTGAGATTATCTTCTCTAATCAGGCAAAAACAATCTTAAATTACACCGACTGCATCATCAACTGTGACATCCATACAAGAGCAAGAACAAAACGCATTCTCAACGCTAACGGTGCAAAAGTCGTATGCGGAATGGATGACATTCTTACAAGCTCTGTAAACGGAAGCGGCTACAATACCAAATACGGATTACTTGGCTCTAACAAGTCCACAGAGGACACGATTAAATTATTCCCGAGAGAATGTCAGGATCTCGTTGATGACATCCAGGCACAGCTCCTTGAAAAAACCGGAAAACACGTTGAAGTTATGGTATACGGCGACGGCGCTTTCAAAGATCCACAGGGTAAGATTTGGGAGCTTGCAGATCCGGTTGTTTCTCCGGCTTTCACAAGCGGTCTTGTCGGAACTCCGAACGAGTTGAAACTGAAATATCTTGCAGATAACGACTTCAAGAACTTGAGTGGTGCTGAACTGAAAGAAGCTATCTCAAAGAGTATCAAAGAGAAGGATTCCAACCTCGTTGGAAACATGGCTTCCCAGGGTACAACTCCAAGACAGCTTACAGACTTAATCGGTTCTTTATGTGACCTGACAAGCGGTTCCGGAGACAAAGGTACTCCGATTATCCACATTCAGGGATACTTTGATAACTTTACAGATTAAGATAGAAATACGGTTGCAGATAATGTGACCGTATTTTTTTGTCTGCTTAACAATCTCGAATTACTAAGAGCAGGAAGTTGTGCTAACTAATTCTACGATTATTGCATAAGCCAGAAAAATACGGCTACATCATCTGCAACCGCATATTCTAGCTTCTACTTCCTATCTCTCGTCCAGATGGTTCCGGTTAAACCGACTTCATCTTCGTAGAAGACAGGTTCTTCACCGGATTTACGTTTCTGCTCATAATGCTTAAGCACCTTCAAGGCAACTTTTCCAAGCATAAAGATGGCAATGATATTCACAATCGCCATAAGCCCCATCGTGATATCAGCAATATTCCAAACCACACCAAAATCTGCCTGAGCACCAAGGAAAATCGCAACAAGACAGGTGACACGGAAAATATTTAACACCATCTTATTATTTTTTATAAAAAGAATATTCGCTTCTGCATAATAATAATTTCCAATCAGACTGCTGAATGCAAATGCAAAAATGGAAAATGTAATAAAGTGGATTCCCCACTCGCCGACGTTACTGCTGATTGCCTGCTGCACATACGGAATACCGTCAAGCACTCCGTTTTCCCCTTCCACGCCGGAAACCAAAAGCATCATAGCTGTACTGGAACAAATCAGAATTGTATCAATAAATACAGAGATAACCTGCACAAGACCCTGCTTCACCGGATGTTGTACATCTGCCGAAGCAGACGCATTCGGAGCACTACCCATACCTGCTTCATTCGAAAAAAGTCCACGCTTAATACCAATTACAACAGCACTTCCTGCAAATCCTCCCATGATGGCCTGTATATCAAACGCACCTTCCATAATCACGGCAAAAACTCTTGGGAGCTCTGTGATATGAATTGCCATGGTAACAAGTCCCATGAGTATGTAAAGACAAGCCATTATCGGAACGACAACAGATGAAATAAATCCGATACGATGCACACCACCCCAAATAACCCATGCGGTAGCAGCTGCTAACACAATTCCGAGTATCATCGGAATATTCGTATCCGAATAATTTGCCACATAATACTCCAGGGAAGAAGACATATTATACGCCTGCAACCCGTTAAATCCATATGCAAAGCAGATAATTAAGAACACAGAGAATAAAATGCCCATCCATCGTTTTCCCAGTGCTCTTTCCATATAGTAAGAAGGACCTCCGCGGTACTGTCCGTCCTCCTTTACCTTGTATATCTGGGCAAGAGTACTTTCAATAAAAGCAGAAGCTCCGCCAATCAGCGCCATCAGCCACATCCAGAACACAGCACCCGGACCTCCGGTTGCAATCGCTGTCGCAATACCTGCAATATTTCCCGTACCGACACGTGAAGCAGTGGAAATCATCAGTGCCTGGAAAGAAGAAACCTTCTTGTTTCCGTCCTCATCTGCTTCCGAACGCTCCATCATCGACTTGATACCGTCTTTCAAAAGACGAAACTGCACTCCCTTTGTGCGGATTGTGAAATAAGCTCCCACTCCGATTAGCATAATGATGAGAATGTATGTATACATGACATCATTTACTTTTGATAAAACATCGTTGAAACTCATATTTCTATATCCTTTCTTTTTTATTCTGTCTAAAATGTATACAATCCGCAGGGCAGACCGTCTCACATTTACCACACTTAATACACTCCGGAGAGACAGAAATCTGCTCCGGTTTCAGATTGACCGGACAAGCCTTCTGACAATTCATACACGAAATACACTTATCCGCTTCCCATCGCACCTGCACAAGACTGAAACGATTAAACCATCCGTAAATGGCACCGAGTGGGCAAAGGTACTGGCAAAACGGACGATAAACCTTAATGGAAAGAACCGTAATCACAACAAGCACAGCCGCCTTCCATCCAAACAATCCTCCGGTCTGAGCCCGAAGGTTAGCATCTGCTAACATTAGTGGCAGCGCTCCCATCAGTGTTCCGGAAGGACAAATATATTTGCAAAAAGCCGGAACCTTTGCAAAGCCGGTAAACAGAATTGCGGAACCGAGCAGAACCAATCCAAAGAGCATCACATACTTCCCGTACTTGAGCACGCGATGAAATGGTAACTGCTTTCTCTTTTTAAACAGAGGAATCTTATGTAGCAGATCCTGAAAAAATCCAAACGGACACATCCATCCGCAGATAAATCGTCCGAAAATGCTTCCGAACACAAACAAAAAGCCCAGTACAGCAAACGGTACTTCCAGCTTACGCTGTGCCAATGCATTTTGGAGTGCCCCGAGCGGGCAGGAACCAAGTGCTCCCGGGCAGGAATAACAGTTCAGTCCCGGAACGCATGCGTATTTGAGCGGTCCCTTGTATATCTTACCACTCAAAAAACCGTACATGTATCCATTCGTGAGAATCGTATATATAATTTGAAAATACAGGCGGATATTCGCCGGACGGAATCTCTTCATATCTTACTCCTATCCGATTCCGATACACTCAAGGCAAATCATAATTGCCTTACGATATATATCCTGATATTGCTGTGACATAAATCCGACAACCATAAGGAGTAAGCCTATGCTTACTCCCCAAAGCCACTTTACTTTTTTCTCAGTCATCTCCGTCTTCATCTTCTTCGACAGACACCCCTTCTTTTTGTAAAAGATCATCAATTATCTGTTCCCACGTATCTTCATCATTTGCACCAACCACATAACCGAGCATTTCCCCTTTGGAATTTACAAAAAATGTTGTCGGAACAGAACTCACTCCGCCCACCAGATTGTCAAAAATTGACTGGCTCAACAACAAATGCGGATAATCCGCCTCAGTCTGACGAATAAGCTCTTTTGCATTTTCAATATCATCCTGCGGTGAATCCTCCGTTACATCACTGATAATTCCGACAAGTTGGAAATTTGCTCTGTTATAATTATCTGCGATATCTCCCAAGTCCGGCATTTCCGCAAGACACGGATTACAGTACGTTGCCCACACATTTATCATCGTTATTTTAGAGTCAGCAAACCTGTCCGAACTAAAAGCCTGCCCGTCTATCGTATTCGCTTCAAATGCCACCATATAAGGCTCTTTTTCCTCCGTTGCCGGGTTGTCGGAAGAAACATTCTCCTGTTGCACATCCGACGTATTTCCCTGCGTCCGATTAGAAGAACAGCCGACAAGAAGAACAGCCACCATCAAAATCATTAAAAATCTTTTATTCATAGTTTGTCTCCGCTTATATTATTCTAACTCAAGTCCTGTCTCTCCACTGATAATAAAGCCGATATCTCCGGTTTTAGCACCTGCGGAAAGTTTCCCGTTGTAATCTTTAGATTTAATCTTAAGTTGTTTTCCGCTAACCGAATAATCCCCATTCCATCCGTCTGAGAATTCAATGTTGTCGCTGAAAGAGATCTCTATCTCCCACCCGTCCATTTCTTCTTCGGAGGTGTTTTCCAGCTCTAAAACATACTGATAAAATGTTTTTCCGTCAGACTCCCAGCTTCCGGTAACTTTCGCCGTATACTTTATACCATCGCACGTTCCGGATACCGCAGTATCATCTGTCTGTTCATCCGAAACAGTCTCCTCCTGCGCTTCCTGCTCGGAAGAATCACTTTCCCCTTCCTGCTCGGTCTGCTCAGAATTACCAACCTCTCTGTCCCCCGTCAAAAGCGTATAAACCCACTTTCCGTTCTGAGAAAGGTCATCCTGCGTAAATCCGGATGTCTTAGAGCAACCATCGGCAAAAATAGAAGAAGTTTCATTCTTATTGGAAAGATTCCATGTGACATAGCTCACGCCTTTTGCGTCCAGAGCCTTAATCCATTCATTGGACTGATATTCATCAAACGCCCCGTTTCCGCTGGCATCACATGTTCCGAACTCCGAAACAAAAATAGGAAGTCCGCTGTCAATCGCCTGATTCATGCGGTCACGAAGCCAATCCGTATGCGTTGTCGCATAAAAATGAAGAGAGTACATAATGTTGTCATACTCCGTAATCGGGTCTTCTGCTGCTTTGTCCACATCCTGGCACCAGGTCGGCGTTCCGACAATAATCAGTGCATTCTCATCATTTGCACGGATTACCGGAATGATTTCCTCCGCATAGGTTTTTACCTCCGACCAGGACGTACTTCCGTTCGGTTCATTACAAATCTCATAAATCACATTGTCCGCATTCGCATATTCTTTGGACATTTCGTCAAAAAACTTTTTTGCTTCTTCCTTATGGGTATTCGGATTCTCATCTCTGAGCACATGCCAATCAATGATGACATACATGTCCGCATTTGTTGCATACGCTACCCCGTCTTTTACAAGTTTCTTCAAATTCTCTTTATTTCCGTCCGTACAATATCCGCCGTTTTCTGCCGTATACATGGCAAGACGCATCACATTCGCCTTCCAATCATTATGCAGTTCTTGAAACAGTTCCTGATTGACGTACTGCGGGAACCACGAAAGACCGTGTGTACTGATACCACGAAGCTGAACATTGTTTCCTTTGCTGTCTTTCAGCTGTGTACCTTCCACATGAAGCGCTCCGGAAGTTGACGGTGTCGCAAGTGCTGCCGCATCTTCTGAAGAAACATCTTCAGTTACCTCCGGCTTACTTTCCGCATTCTCTTCCTCGGACTTTTCATCTTTCTGAGCGGATTCTTGGTCTACATCATCCGTTTGCTTCGCAGAAGAAGTTTCCTCCTCGCTTCGGCTAAATTTATCCTCGGTCTGCACATCGGAAATTATCTCTTTTGTCTTTTCAGCCGCAGAGCACGCTGTCATGCTAAATACCAGTATGACCAAACTCAGCAATATTAATACTTTTTTGTAACATCTCATAAAATCCACTCCTTCCTCTACTCGTCCTCATCCTGACTTTCCAGTTCAATCATGGTAACTGTAACATTATTACAGTACACGGCGATATGCTCCATCTCATCCAAAATCTCGTGAAACACAAACTCACTCTGCTTGTTACAACGACCGTTCTGGATACGTATGATATGAGCCATTTTGTATTCATTGCAAAGTGCCCGCACCGTCTTCTTAAGCGCGTCCACCTCCGTCGCCATCTCTGTGTCGTCCTGTTGGAAAACATTGATTGTTGTCTCTAAAATTTCTCTGATTGCATTTTTCAGCACGGAAAGTTCTTCTCTTGCCTCATCCGAAAAATGAGCCTTGCTTTCATAAAGTTCATTTGCCACATCGGCAATGGTGACTGCCTGATCCGCAATACGCTCAAACTCTCCTACCATATATAAAATTTTGGACACCTGTCTGCTCTGCTCCCGGTTCATTTCCGCAGCCGGAAGACGAATCAGATAAGATTCCAATTTATCCTCATATTTGTTAATCAGCTTTTCTCTTTTACGTACTTTGGTGTAGCGTTCCTCCGAATATTCGTCAAGAAGCTTAAGCGCACGAATCGTATTGGAACGGACTTTCTTTACCATTCCGTCCATAACCATCTGACTCTGGCTGATTGCAAGGGTCGGATTTTCAAGGAAGTGCTCCTCCAAAAGTTCAAAATCCTTCGTATCCGACACCTCGTCCCTGTTTCTTGGAATAAATACAAACAGCAATTTCTCTATCTGTTTTATAAACGGAAACAGCAGAATAGTAAGCACAATACGGAAAACCGAATTGAGAGCCGCGATACTGACCGGCGACATGATCTGCTCCAAAAAGTCAAACTGAAAAATCGCATTCGCTCCGTAAAACAAAACAGTACAGAGAATCATTCCAACTAAATCATTTATCAGATAAACAAGTGCCGTACGTTTCCCGTTTTTACTTGCCCCGATAGCCGCGAGCAACACCGGGCAGGATGCACCGACACCGATTCCCATCGTAATCGGAAACGCGGTTGCAAAACTGATGCTTCCCGTCACGGAAAGGGCCTGCAATACACCGACTGCAGCAGACGCACTCTGTAATACGACAGAAAAAACAATACCGAGCAAAATTCCCAGTAACGGATTGGAAAACATGGTAATCATGCTTTTAAAAGTTTCGCTCTCTTTCAGCGGTGAAACTGCACCGCTCATCATCTGCATTCCCACCATCAGAATGACAAATCCAAGCATGATATCACCAATATTCTGAAACAGCCTTTTCTTTGTAAACATTCTAAAAATGATACCGACAACAGCAACCAACGCGGTAAGCGTTGTTGTGGAAAGAAGCTGTGTCCAGCCCCCGGAACCCTCAATATAAGACAGACAAAGAATCCATCCCGTCACACTCGTTCCGATATTTGCGCCCATCACTATTCCGATAGCCTGGGACAACTTCATAATGCCTGAATTGACGAAGCCCACCACCATAACAGAGGTCGCGGAGGAAGACTGTATAATTGCCGTCACGCCTGCTCCGAGCAAAATTGCACGAATCGGCGAACTCGATAATCGATATAAAATAAGTTCCAGTTTGTTTCCTGCTACCTTTTTTAGTCCGTCACCCATCAGCGTCATTCCGAACAAAAACAGAGCAATGCCGCTCAGCAGGGAAAAAATTGTTGAAAATCCCATAAAATCAAGTTTCTCCTATTTTTTACATAAACTAGTTCTCTTTCTCTTTTTTACCCTCGTCTAATTCTTCCATATATCCGGCGGTAATGATACTCGCAGGAAGTGCAACAACAGCAATACCCATGACAGATGACACCATCGTCACAATCTGTCCCGCCGGCGATGTCGGATAAATATCACCGTATCCAACTGTTGTGAGTGATACCGTCGCCCAGTAAAACGCATCAAAAAATGTCTCGAATGTATCCGGCTCCACATTGAAAACAACAAGTGATGAAATCAGTATGTAAACAATGGCTAACCATACAACCGCCAAAAGGGAATCCTTCTGTCTCTTAAAAACTTCAACCAAAATCGCCACATGTCTTGAATAGCGAAAAACCTTAAAGATACGGAAAATGCGCAGCGTACGCATCAGCCTTGTAATTCGGAGTACCCGGAAACCGCTATTTAAAACTGAAATTGACGGCAGAATGGACAGCAAATCCACAATCGCCATCGGAGTAAACGGATATAAAAAGAAAGATTTCACACCCTTTTTCAACTTCATATCCGCCGTAAACAGACGAAGAATATAGTCAATGATAAATACTCCGGCAGCAACTTTGTCAATCCAAACAAACAGAGGAATTTCCTCCTTAAATGCCAGCGGTATAATGCTGAGTACGATGACAATCATCATAATCACATCATAAAAATCATACACCAAACTGGTCTTGTTGTTCTCATCTGTCACTTCCAGAAGCGCAAATAATTTTTTTCGCATAATCACTCCCCCTTACATACATGCTACAATTTTACTACAAGACACAAAAAAAGAACAGAGAAAAGTCCGTTTGGTTTTCTCTGTTCTCTTTTGTCTCATTATTTATTTTGATGAATTTCTGCGCATCGCTGCGGTCTTGGCAGCGCCTGTCAGCATAAATATAATCGCAATAATCAAAAGACCCATTCTGACCGGTCCCGCCATCACCGGTGACAGCGAATCGGATTGTCCCATCAAAAGCGCACAGGAATTGAGTAACAGTCCTGCCATCAAAAGAGGCGAAACCTGTCTGTTATCCTTCTCCGCCTCAGTTCCCGACTGTCTGCTCTTTAACTCGAGAATCGTATTTTTGGTTTTGACTGTCGCATTGATCAAAGCGATTGTCAGTGCACCAATGATACATGCACCTACCCAGCCAATGGCTGCTCCGCTTACCGCTGCCATAATTTCCATAAACAGGATGATAATCTCGATAATTGTTACCACCTTAAACAGTTTCAAAATCTTGCTGTAATGTTCAATACTTGACTCCACATCCGTGTAAAGCTGAAAATCACCTGCGGAAGCAAGCTTACGCAAGATAATCCAGTATCCCCAGCACTGCACAATCTCAATCCCCGCATCTGCCATAAACTCTCTGTAATCCTCTGTCGCTGTGCCAAACTTTTGACCGAAATCAATCTGGTATTTCCACTTTCCTTTTTCACATTTTTCAAAGGTGTAAAATCCTGCAAAAAATCCGGTCAGCGCCCATCCCTCATCGGCCTTTTCATTTAACCACTTTGTTTCCTCGTCTTTATCAAAATATAATTTAAACTTTATCATTTTTATCCCTCCATAAGTCTCGCATTGTTTAACAGCTCTTGAAGTCGTCTTTTCTCTTCCTCAAAGACTTCACGTCCTGCATCGGTAATAATGTACTCCTTTTTCTTCCGTGACTCCGTGTCTACACTGTAGATGTCTATCCATCCTTTCTTCTGAAGCGTCTGAATCGCACCATAAAGCGTTCCCGCACCGAGCGCAACTCTTCCTCCGGTCAGTTGCTCCACCTCCTGCGTAATACCGTATCCGTGATTCGGCTTGCGGAGTGCCAAAAGTATGTAGTACACAGCTTCCGTTAAAGGTAAATCCCTTTCTGCCATTTCTTTTCCTCCTTGATTCTTAGGTTTTATAATCTTATAAGATAATTATCGCGCCCCGATATATCGCTTTCCGATATATCATGTTTATAATATATCGGCTCACGATATATTTGTCAACTATTTTTTTATTGAATTTAGTTTTTGTGAATCTTTCTTCTTATTTTCCTACCTGCGAACCATTTTTCACTCTCCGATCGGTCAGATTTTTCCGTGATTTCCCGACCTATAAGCAAGTTAATCATATTAGTATGGTTTTTTCCAATCAACTTAGGGGTTAGGACCCCGATATAAAGTAATTTCTTCACATATAATCGGGAAGAAATTAAAAATTACGCAAAATTCTCCCGACCAGCGCCCCCGAAACGATAATTAGTCGGAATCCATTCAAAAAATTCACCCGATTTTTAATCAAAATCAGCTAACAAGTAGGAAAATCCACAAATTTCCGCCCTATAACAACGATAAAATCGCACTCTCCCATCGGAAACAAAAAAATCCCCACCCGGCAGTTATATACCGGGTGGGAATTCACATCAAACTCTCCACTCTCTTCCTATGTTTACTTCGATAAAAATCACAATCGCAGGGAAGTCTTTTTCCAGTCGCCGTGAAAATACCTTCCAACAAAGCAAATACTTCTGAATATCCAATCAAACACCATGGCAATCCAAACACCGAGTGCTCCCATACTCATCCCGATTCCAAACACATAACTGAAACCGATATTCAACATATGATATATGGTATCTCTTATATGTTCTGTATGCGAATTCAACTTTTCACATAATGCATCTGTGCACTTCAAGTCAAGTACTAAATATAAAACCGTAAATATAGTTATACAAACAATACACGCAATTGTGAACGCAATAGGTAATATTAACAAAATTTCTTTTGTAATATCACTTGTATATATATTATTCCAAGAACCCAATGCCTTACGTAGCGGAATAACCGCAGATAATAAGATTGTAAATATTTCAATTAATTTAGTAGCATTACTTTTCTGCATTTAATTTTCTTGCCTCGCTTTTTTCTTTTGTGCTTTAATACGCTTCCTTGGAATCTTCAATCAACTCTCAACCCAATCCAACTACTCACTATAAAACAACTGCTTCGAGCTTGTCGGTTTTTCCGGATTGGTCATTTTTATCTTTCCGCTTTCCACTAAAGGCATTACATGCGTCTGAATAGCATAAGTAATAGACGACAATCCTAAGTATTCGCAAATTTCTTTTCTTGTACGTGGTGTTCTACAAAATACTAAAAGATCATTTACATCTTCTGATATAGGCTCAGTTTTCTTGACATCTCTTTCTTTGTAAAACGTCACGATAAAACTTCCTCTTTCATCCGCAAACTTCGGTTCCTTAAGATGAAATCTTTCCATCTCTCTGCGAATTGTCGGTATTCCGGAGTATCTGTTTTCTGTAATATGCAATGTTTCTAAAGCCAAAGCCAATACAGGATTTCTCGTATCCGGCTGCATCTTTCCTAATTGATCAACTTTAATTCTTCCGTATATACCTCCCGGATTTCTTATTTCCATTCTGTCTTCATACATTATGATTTGTATTGGCATACCTTCTGTATGAATACTATAATCGCGATGAACTAACGCATTGATAATCGCCTCTCTGACTGCAGCAATAGGATATTCCGTTCTATCTTCACGCGCCCCTGTGTTTAAGTTAATAATTGTTTTATTCTTCATATTCTTTTTAACAAAACGAATCGCTTCATTGAGCATCTCCGGAATACTACCTTCAATTCGTTGATTGTCTAAAAAGCGCTCTCCCGAATCCCCCACATTTCCTATCTCTGTTCCCGGTACCGCAATTGCCGTAATGCATAACTGCGGAAAATAAGCCTGCGGATATGGACTAAAAATCATCGTGGCACTCAATGTTGTTTCTTTGTTTCTAGTCACACTCATCAACTCATAAATACTTTCATCACCTAGATTTGCCAAATTAGGTTTACCTTTTTTTAACAAGTCAATGTAGCGAGCCAATTTATCTTGATCCAAAGAGGACAACATTGCTCTTTGCACGCCACGAATATCATCTTGATATTTCTTTCTGTATGCTTCATAACTATAAATCTCATATTCTGTCATAGGTTCGTCGCTATCTCCTACTCTCGTATATGATCCCTTCAAACGACCTTTCCCTTTATAAAAGACCGGTCTATCTGCCAAATCAACTCCCGGAATCTCAGCGGAAACAAACGACTTTCCATTCTTCTCTACAACTGTTAATAACGGACGAACAACCGGATCCATCTGCAAGCACTGTTCATTTATCTTTTTCTGTATGTCTTGAGGGTCATAAACACCTACTTCTTTATAGTCCTGATCTTCGTCAACTCCAAAAATAATGATTCCACCTTCGTCCTGATTTGAAAAACTGGACAAAGAATCATACAAACGTTGCGGACAACCTTTTTCTGCACTTTTTAACTCAAGCGTGTTTGTTTCTGATTTCATCTTTTGAATCATTTCAAGTTTTTCAATTAATTCTTGCGTTGTCATCCGAATTCCTCCATTTCTTGAAATTCATTTTAACATCTCTTTTAGTCATATGCAAGAATCTAAAAAAATATGCAAAAACTCAAATAAATCTCAATTATTTTGCAAAAATTTTTAACTTTATTTAAATTTTTGCACAAAAACTCAAATAAATCTCAAATTTTATTTGAGTTTCTCCGTCTCTACTATGTACCCATCCTTCTCCTCACACTTCAGCACCGCTTCCTCAATCGCACGTTCCACCTTACCGGCGTTTACTTCTATCAAAAGTTTGCACAAAAAGTCAGCGGTATCTTCCGCAGAATTCGGATTGTGAAAGCGATAATTCAGTTTTCTCTGTTTCATGCGGAATCTCCACCTCCTTCTTAGCTCGTCCTTCTTTCCCATGATATGAATCAGTTTTTCGGGTTAGAACAAAACAAAAAAGATCGCTGCCAATGTCAGCGATCCTTCTCTATTCTTCCATATCCATTATTTCATATTGTATATAATCATGCAACTTACTCCGTTTGAATTAAGTTGAAAGTTGTTTACCGTGTGGTTTTTTAATGGGGTGTTTATCTGCTGTTTTTAACTGGAGGTTTCTTCTTTGTTTAGCCTTCGCAAGCATAGCATGTGTAGCTACACACATGCGGAATGGACCGAAAATTTCCGGTCCGCTTTTGGGGAAAAACGTCCCCAAAGTGGTAGCGAATCTGTCGGATATAGCACTAATACTTTTTCTATCTTTGTTTGATTGATAAAAGTCTCTATTTTCGGCATCAACATATCGAATGCTATCATCATTCGAACATTGCTATTATTGGCATACTTCTCTATTTCCTTCTCAGAAGTTCTTATATCAAACCACCGTGAAGTTACTCCAATTTTATTTAGTGCCAATAAAGTAACGATTGCTTCCGGACAATTTGAGACTCCGACTAAAACAACGTCTCCCACCCCCAGTCCTGATTTATAAAACGCAGAAGCCGCTTTGTCTGTCTCCTGTTTTAATCTATTGAAAGACCAAACTTGACCCAGATATTCTATTGCAGGACTTTCCAGATTATCCTCATTTTCACCAAAAACCATTTCATATATTGTCTGATTTTCTTTTATGTAACGTTCAGGTTCTTTTCTATACCGTCAACCACAATCTTCACGTCTCCGCCTGCCAAAGCTTTACATACCGCCCGGGCAATCGCTTCGGTCGGTTTCTTCAAAAGAGGACCTATCTTGGTTGCAGCAAAAGTCGTATTGGTGAGCCTTCGTTTTCTACAAAATTCGCGATACTCAGAATAATATTTTTCTCGCTCTTCTTTCCCTAATTTCAGTTCTTCCCGATAGCTTAATATCTCCATTTTCTTCTCCCAAACTGAGGTTTTCCCAGCAAAAAAGGCGTTTCAAAAAGTAGACAACGTGAAACAACCTATTTCTCTTCTCATAATACATAAAAATCAAATGAAATAATCACAAAAATATTATATCGGAGGTGTTTCAAAAAGTCTACAATTTGGAACAATTTTTCAGCTTTTCTTCTTCCTCTTTCTGTTCCATACATCTCCTATAAAAAGTAGAATAATTCATTCCTAATTCTTCTGCCGCTTTTCGCAAAGAAATCTCCTCTTCACGCCACAAAAGATAATACTCTTGAAACTCATCCGGCACATCTTTTTTTCGACAACCGAACCGAATTCCTTTTTGTTTTGCTGCCGCAATTCCTTCCGCCTGTCGTTGTTTGATAAAGGTTCTTTCTGTTTCCGCTACATAAGCCAAAATTTGAAGTACCAAATCTGCAATAAATACTCCTGTCAAATCTCCGTGTGCGGCATCTGTATTTAAAAGCGGCATATCTATCACCCGAATATCTGCACCGATTTCTTTCGTTATCCTTCGCCATTGTTCTAAAATTTCCGCATAATCTCTTCCCAAACGATCTATACTTTTTACAACGATTACATCCCCTTTCTTAAGTCTCTTAAGCAGTCGCAAATACTGCGGTCTTGCAAAGCTTTTCCCCGACATTTTATCAAGGTAAATATTCTTCTGCTTAATTTTTTGCTCCTGCATCGCGAGAAATTGCCTGTCCGGGTTCTGATCCTTTGCTGAAACCCGAATATACCCATAACATTCCATACTTGTCCGCCTCCTTTATAATCATATTTCCCATTATAAATTGCAGACATGTGAACAACCCTAAATTAAGTGTACTTAAAACAAGTCCACTTTGAACATTATAGCACATACACATCTTAAAATGTACTTATATTAAGTTCGAAAGGATGTTGCATTTATGGAAAAAGATAAACATTTAGGCTTACGAATTGATTCAGAAACACACGAGAAACTAAAAAGTCTCGCAGAATATGAAGGACGCTCTATCAACAGGGAAGTTCTATACCTCATTCGTCAGGCTATCGCCCAACATGAACAAGAAAAAGGATCATTAAAATAAGCCGGGATTTCTCCCGGCTTCATCTTTCTCTATTCAATCGCCCAATACAGCACCGCTGTCAACCGTTCCCCATTGTTACAACCACATGTACCGTACTCTTACTCACCCCGAACGCCTTGGCCGTCTGGCGCACGGTGGCATTTTGCTCGATAATGTAGTTAGCGATGCCGATTGCCCGCTCCTCGATATATTGTTTCAAAGTCTCCCCCTGAAATCATTGTTTTTACAGTGTATGCGAGGGAGGGGAGGGAATATGACAAGGCAGGGAATCTCGTTACTTTTTATTTGAGATTTTAAACAGGTGAAACCTGAAAGTTTTCTCACACTTTACAACACTATTTTTCAATTTCTTCCAAACTGTAAATATATCTAAATTCAATCTTATCTGAAGAATCATTTGCTTGTCCTTCTAATTCTTCTTTTAACGAATTGTTT
>SVFI01000032.1 GCA_015056905.1 Lachnospiraceae bacterium
AACAGTAGCGGTTATGATGCAACCGGCTGTTTGAACGCTACGGAAGCCTACGACGCTTTATACGAGAATCTGTTTGACCTCATCGTATCAGACATTATGATGCCCGGTGTAGACGGCTTTGAATTTGCAAAGTCAGTCAGGGAACTGAACGAGGAAATTCCGATTCTGTTTATGACGGCGCGGGAAGATATTGCATCCAAGCAGAGAGGCTTTCGCATCGGTGTAGATGATTATATGGTAAAGCCGGTCGACCTGGATGAATTGTTCTTACGGATCGGTGCGCTTCTCCGTCGCGCAAAAATTGCTTCTTCCCGTAAGCTTGAGATTGGTAATTTTGTAATGGACGCGGATGAGCATACTGCATATCTTGGTGAGGAAGAAATCTCTCTTACCAACCGCGAATTCAGTATTCTTTACAAATTGTTGTCCTATCCGAAAAAGACGTTTACCAGAACACAGCTTATGGATGAGTTCTGGGATGCGGATACGGAAACGGCACCGAGAGCGGTAGATGTGTATATGACAAAGCTTCGTTCGAAACTTTCGGAATGTGAAGCGTTTGAAATCAAGACGGTGCACGGACTCGGATATAAGGCGGTGATGAAATGAAGAAGCTAAGCGTCCGCAATGTACTCAAAGCAATCAATAATTATCTTATTTTTTTTCTTACAGTAGGTTTTGCGGTTTCCTGTTGCATGATGCTGTTTTTGAATACGTTTGCAAACCGGGTAGGGCTGGAATTCACTGCGGAGAACGTCGGTGTTGCTGCTAAGATTACGTTCGTCAACGTTATTTTAATCACGATTCTGTTCGGAACGATTGACTACATTCGCCGCAAAGTTATGGTAGACCGGCCGGTGAAGATAATTACCGAAGCAACGGAAGAAATTATGAACGGAGACTTTTCGGTTCGGATTCAGCCGATGAAAGGTTCGGGGATGGAAGGCTTCAACCAGATTGCGTCAGCAGTAAATGCGATGGCACAGGAATTGTCCGGCATGGAAACCTTGCGCACGGATTTCATTGCGAATGTATCCCATGAAATGAAAACGCCGCTTGCGGTGATGCAGAACTACGGAACCCTGTTACAGTCCCCTGATTTATCAGAAGAACAGCGGATGGAATATGCCAAGGGCGTAACGGATGCATCGCGCCGGCTGGCGGAGATGATGACCAATATCTTAAAACTCAATCGTCTGGAAAATCAACAGATTTTTCCGCAGGCGGCTGAGTTTGATTTGGGTGAACAGCTTTGTGAGTGTCTTTTGCAGTTTGAGAATGTGTGGGAAAAAGCAGAGATTGAGATTGATACTGATATTGCGGAAGAAATAATGATATGTGCAGATGCAGAATTACTCTCCCTGGTTTGGAACAATCTTTTTTCCAATGCCTTTAAGTTTACCGGAAGCGGTGGTATGGTGACGGTTTCCTTGACGGAGACGGAGCAACACGCTGTTGTTAAGGTAAAGGATACCGGGTGTGGTATGACGTCTGAGGTCGGTGCACATATTTTTGAAAAGTTTTATCAGGGCGATACCTCACATTCCGTACAGGGCAATGGATTAGGACTTGCGCTGGTGAAACGGGTAATCGATATTTTACAAGGAGAGATTGCCGTGGAAAGTGCTGTTGGTGTTGGAACAAGCTTTACCGTAAAGATACCGAGGCGAGTGTAAAAAATGCTTGTGAATGAAGGAATTATTCGGCTTGCAGATGATAGAAAGGCATAATTTTGAATATGGATTGGAAGAAAATCGGAAAAGCTCTTTTGTTTCCGCACATCGCGATTATGATAATTTTGATTCCGATTGCCACTGTACTTTTGGTATATTCCATGGTGTTTATCGGAACGGAATCGGTTGTTGCTATCTTATCGTATGTGCTTGCTTTTTATACTCTGGTGGTTTGGACGCTGAAAGTTCCGAAGCTGATTCAGTTTTTTCAGAGCTTTAAGAATGAAAACAAATACGCAAGACGTTGGCTGGATGATGCTCGTTTGCGGGTAAATACATCGCTCTATGGCGGGCTTTTGTGGAATACAGCATATGCACTTTTACAGCTTGGAATGGGATTTTGGCATCATACCTTCTGGTTTTATTCTTTAGCAGGATACTATGTAATTCTTGCTGTGATGCGCTTCTTTCTGGTGCGATACACTACAAAAAATAGGCCCGGTGAGAAGCAACGGGAAGAATTAATCCGATACCGTGCGTGCGGCATCGTTTTCCTGGCAATGAACCTTACACTTTCGGTGATGATATTCTTCATGGTGTATTGGAACCGGACCTTTGATCATCACGAGATTACAACCATTGCGTTAGCGGCATATACGTTCACGGCGTTTACGAAGGCAATTATCAGTATTATAAAATATCGTAAATATAACAGCCCGGTGTATTCGGCAGCGAAGGCAATCAGCCTTGCTTCCGCCTGTGTGTCGATGCTGACTTTGGAAGCAACGATGTTGACAACCTTTAACGATGGCAGTATAGACCTTACGGGAAGAAGAATTATGTTGGGTTGTACCGGTGCAGTGGTTTCCGTATTTGTTGTTGTGATGGCAGTCTATATGATTGTACAGAGTACAAAGAAATTAAGAGCCCTGAGCGGTGCGGAGGAGAACTGAAAATGGAGAATAAAGAAAACGAAGCTTTTTGCTATACGTATTCTGCCAAGGAGCAGGAAGAAATTAAAAATATCCGAAAGAAGTACGCAACACCGGAAGCAAGTGAGGATAAGATGGAGCGGCTCCGCCGGTTGGATAAAAGCGTTACCGACAAGGCGACGACAAAATCGCTGATCGTTGGTATTATCGGTGCCTTGATCATGGGAACTGGGATGAGTCTCGTTATGACTGACTTGGGGGAAATTTTTGGTGCATATCAGAATGCGGCGCTGTATATCGGTATTTTG
>SVFI01000033.1 GCA_015056905.1 Lachnospiraceae bacterium
CCGCCGATGTTTCCCTCAAATAAATACAATAGAATTATGGTCATCGCACAGAATGCAATTAAAATCCCCGTCAGCATCTGCGCAACACGCCTTGCATTTGTATTCATCCGTGTTTTGCACTCCTCTTATCGGAAGCAGAAGGTTTTTTTCCTGCTTTCGTTAACTTCTTTTCATATTGTTCATAAGCATTTACAATCTTTTGTACCAAAGGATGTCTTACAACATCCAGGGAGGTCAGTCTGGCAATCCCAATGTCGTCGATATTTTTCAACACATTCAGTGCAATATCCAGTCCTGATGTTTGTCCGCCAGGTAAATCTTTCTGCGTCAAATCGCCTGTGATTACAACTTTAGAACCAAAACCGATACGAGTCAGAAACATCTTCATCTGTGCCGGTGTCGTATTCTGTGCTTCATCCAGAATAATAAATGCATTGTCCAAGGTGCGCCCGCGCATATATGCAAGCGGAGCAACCTCAATCAGTCCTTTTTCCATATTCTTATGAAAACTTTCAGCCCCCATAATCTGAAATAAAGCATCATACAACGGGCGCAAATACGGATCCACTTTACTCTGCAAATCTCCGGGAAGGAAACCAAGCTTTTCTCCGGCTTCAATCGCAGGACGGGTCAAAATGATTCTTCCGACTTCATCGTTCTTAAATGCATTAATTGCTGCAGCCATAGCAAGATAGGTTTTGCCTGTACCTGCAGGTCCGATTCCGAAAACAATCATCTTGTTCCGTATCAATTGAATATAATCTTTTTGTCCCAGCGTTTTCGGTTTGATCGGCTTTCCGGTAATCGTATGGCATATTAATTCCTTATCAATTTCTTCAATTCTCTCCGCATTCTGTTCTACAGCAAGAGCCAAAATATAATTTACCTTCTGTTCGCTGATTTCTTCGTTACGCTGTGCTGCGGCAGACAACTTCCCCAGTACCTCTTCCGCACGCATAATACGTTCCGTATCTCCGATTATTTTCACCTCATCGTCTCTTGTAAGAATGGTTACGCCAAGAGACCGTTCAATAATCTTTGCATAAGCATCGAACTGACCAAATATTTGCTTTTGATTTTCTGCAGATATCATCATTTTTCGCTCTGCTATACTCATTCAGTTGTAACTCCTTCCGCTTCCGTTTCAAGTACGCCGACTCTTTTCCAGAACGGTCCCTCCATCGTTAAGATTCCCTGTAAAACGCATTCATCTTTCATGATTTGCAAATTTACATCATCCCGAACCAAACGGTATCCATTTTTCAGATATGTTTCAATTTGCTCCAGGTAGCGCCGATAACAACGCTCTGATAATTGAGCATTACTGCAAATCGCCTCGCTTTGTCTATATTCTCTACAAGATATGGTGTCATGCGAAACCGGAAGATACAGATTCTTCGAAATTTTCCAATTTACAGATGTAGTTATTATATCATATCTTTCATAAGGAATACTAGGGATATACGAAAATATTTTTTTGTTAAAAATCGACACAGAATAACCTGTCTTTTTATTACCGGTCATTTCTTTCATAACATAATTCAAAGGTATACTGTCGTAATAGGAAAGCTCAGATTTTAGATTAACTTCACCATCAGCATACACTGTTGTACTGTTTATCGGTTCATTATACTCATTCATAGCAGTTACTTCGCCCAGAATCAAAATATCACCTTTTTTCACAGTATCTCCAACTGCTACCATTGGTGTTCCGACCCGAACAATCATCTCTGTTACAATTCCGTTTTGGTCAGCTACAATATGAGACGGTTCCTCTGCGTTCTCAAACTGTTTTTCTTTAAACATTGCTTCTTTGATACGAATAATCATCCTACTTCCGCGTACTTGCGCAGAAACCCAACCAATATCACTATATTCTTTTCTTATCGCTGCTTCAATCTCGGCACAATCAATCCCATTCCGTCTGCTTCCAAAACCAATCCCGCACTCGTTCACAAAACGAAGCAACTGTTCCTCTGTATGAATCTGATTTCCACTAAATTCAATATTCCAAAGAAACAATGAAAGAATATACAATAAAAGTGCAAACAACATCATGCCGAGATACAAGCCTGTGTGTTGCAATAAACGGCGGTACAGATAATATCCGCCACACTTTTTGTGAATCTTTGGATATGCACCGGTTTTCACTACAACCGGATGCAGCTTCAGATATGTATGCCGTTCCATGCGGAAACAGCATCGTTCTCCTTTTACGTAAATCCTGTCTGCCCTGATATTCTGATTCGGCAGAATGTTGATAAAACGCTCCGCATTCTTTATCGGAATCGAAGCTATCACATATCCTTTTAGCCAGAATACAACTTTATTCATACACAATCTTATGCCTTTCCTAAGAGAATTCAATACATCGGAACACCCCATCCACCCGCATCTCATCTTTGGTATAATATTGTATTTTTAAATCATTTCCAAGAATACTCACATAATACAACTTTGTTTGTATCCGTATTACCGTATCTGAATATTCTAAAACTTTCTTATAGTTTTCCAGTAACAAAGAATTTCTACCTTGTATATTTAATATCGGAGCTCCCGCCAATATTTCCTGTGGTAAGGACAGCGTTTCGGAAATGGCTTCAAGATAAGACCGGCGTTCCGAATTTCTCTTCTTTTGCTCTGCCTTTTCGTTATGACTTATTAATTTTTTTTGTGCTTTTATATTTTTGTCATGCGTGGTATATC
>SVFI01000010.1 GCA_015056905.1 Lachnospiraceae bacterium
TCGCAGAGTTGCTCATAACAGAGCGTCCGTCTTGAAAAAGGCGAAACTACATGGCCCCGTGGTCAAGCGGTTAAGACATCGCCCTTTCACGGCGGTAACACGGGTTCGATTCCCGTCGGGGTCACTAAAATTAAATAAGGCGCCATAGCCAAGTGGTAAGGCAAAGGTCTGCAACACCTCTATCACCAGTTCGAATCTGGTTGGCGCCTCTCAAGTGAAATGCTGAGAATCAAAGTTTTGATTCTTGGCATTTTTTGTTTGCTGTGCTTGCTTGACGGTGATGAGATACTTTTTTATAATGAAATTAATTTCCGACAAAAAGGAGGGTGTTGTGATGAAAAATAAAAAAGTTCAGGCAATGTTAGCAACAACTGTTATGACAGCTGCTTTGATAGGCGGTTGCGCATTTAATCCGGCAGAGGAAGAAATGTCGGAGGTATATGGACCTGCACCGTTTGTTGAGGAGGAGCAAGCGGTTGAATCCGAGCTGGAAGAAACCACGGAAGAAGAACAAATATCAGAAGATGATTTTGTGGCGGAATCGGAAGCAGAAGTATGTGTATATGGACCTGCACCGGTAGAATAAATACTTTAGTTATACTTATTTAAACAGTGACGGGAGGAAACCGGGTGACGGATAAATATGCGAATATATCGTTAGAACAAAAGAAACAGCATTTGGAACAGGTAAAAGAATATGTTGATGGACTGTATCAAAAACCGAGTCTCGAAAGTTTGTTTATAGAGATGACGTTGAACTGTAATGAGCATTGTCGGCATTGCGGGAGCAAATGCGGGGATGTCAAGATGCAGGAGCAGTTAACAGATGCTGAAATATTGGGATTTTTACATGATTTAAAAGGAAAAGTGAACAAAAAACCTTTTTTAAATATCACAGGTGGAGAGCCTTTGCTTCGTCCGGGGTTTATAGAACTCATGCATGATATTACGGGAATGGGTTACAACTGGGGAATGACGTCAAATGGGACGTTGATTGATGAGGCAATGGTGGAAAAATTAAAGTATGCAGGGATGAAAACCGTGTCGATTAGTATTGATGGTTTAGAAGATACTCATAATTGGTTCCGCCAGACGAAGGATGGCTATATCAAATCAATGAAAGCAATTGGATTGCTTGTAAAGGAATCTTTTAAAAATGTGATGGTGACAACAGTTGTCCATAAACGTAATATTGAGCAGCTTTATGAGATGTATGAAGTAATGAAGTCCACGGGGATTGATACATGGCGACTTATTAATGTGGAGCCGATTGGAAGGGCTAAGGACAATAAAGAGCTGCTTCTTGAAGATGCTGATTACAAGGTATTGCTTGATTTTATTAAAGAAAACAGAGAAAAGGAAGAGCGGTTTGAGATTTGCTTCGGCTGCAATCATTGGCTCGGTGCGGAGAATGAACATCGGTTCAGAAACTGGTACTACAAATGTGCTGCAGGCATTAAAACCGGAGGGATTTTCTATAACGGAGACATTGGAGCATGTCTTGATATTGACAGAAAACCTCAGACAATCCAGGGGAACATCCGCAGGGATGATTTTATAGAAGTATGGAACCATAAATTTGAGGTGTTCCGATACAATAGGGCGGATTCCAGCGAGCATTGTAAACACTGCAGTGAGAAAGAATACTGTCGCGGTGACGGATTTCATACATGGAATTTGGAAGAAAATAAGCCGGAACTGTGTTTGTTTGAAAAATATTGTAACTAAACAGCAAAAGAGACCTTTGGAAAGGTCTCTTTTTATACATTACAGCTACTTTTTAGGATCATTTTTGTGCTTATATGTTAAATAAGCAATGTATTTTTTAAGTTCAATTTCTTCACAGGCAGGGAAATTTCTCGGCAGTTTGACCAGCTGATATTCATTGCTGTAAGCGTTAGGTATATCTGTTAATCCGAGTAAATAGTCCACAGAAACATTAAAATATTTGGCAAGGATAATTTTTATTTCATCCGGTGGCTCCGAACGTCCGCGTTCATAAGAAGAAATGGAATGTTTGTTTATGTTAAGGATTTCGCCCAGTTCATCCTGCGACAAGCCTCTGTCTTTGCGCAAATCATAAAGTCGTTCACCTATCAAAATATCACCTGCCTTTTTTCTTTATATTATAAGGAAAAAAAGAGCGAATTATAAAAAGTGGACGATTAGTCTATAAATTTAAAAAGTAGACAGATAATAGAGCGAATGATAGATTATTTATATGAGATGATATTTTTTCAGTTCTTCATAAATTTTGTTCACGGGAAGTCCGACTACATTGAAGTAATCACCTTCGATTCCGGATATATGGCGGCTGAAGTATCCCTGGATAGCGTAGCTTCCGGCCTTGTCGTATACGTTTTCGGAACCGTCGATGTAATCTATGATTTCCTGCTCGGATAATTGATTTACGTGAACGTGCGTACAGGCATAGGAAGTATATGTCTGATAATGAGACCCTTTGATGTGTACAAGAGAAAAACCGGTATATACTTCGTGTGACTTACCGGAGATGGCGTTTAGCATACGAAAAGCATCATCTCGGTCGGATGGTTTGCCGAGAATGATACCGTTATTATAGACAATTGTATCTGCCCCGATAACGAGAATTTCGTCGCACATATCAGATGTTTGCGCCGGGAAATAGTGTGTGGCAACATCTGCGGCCTTTTGCGAGGCGAGGTCCATGACATATTGGGAAGGATTCTCAAACACGGTGTTTTCTTCACAGGAAGATGTGTGAACGATAAAGTTGGGGAATATATTTTTCAGTAATTCCTGTCTCCTGGGAGAGGCGGATGCGAGTACAATTTGCATGATAATAGTTTCCTTTCAATAGATTCTTGAACAATGAAAAATAATATACTATAATTATAATAACTGATATTTGTGTGTAAAAGCAAGGAGTTAAGAAGTGGGATCAAAACGATTAAACATTGCATTGCTGGTAAGTGAACTGGAGGATGCATTCGGACGGGGTTTGTGCGAGGGTGCAAATTCTGCGGCCAAGGAAATCGACGCCAATCTATTTATTTTTCCGGGGAAATATATTGACGCCGATTACAACGACATATATCGTACGGGATATGACTATCAGCTTAACAGTTTGTTTGACTATGCCAAATTAAATGACATAGATGTTTTTGTTGTGTGTCTGGGTACCATCGGTGCGAATATAAATGTGGAAAAACGTCTGGAATTCCTCATGAAATTTGAAAAACCGGTGATTGTCATCGCTGCTAAGACGGAAGGATTCCCGAATGTTTATTTTGATAATAAGACGGGCTTGAAGGCCGGAATTAAACATCTCATTGAAGAACATGGACGTAAGCATATCGGATTTGTCAGCGGACCGGCAACAAGTGAAGACTCCAAGGAGAGACTTGCTGCATACAGAGAGACCTTGAAAGAGTGCGGAATCCCGTACAATGAGAATTATGTCGTATATGGCAATTTTACAGAATACAGTGAAGAGATTGTGTATTCGCTGATGAAGCAGAACCCGAACCTGGATGCGGTTGTGTTTGCAAATGACTTGATGGCAATCGGCGGATACAGAGTATTCAAAGAACTCGGGCTTGATGTAGGTGAAGATATTTCGGTTCTCGGATTTGATGATGCATCTTGTGCTTTGACGTTGGAGCCGAACCTTTCGACCATCAAGGCTGATCCGGTAGATTTGGCATATCAGGCGATTATCAATGCGGAAGCTATATTGGACGGGGATATCGATGAGATTGTTATTCCGTCGGTTCCTGTTATTCGCGCTTCATGTGGATGTCGCAAGAGATACGTTGCGGATTTTGACATGGGAGCAAAAGAGATGTTTGATCTGAAGCGCAAGGAGGAAGTTCTTGCCAAGATATATGAATATTTATTGGGACGTAATGTGAACCAGCCGAAGACAGCGGCGTTAAAGAGCAGCATTTCTGAGTACTTTGCATTTGTCTCACAGAGAATTGTGTCACAGGATGTACAGAATCAAGAGTTTATGAGACTGTATCATATGATGCGCAGTATCCTCTATATGAATCTGGAACCATATACGAGTATGTCGAGGGTGACCGAATTGTTCGGAAGCATATATAATATGTTGCGCAGTCTGATGGAGGACGAGAAACATCTTCGTCTGCTCAGTGAGATATACTATATGATTTATGCGGATGTCGTAACGCATCAAAACAAGGTTTCCATATCGAAAGAGGCGGAGGCAGACCTTCTTAATTACATCGCGACAACATTTACGAGAGATATAATGAATTTCTCTATCGGGGATGACAGGGCATATTTTTCCATTATGGAGAAATTGTCGAGTCTGCATTATATCAGTGCATATTTATGTCTTTTTCCGGAAAAGCTTATTCGACGAAAAAATGAGCCGTACGAGATTCCTGAGGATATTCTTTTGAAGACATATATGGACCGAAGCGAGATGGGATGGTTGGATGCAGATGAGCAGAAAACGAAGTTTAACAATCTTGTGACGGATTTGTATTGCGAGAGAGAAAATCGAGTGACGGTTATCGTGAACTTACTATTTTCCAATCTCGAACAGTTCGGAATATTTATCAGTGAGATTGAGGAGGGGTATTTGCACAATTGTGTTCCGATCGGATACCAGATGAGTGCGGCGGTTAAGACGATTGAGCTGCTGAAAGAAAATTCATTCATGATGGAGCAGCTAAAGAAGAATATAGATGAAATCAAAGAGAAAAATCAGATTTTAGATGAAATTTCCAAGTCGGATGAGTTGACGCAGATTTATAACAGACGAGGCTTTTTGACGATGGCGCAGCGGAAGATTACACACGCGGCCAACAGAGGAAAGAAGGCGTTTGTCATCTATGCAGATATGAATAATCTTAAGATAATTAATGATCGTTTCGGACATGAGGAAGGGGATTATTCTCTCAGGTTAATTGCTGAAATTCTCAAAGAGGTCTTTGATAAAGACAGTATTGTCGGACGATTCGGCGGTGATGAGTTCGTGGCGTTTACATACGCATCGGAAGACAAAACGGCGAAGAGCATTCGAAGGAAAGTCGCTGAAATTGCAAAGCAAAAGAACGAAGGTAACGGCAAACCATATTATGTGAGTATGAGTGTCGGAATCTGTGAGTTTGAATGTGGGCGTGATGTCGATTTGAAAGATCTGATGGATAAAGCAGATGTTGATCTTTACATTGAAAAGAAACATAAGAGAAGTAATGTTTTGAAAAATGAAGATGAGGCGATTTAATGAAACCATTGGAACAGTTACAGGAATGGATTGATCAAAGTGCCAATATTGTCTTTTTCGGCGGCGCAGGTGTTTCTACCGAAAGCGGAATTCCGGATTTTCGCAGTGTCGACGGATTGTACAATCAGAAGTATGATTATCCGCCGGAAACGATTTTAAGTCACACTTTTTATATGCGTAAGACGGAAGAGTTTTATCGTTTTTACAGGGATAAAATGCTCTGTCTCACGGCGCAGCCGAATGCAGCGCACAGGAAGCTTGCAGAGCTTGAGGCGGCTGGGAAACTGAAAGCGGTCGTAACGCAGAATATTGACGGGCTCCATCAGGCGGCGGGCAGTCAAAAAGTGTTGGAACTGCATGGAAGTGTATTGCGTAACTACTGTACGAAATGTGGAAAATTTTTTGATGCGCATTATATTTTGGAAAGTGAAGGCGTACCGGTTTGTGATTGCGGTGGGACGATAAAACCGGATGTTGTTCTGTATGAGGAAGGTCTGGATGATCAGATCATAGCAGAGTCTATCCGGTGTATCAGAGAGGCAGATATGCTTATTATAGGCGGCACTTCGCTTGCTGTTTATCCGGCGGCGGGACTCATTGATTATTATCAGGGAAATAAGCTGGTACTTGTCAATAAAACTCCGACACCGCGCGATGCGATGGCAGATTTGGTTGTCAGTGGAAGCATTGGTGAGTTGTTTGAGCAGATAAAAGTGTGAGAGGCGGACATGGAGTATCAGGTTGGCGATATTGTGACATTAAAAAAGCAGCATCCATGCGGCGCTAAGCAGTGGGAAATTCTCCGGGTCGGAGCAGATTTCCGGCTCAAGTGCACAGGGTGTGGGCACCAGGTTATGATAGCACGTAAATTAGTGGAAAAAAACACAAAAGACCTTCAAAAAAAGGCTTGAAAAGATTGTCTCCTTATGGTATTATAAGTTTCTGTGAAATATTATAATAATTCCTTGCTTCTTCCATAGAGAAGGGGCCAGAGACCAAAAGGAGGTAACAGCATGAACAAATATGAATTAGCCGTTGCTGTAAGTGCGAAAATCGAAGACGACGAAAGAGCTGCTGTCGTAGAGAAAGTGAAAGCTTACGTCGAGAGATTTGGTGGACAGATCACAAATGTTGATGAATGGGGTAAGAAGAGATTAGCTTACGAAGTTCAGCACATGAAAGAAGCTTTCTACTATTTCATTCAGTTCGATGCAGCGCCGACAGCGCCAGCAGAAATCGAAAATCGCGTTCGTATTATGGAAAATGTCGTAAGATTTTTGTGCGTAAGACAGGACGAGGCATAAGAAGAAAGTAGGAAAACTATGAATAAAGTAATTCTAATGGGGCGTTTAACAAGAGATCCGGAGGTTAGATATTCGCAGGGTGAAACACCGATGGCGATTGCGAGATATTCATTGGCAGTAGATCGCAGATTTAACCGTAATAGTCAGGATGGCCAGACAGCAGATTTTATTAACTGCGTTGCGTTTGGCAGAAATGGTGAGTTTGCAGAGAAATATCTCCGCAAAGGAACTAAGATTTTAGCAGAAGGTCGTATTCAGACAGGAAGCTATACCAACAAAGACGGTGTGAAAGTGTACACGACGGAAGTTGTTGTAGAGAATCAGGAGTTTGCAGAGAGCAAAGGTTCTCAGGGAGAGGGCGGATACGCTCCGGCTCCGAGCGCAGCACCTGCACCGGCTGATGACGGTTTTATGAACATTCCGGATGGTATTGAAGAACTGCCTTTCAGTTAGAATGTAGCAGACAAATGGAGGTAATATCATGGCTTATAATAAAGCAGACAAAGCTGATTCTCCTATGAAGAGAAGAGGCGGAATGCGCAGAAGAAAAAAAGTTTGCGTATTTTGTGGAAAAGATAACACAATCGATTACAAAGATGTAAATAAATTAAAAAGATACGTATCTGAAAGAGGAAAAATTCTTCCTCGCCGTATCACAGGAAACTGTGCAAAACATCAGAGAGCTCTTACAGTTGCAATCAAGAGAGCACGTCATTTAGCTCTGATGCCATATACATGTGACTAAATTGTATACGTAAATGTAAGCCTTTGAGTGTTGATGATTCAACGCTTAGAGGCTTTTTTGTTGTTCGCAGGAAAAGGGTGGATTATCATTGTGCACAGAAACAGATTGTACATTTTATACATTAGTGACATTGTAAGAAACAGCATGCTTATTTATAATAAAAAATGATTTTATCATTCATAAAGGAGGAAACGAAATGAAGAAGTTGAGACAGTTATTAACCGTGGCAACACTTGTTCTGGCACTTGGATTTGTATTTATGAACTGCCGGGAAGTGGACGCAGCACCGGCACAAAGAGTCGAGGGGGTTGTTTACATCAATCCGCCATCGAATGGTGGGACGGTATGGAAAAGCGTAAAGAAAATGCGCATGGAAGAAAACAGTAACGCCAGTTTTAAAATTTATTTCGGAAATGCAGGTGATTATATTTCCGATGTAAAAGTAAATAAAAAGGGACTGAAAGCAGGCGTGACAAATCAGTATTCCATTAACTGGAGCGCGGGTACTGGCAGCTGCTATGGAACCATCGGCCTTCGTGCGGAGAAGAGCGGAACGTACAAAGTTTCATTCAAGGTTCGTAATCAGGCAGGCGCGGTGAAAAAAAGCTACACGATGACTGTTTACTGTACAGATAATATGGCAGTGTTTAAAGAGATTAAGATTGGTTCCCAGACAGCATACAAGCGTACGGTTTCTAAAAAGGGAACAACCTACACAACAAAATATTTATCCAATTATAAAATTCCGAGCAGTATGACATCGGCGAAACTCAGTATCACACCGAACAAGGGATTTTCTATCACGGGTGTTATAGTTGTTTATCGTGACAAGAACGGCGTTCCGAAAACGTTGAAGACAAAGAACAACAGAAATATTAAATTATCTCAGCAGTATAATACCAGAAGTTACGGAAGTGACGGTGTATGCAGCAAGCCGTCCAAAATGTGGACGGAGGTATTTGCATCATACAAAGACAAATATCTCGGTACCTATGTACAGTATTCCGTTGTAAAGAAATCCGGTGTTAAGATGATTAAGCGAGTAGAGAAACTCAGTGACGGGACAAAGAAAACGGGTTATTACAATATTTCATATGCGGGCGGAAATATTTCATTCTGGCGCAATTAATTTAGAGAGAAGGAGAAAAAAGATATGAAGACGTTTAAATCATTGAAAAAGATAGTGGCTTCTTTTGTAGCGGTTTTCGCGTTTGCCCTTTTCTTTAACAGCGCGGACGTAGATGCAAAGGTGACAACCATTGTTGAGAAAGATGTTCAGACACCATCAATCGTTGAAGTAGGTGATTCCGTTACTTATTACGATGTTTCCGGTATGAAGATTAACAAAAAATCTGTAAAGAAAATGAAGTCCAAGGTAAAAAACATTGTGTTGGGTTCTAACAGTACCGGTGTTTATATTCCTGCTTCTTACTATTCGCAGAATGCATACAGTTCTTATACGGCTTATCTGAATGCACAGAATAATTTTAAATATATTGGAACAACAGATTATGAGTTTACATTCAAAAAGACGGGAACATATACATTTACATGGTATACATACCGAACAAGTACAAGTTATGTGCAGGTGCCGGGAAAGGACTATGGATCGTATGATGTGACAGTAACCAAAGTTGCTCACACAAAGAAATACAAAGTAGTAAAAAACAGTAATATATTAAAATCCATCACGCTTGGAAAAGCAAAAGTGACATCGAGTAGAACTGCAAAGGACAACGGAAGTCGTAGCGGAACAACTGTTGCAAATTATTACCTGTCAGGAAGTTCAGGAAAGATTAAAGTGTCTCTGAACAGCCCGTATAAGGTGATGAGTATTATCGTAAAGACGTACGACGCAGAAGGTAATGCTGTTTACCAGCAGGTAAAGAATAAGGGTAAAGTTGTGTTCGGAAAATATGTGCGCGATGATTCTTACATAGATAGTTATGATTCCAAGTATAACTCTATAACCAAGGATTTAATGAAAGAAACAGAAGTATACATCGCATATAAGAATACGTTTACCGGAGAATATACGAAACATGTATTAAAGACAGATGCTTACGGAAGACAGTATGTTGAGTGCCAGTACAAATATTATAATGATCCACAGGTATATACAGGAAACGGCACAGGCGGAAACTGTGTACTGTCTTATACATTCTACAAAAAATAAATCTAAATTTTAAGATTCAAATCAGGCTCTGCGAATGCAGGGTCTGATTTTTTGTGTATTTGCCATGTGCAGAGTAAGATGATATAATATAACGGAGAATGCGTAAAAGGAGAATTGCGTTATGGGGTATGAAGCAGCAAAAAACAGATATGAACAGATAAAATATAATCGTTGTGGGAAGAGCGGACTTCTTCTTCCGCAGGTTTCGCTTGGATTTTGGCACAATTTCGGAACGAACGATGATTATGCCAATATGAAACATATGTGTTTCACAGCGTTTGATCTTGGCGTGACACATTTTGATTTGGCGAATAACTACGGACCGGAATACGGAAGTGCAGAGAGCAATCTCGGACGTATTATGAAAGAGGAGATGAGCGCTTATCGTGATGAACTTATCATCAGTACGAAGGCCGGCTATGATATGTGGGACGGACCATACGGTGATTGGGGAAGTCGTAAGTATCTTCTTGCAAGTTTGGACCAGAGTCTGAAGAGAATGCAACTTGATTATGTGGATATTTTTTATCACCACAGACCGGACCCGGAAACGCCTCTTGAAGAGACGATGTCGGCGCTTGATACGGCGGTAAAGAGCGGAAAGGCGCTCTACGCGGGTATCTCTAATTATGACGGACCGACGATGGCACGTGCGGCGGAGATTTTAAAAGAGATGAAATGTCCGTTTATTATCAATCAGAATCGCTATTCTATTTTTGACAGAACCATTGAGAAAAACGGTCTCAAGGCAAAAGCGAAAGAACTCGGTAAAGGAATTATCGCGTTCAGTCCGCTGGAGCAGGGGCTTTTGACGGATAAATATTTGAAGGGAATTCCTGAGGGAAGCAGAATCCAGAAGGATGGCAGATTTTTAAATGAAAGCAGCCTCACACCGGAACGCCTTGCACAGATTTCAGCGCTCAATGATTTGGCAGCGGAGCGCGGTGAGACGCTGGCACAGATGGCGGTTAACTGGATTTTGAAGGATGACGAAGTGACGAGTGTACTGATTGGGGCTTCCTCACCGGCGCAGATTGAAGAGAATGTCAGGGGAATTAAGGCCGGTAGCTTTACCGAAGAGGAGCTATTGCGCATCGACAGAATTAACAGTTGTATGCTATAATCAGGCTAACTATGAAATGATTTTCAGAGGTATCAGATGAAACAAAAATTGAGATTAAAAGGGAAACTGCAGACGTTTGTGCATGCGACATTGTTGCTTGGGTTATTGCTTGCGGTTGTGGATATATGGATTTATTCGATTGATGTGAAAGCCGGTATTGTGTTATCCGGTTTTGTCGTGTTTTATTTGGTGATGTCGCTGATTCTTGTGACGTTTAAGAAAAGTGTTCTTATGAATGAGCTTGTCAGCTTTGCGACGCAGTACGGACAGATTCAAAAGAAGCTTCTGCGCGATTTGGAATTGCCGAGCGCACTCTTGGACGAAACGGGAAAGGTCGTCTGGACGAACCGAATGTTTGAAGAGGTAATTCACAAGCCGAAAGGATTTAACAAGGATATCCGTTCGGTATTACCTGCCATCAGTAAGGAAAAGCTTCCGAAGGAGACAAGCGAGATTGCGGAAGTGTCATTCTCTTTTGAGGAGAAAGAATTTACGGCTAAGATGCGTCGGATTCCTCTTGCAGATATGGTGGAAAACAGTGATATTTTTGAGTCGGATGAGAAATATGAAGGTTTTCTTGTCGCTCTTTATCTGTTTGATGAGACGGCACTTCAGCTCGCGCTTCGCGAAAATGATAACCAGTCCCTCTGCGTGGGTCTGTTATACATTGATAACTATGAGGAGGCTCTCGAGTCGGTAGAAGAGGTTCGCCGTTCGCTTCTTATGGCGCTCATTGAGCGAAAGCTGAATAAATACTTTGCATCTTACGACGGTATTGTTAAGAAGATGGAGAAGGATAAATTTTTCGTCATTATCCGTAAACAGTCTCTGCGCAGATTGAAAGATAACCGATTTGACCTTCTCGAGGATGTAAAGACGGTCAATATCGGAAATGATATGTCGGTGACACTGAGTATGGGTATCGGTGCAGATGGAATGACGTACGCGCAGAATTATGAATTTGCGAGAACGTCCATTGATCTCGCGCTCGGACGTGGTGGTGACCAGGTTGTTATCAAATCGCCGGAAGGTGTGTCTTATTTCGGTGGCAAGAGCCAGCAGCTTGAGAAAAATACACGAGTTAAGGCGAGGGTAAAAGCGCTTGCGCTCAAAGAAATTATCAGTACCAAGGATAAGGTTATTGTCATGGGACATTCCAATACGGATGTAGACAGTTTCGGCGCTGCGGTCGGTATTTATCGCATTGCCAAGACACTCGGCAGAAATGCATATATCGTTGTAAATAATGTTAGTAACACGATACAGCCTTGGGTGGATGCGTTTAAAGAGCGCCTCGACAAAGAAGAGACGGTTATCGTAAATAATGGGCAGGCGATTGAGCTGGCGGATAATAATACAGTACTCGTTGTTGTTGATGTGAATAAGCCAAGCTTTACCGAATGTCCGGAGCTTTTGAAACACTGTCGCTCAGTTGTAGTCCTTGACCATCACAGACAGGGCGAGGAGACGATTGAAAACGCCACACTTTCTTATGTAGAGCCGTATGCTTCTTCTGCCTGCGAAATGGTAGCAGAAATTCTGCAGTATGTTGAGGACGGTATCAAAGTTAAAAGTGTGGAGGCGGATTGCCTGTATGCGGGTATTGTTGTCGATACGAGCAATTTTGTTGCCAAGGCGGGTGTCAGAACATTTGAGGCGGCAGCGTTCCTGAGACGTAACGGTGCAGATGTCACAAGAGTTCGTAAGATGTTCCGCGAGGATGCGAACGATTATCGTGCAAAGGCGGATGCAGTCAGCCAGGCGAAGATATTCATGGATGAATATGCGATTTCTGTCTGTCAGGCAGACAATGTCAGCTCGCCTACCGTAGTCGGTGCGCAGGCGGCAAATGAACTGTTGAACATTGTCGGTATCAAGGCAAGCTTTGTGTTTACAGAGTATAACGATACCATTTTTATATCAGCAAGGTCCATCGATGAGCTGAATGTGCAGGTTGTGATGGAAAAACTCGGCGGCGGCGGACATATTAACGTGGCCGGCGCACAGATGAAGGATGTTTCCGTGGAGGAAGCATGTGAGAAATTGAAAGAGACATTAAAGGAAATGAAGGAGCAGGGGCAGTTATGAAAGTAATTTTACTTGAAGATGTGAAATCAGTTGGTAAAAAAGGAGATATCGTTGAGGCGAGCGAAGGTTATGCAAAAAATTTCCTTTTTAAGAAAAAATTAGCGAAAGAAGCAAATGCAGCTAACATGAATGACCTGAAATTACAGAAACAGCATGAGGATAAAGTGGCAGCTGAAAATCTTCAGGCGGCAAAAGATTTTGCGGCAGAGATTGAAGAACAGAAAGTGGTTGTAAAGATGAAGGCAGGAGAGAACGGAAAAGCATTCGGTTCTGTTTCCAGCAAAGAAATCGCAAAGGCATATAAGGATCAGTATAGTAAAGAGATTGATAAGAAGAAACTTGTGCTTCCGGATGCCATTAAGAATTTCGGAACATATGAGGTAAAAGTAAAGCTTCATCCGAAGGTGACAGGTACGCTTCGCGTGCAGGTTGTCGAAGAGTAACCGGAAGGTGCAAATGCCTCAAAAAGATGAAGGATAGGAGGAATTGGCTGTGGCGGAGGAAGCGATACTGAAGAGAGTGTTACCGCATAGCATTGAGGCGGAGCAGTCGGTTATCGGCTCCATGATTATGGACCGCGATGCGATTGTGACAGCTTCGGAAATTTTATGTGGTGAAGATTTTTACAGCCGTCAATACGGAATTATATTTGACGCCATGGTCGAACTGAATGACCATGCGGAAGTGGTCGATTTGATCACGTTGCAGAATAAATTAAAAGAAAAAGATCTCCCGCCGGAGGTCAGCAGTCTGGAATTTGTAAAGGATTTGCTGAGCATGGTACCGACAAGTGCCAATGTCGAATACTATGCGCAGATTGTGGCGGACAAAGCGATGCTTCGACAGATGATTCGCTTAAATGAGGACATTGCCAACACATGTTACGCAGGCAAGGAAAATCTGGATTTTATTCTGGAAGATACGGAAAAAAGAGTGTTTAAGCTCGTACAGAGCAGAACGAGCGGTGATTTTGTCCCGATTCGTCAGGTTGTGCTCAATGCGATGGACAAGATTGAATTGGCAAGTAAGACGAGCGGAACGGTAACGGGTATTCCGACCGGATTCATTGATTTGGATTACAAAACAGCCGGAATGCAGCCGTCAGATCTTGTGCTGATTGCGGCGAGACCTTCTATGGGTAAAACCGCGTTTGTGCTTAATATTGCGCAGAATGTTGCGTTTAAAGAGAAAAAAACCGTTGCTATTTTCAGTCTGGAAATGTCAAAGGAGCAGCTCGTGAATCGTCTGTTCTCTTTGGAATCCAGAGTAGACTCCCAGAAAATTCGTACCGGAGACCTTTCGGACAGTGATTGGGAGAGACTTATTGAAAGTGCAGGTGTCATCGGAGAGTCTAATCTGATTATTGATGATACGCCCGGTATCAGTATTTCTGAGCTTCGCAGCAAGTGTCGTAAATATAAATTGGAGCACAATTTGTCGATGATTATCATCGACTACTTACAGCTCATGTCGGGTAGTGGAAGGGGTTCGGAATCCCGTCAGCAGGAAATTTCGGAAATTTCACGTTCGCTGAAAGCGGTAGCGCGTGAACTTCAGGTTCCGGTGCTGGCATTGTCACAGCTCTCACGTGCGGTGGAGCAGAGACCGGATCATAGACCGATGCTTTCTGATTTGCGTGAGTCCGGAGCTATCGAGCAGGATGCGGACGTTGTTATGTTTATTTATCGAGATGATTATTATGATAAGGACAGTGAGAAAAAAGGTATTGCTGAGATTATTATTGCAAAACAGCGTAACGGCCCTATCGGAACGGTAGACCTTGTTTGGTTACCGGATTATACGAAGTTTGCGAATATGGAGCACAAGGGACCAAGAAATGTGTAGAAATTCAAAAATCCCGGACCAATCGGTCCGGGACTTTTCAGTTCATATAGATTTGAATTAAGCTTCTGAGATAGCGCCTGTTGGGCAAGCACCTTCGCAAGCTCCGCAATCGATGCATTTTGCTTCATCGATTTCAAATTTTCCGTCTCCCATGCTGATAGCTCCAACCGGGCAAGTTCCTTCACATGCTCCACAAGCTACGCAAGCGTCTGAAATTTTACGTGCCATGTCATTATCCTCCTTAAAAAATAAATATCCTATAGAATTGATAAATTTCTACCAATAAAGACATTATATAAAAAATATACAAGAAAAACAAGTCTATTGGCTATTTATTTTCTTCCAATTCTGCTCTTATTTTCCTGACGCCATCCAGTATAACTTTCTTTTTATCGATAATTTTCGCTTTATCCATGTCCGGTGTATCTTTCAGGCGATACTCTATTCCGAGCTGTTCGTATTTTGATTTTCCCATGGTGTGATATGGAAGTACATCGAGTGCTTTTAAATTTTTGAAACGGCCGATATAGTATCCGAGCTCAAACAGATATTTGTCATCATCCGTAAGTCCCGGTACAACAACGTGACGAATCCACATAGGAATGTTCTTCTTGTTTAGATAAGCGGCAAAAGCAAGAATGCCATCGTTTGGCTGCTGCGTAAGGTCTTGATGCTTTTCGGGATCGATGTGTTTGATATCAAGCATTACAAGGTCTGTCAATTCCATTAGTTTGTCGAGTTTTTCGATATAGGCGGTGTTCTCCGCACGATAGGTAATGCCGGATGTGTCAATACACGTGTGCACGCCCAGCTTTTTTGCTTCGGTAAAAAGTTCAATCAAAAAATCAACCTGCAGGAGCGGTTCGCCGCCGGTTACGGTAATTCCGCCTCCGTTGTAGAATGCTTTGTTGCGTTCGTACTGTGCCATGATTTCCGAAACTTCCATTTCGGTGCCGCCGTTTACAGGCCAGGTATCCGGATTATGACAATACGCACATCTCATAGGACAACCCTGAACAAAAACGACAAAACGTGTTCCCGGTCCGTCTACCGTACCGAATGTTTCTATTGAGTGAATTCGTCCGCTCATGTATCTTTACCTCTTTTCGGTTAAATTTCTTTTTATATTATATCACAACTTGTCTGTTTATTATAGCTTTTTGATGAAGCAGGAAAAACAAAAAGGGGAGTGTCGCATGAAGCGACACTCCCCAAGAAGTCTGTTAATTAAACTGACTCATGGAATGTACGTGAAATAACGTCATTCTGCTGCTCAGCTGTTAATTTAACAAAGTTTACAGCGTATCCGGAAACGCGGATTGTAAGCTGTGGATAGTTCTCAGGATGAGCCTGAGCATCTAATAATGTATCTCTGTTAAGAACGTTTACGTTAAGGTGATGTCCGCCTTTTACAGCGTAGCCATCTAATAAGTTCACAAGGTTATCAACCTGTGCTGTACTAATTTCTGACATAATGTTTACCTCCTGTGATATTGTAGTTATTGATAATCGTCTAAGCCCTGGTGAAGTGTTGGGACACTGCACGCAAGTGGTGTTCTGGAACAGTCTGTACATCCCATGGTTTCCACGGAACGGGATTCGGTCTGCGAGGTATCAACCTCAACATTCATGTGTCCGACTCCTTTTGCCATTCCGCCGTCAAGCTGTTTGATTAAATCTTCAATCATTGCATTTTCGTCCATAATTCACCGGTCCTTTTTTAATTATTAGTTTAAGTCGATTTCGATATCTCCTGAGAATACCTGATCTTCTTTACCAAGAGCACCCGGGATGATAGTAAATGTATTAGAGATACCATCCTGTGCATGCTGGAACGGAAGTTTAGATACAGAAGATAAGGAAGCAACTGCACCATGAGTATCACGTCCGTGCATTGGGTTAGCACCAGGAGCGAAAGGCTGTCCTTTCTTACGTCCGTCAGGTGTGTTACCTGTAGCTTTTCCGTATGTTACGTTGGATGTGATTGTTAATACTGACATAGTTGCAAAACTATCTCTGTAAGTATGATGTCTGCGGAGCATTGTCATGAACTTAGCAACAAGGTCACGGGCAATTGTATCTACGCGGTCATCATCGTTACCGTATTTAGGGAAGTCACCTTCTGTTACGAAATCAACGATAATACCGTCTTCGTCACGAACAGGTGTAACCTTAGCATATTTGATTGCTGATAAAGAGTCAGCTACTACAGAAAGTCCTGCGATACCTGTTGCGAAGTAACGGAATACATCTCTGTCGTGTAAAGCCATCTGAGCTCTTTCGTAGCAGTATTTGTCATGCATGTAATGGATAACGTTGAGTGTATTTACATATACATCTGCAAGCCATTCCATCATGTCTGTGAATTTGTCCATTACATCATCGAAATCAAGTGGGCCGTCGCCTTCGATTGGGCGGTATTTCGGTCCAACCTGTTTCTTAGTAACTTCGTCCACACCACCGTTCATAGCGTATAACATACACTTAGCAAGGTTTGCACGAGCACCGAAGAACTGCATCTGTTTACCAACAACCATAGAAGATACACAACAAGCGATAGCGTAGTCATCACCATGTGTTACTCTCATGAGGTCATCGTTTTCGTACTGGATAGAAGAAGTCTTGATAGACATCTTAGCACAGTATTTCTTGAATGATTCCGGAAGTCTTGTAGACCAAAGAACTGTTAAGTTCGGTTCCGGAGCTGCTCCTAAGTTAGATAAAGTATTTAAGTAACGGAATGAAGATTTTGTTACCATGTGACGTCCGTCGATACCAACACCTGCGAGAGATTCTGTTACCCATACAGGGTCACCTGCGAAAAGGTTGTTGTACTCAGGTGTACGAGCAAATTTGATGCAACGTAACTTCATGATGAAGTGGTCAACGAATTCCTGAATCTGTTCTTCTGTAAATGTTCCGTTCTTTAAGTCTCTTTCAGCATAGATGTCGATGAATGTAGAAGTACGTCCGAGGGACATAGCAGCACCATTCTGCTCTTTAACTGCTGATAAATATCCGAAGTAAGTAGCCTGGATAGCTTCTTTTACGTTTGTAGCAGGTTTAGAGATGTCGCATCCGTAGAAGGAAGCCATTTCTTTCATCTGTTTCAGAGCTACAATCTGCTCAGAGATTTCTTCACGAAGACGGATAACATCGTCTGTCATAACACGTCCTGTAGAATCTTTCTGCTCTAATTTATCTTCGATAAGTCTGTCAATACCGTATAAAGCGATACGTCTGTAGTCACCGATGATACGTCCGCGTCCGTAAGCATCCGGAAGACCTGTAACAACGTGTGAAGAACGGCAAGCTCTCATTTCAGCATTGTATGCATCGAAACATCCTGCATTGTGAGTTTTTCTGTGTGTTGAGAAGAACTCGCTGATTTCAGGATCAACTTCGTATCCGTTGTCTGCACAAGCCTTTTCTGCCATACGGATACCGCCGTAAGGCTGCATAGAACGTTTGAAAGGTGCATCTGTCTGGAAACCTACGATAGTTTCTTTGTCTTTGTCAAGGTAGCCAGGTCCATGAGAAACGATAGTAGAAACAACCTTTGTATCCATATCAAGAACGCCGCCTGCTTCTCTTTCTTTCTTGGTTAAATCCATAACCATTGCCCATAAATCTGTTGTGTTCTGTGTAGGTCCTGCAAGGAAGGAATCATCTCCGTCGTATGGAGTGTAGTTTTTCTGGATGAAATCGCGTACGTTGATTTCATGTTCCCATTTGCCACCTACAAAATCTGTCCATTCTGGTCTCATTTTGAAATAGCCTCCTATTAAAATATTGTGTTTTTTTAAACGGTGAAAAACACCGCAAGTTGCGAATAAAACTAAGCTTATTCTTTATTTGCATTATAAAGTATAGATTGTATACAAGTCAAGGAAAGCCTTGTTCTTTTTTGTGTACAAAACAGGGAAAAACTGCACACCGGTGACCGGTATGCAGCTCTTTTTGATTCAATAATGAAAAATCTGTTATTTTGTTTTTGTAGTTATGAGTATGCATGGACAATTTGAAGGTATAGTTACCGGTGCTGTATTCGTAAATTGCCATTGTAATCACGGCCTGTTGAGATGGTGATGGCGTCGCTTGTGGAATTGCCTGCGGCCATGACGGTGATTGTCTGTAAAAGAACGAAGGCCATGGTCAATAAAAATGTGCGTAGTTTCTGTTTCACAATTTTCCCCTCCCTTTTTGATTTTGCTTTCATATATGCTGAAAGCGGAGTTTATCAGCAATAATTATATATATTGTCAATGGAAAAACATATATTTTAGGGGGCAAACATGTACAAAAAATGGGAAAAATGATACTATGGATTTGTTGGCGCAAAGCGTTGCTGACAGAAGGGAGAAATCGATGACACAGAACAGGTTTTGGAACTTTTTATGTGATGTGGAGGCGGCAGTAGTGCTGTTTCTTTTCATCCTGTCATTTTCGGTGACGTTTACTTTGAATTTTCGACCGCTCTATTATATGGATATAGAGCTTTTGGAAATCGAAGAGCGTTCCGGAATTCCGAAAGAAGAAATCAAAGAAAATTATGATGTGCTGATTGATTATAATTCGATGTTCAACGACGGGGAACTTTCGTTTCCGACACTTGCCATGTCCGAGACGGGGAAGATACATTTTGAGGAAGTGAAGGATATTTTTACCGGATTCCAGAAGATGGCCGTTGTGACGGCAATTCTGGGGGTGGTAGCTGTTTTTGAGAATCGGAAGAACAGGCCGAAGCGCTATTTAAAATATACGGGAGTAGTGACAATCCTGATTCCGGCGCTGCTCGGTGCGGCGATGGCGGTAAACTGGGATAAGGCGTTTGTTATTTTTCACAAGATTGCATTTGACAATGATTACTGGATTTTTGATGCAAAGACGGATCCGGTCATTACGATTCTTCCGGATACGTTTTTTCTGCACTGCGCGGCGATGATTATCGGACTTGTTATGGCAGGAAGTGTGTTGTGCTTTGTGTTGTATGCGATATCAAGGAGAAAGCTGCAGGAGCCAGAGGGGCTGACGAAAAAAGTTTTGGAAAAAAATGAATAGTTGCACGGAAAAAAAGAAAGATGTATACTTACATGGTAAAAATGTATTAAGCAATTAAGGAGGAAACATAAATGGAAATGATAACAAAAGACATGACAATCGGTGAAATTATCCGTAAAGACCAGACAATCATTCCGATTCTGATGGAAGCAGGAATGCATTGTGTTGGATGCCCGTCAGCTCAGGCAGAAAGCCTTGAGGAGGCAGCAATGGTTCACGGAATGGATGTTGAGGCACTCTTAAAAGCTATCAATGAAAGATAAGATGAAAAGATGAAATCCCGACAGTTTTTGCTGTCGGGATTTTTGTTATATCTTTTAAATCTGGGAAAGCGCCGAAACAGCTCCTTCCGCAATAATGGTTTCATAATGTTCCTGAATAAAAGCCTGTTTTGGGGCTTCGGTCTTTTCGATTTGACCGTACTCGGAAGCAATGTTACATATGCGACCGAACTCCTCAAGCGTCAAACCGCCCTTGGTGAGAAGAAGGGCATAATTGTGATTGGCCGGATTCTTGTACAGCGTGCTTGATTCGCTGTAAAAAGAGGTAACATTCCGTGAGAAGGTGCATAAGTCGCTTAAGCTGCTTGTCGTAATAAGGCGAGGAAATGCAGGGTTTTTGTCAACCGGTGCCTCTGCAGTCTTTGCAGGGGTGTCCGCTTTCTTTTTGACTGAAGCTTCCATGCGATGGAACAAATCGAGGACATCGTCTGCGATGTCCGAGGCAAGATTTGACATCTCACCGTCAAGGTCATCATCCGAAACGGAAGGTGCAAACTTGGAAAAACGCGTATCGATTTCTTCCGGATCTTCCACTTTTGTAATAATCAGGATGATGGAGTCTGCGCCAATCGGAATTGCTTCAATCATAAGAGGGATGTTTTCGGCTTCAAAGCCAACCTCGAATGCTGCCTGCTGCATCATGTCGCGGAAAAGGTTTTTGGCCTTCTCGCTTCCGTAAGCCAGTTCGCTGAGTTTTAATTGTCTATTTGCAAGGTCTGCACTTGTGAGCGTGCATTTAATCTGGTGATCATTCACTTTTTCGATTTTCATAATTATCACATCCTTATTTTGTATTTGTATCTTATACTTTATGCCGATTTTAGTCAATAGAAGTTGAATTTTGAAACCTCGATTTAATAAAAAATTTAATATTTTACTTGCCAAAAATGCGGGACTGACATATACTTCTATTCAAGAGATGCATCCGGTCAGTCGAGCACTGAAAGGAGGCATGATATATTCGTTTTCCTCAGTAGGGGAGGAATTCTTTTAGCAGTAAGCATATGCTTACTTCCAATTTTTAATACGTTTATATACGTTTGCGCAATAAATCTCTATTGATTTATTGTATGTCTTTTAGGCACATAAGTGTCTGGTTATTTCAATTCCTAAAATTTCACGATAATTCAAGTTAATAAAGTTAAAGTATCATAAGATTAGTTCTATTTATTTTTGTGCATGTCCGGAACATCTCTTAATAGTCTTATCAATTTTTTTCCCTATAATCATGAATTTATGATAGTTTTCAGCGAATTATTTATGGTATTTCACAGTTTTCCTTTTGGCTTAGAAACGGGGAAAGAGGTTGAAGAGAGGAGGATTTTTCTTGTCGGAATATGATACATTCCATCAAAGTCCGCCTGAGACGGAGGATGATATGCAGTCTCTTTTGCGGGGGATTGATCTCCAGATTTGTCTTATGCGGATTATCAAAGGTCAGATTGAAGCCTGTATCAGAGCAGAAAAAAACATGTCGCCGCAGGTACATGAAGTGGAAAGCAGATACGGGAAGTCCGGGTATATGGCAGATGTCGAACTGGATGATTACGGTGAGATAGCGGCCATCAGATACGACTGGGTAGAACCATAAACAGGTTTTGTGTGGGTTTATAAGCCATGATAAACTCCAAAAAGAACCGGTGTGTCACAGGTGCAATATAAACAAAGAGCCCCTCAATGTCAATTGCAAGCAGTGTGAACCGCCGGTTCTCTTTTTTGGAAAAAAAGAATGACGAAGTCTGACGGATTTGGTATACTGAAAGTGTTGGCGGAAACGATAAAAGGAGAACGGACTTATGGATAAAAATAAAACGCGCAAAGATATATTGGATGATGATATGATGGACGACGCCCTGTATGACGATGATTTCGGGGGCGGTAACAAAAAAGGATGGGTTCCGGTGGTGTTTGCGTTACTTCTGATTATTATGGTCGGAGGTGTTGCGGTCGGAATGAAGCTGTATGATAAATATTCTTATTCTAAGGAAACAATGGATCTTGCACAGTATTATAATATCACGCAGGAGTGGCAGACGGCGCTGGTCGTAAATGATGAAGTGGCAGAAGAACAGGCTGTGCTCCGTGACGGAAATTATTACCTTCCGCTTACTTTTGTGCAGGAGCGTTTAAATGATAAATTTTACTATGACAGACATGAAAAGCTACTCTTGTTCACAACGCCGACGGAACTGTATGAGATTCCGGTGGATTCTGCATCATACAGCATAGCGGGGACGCAGCAGCAGAATGATAAAATTATATGGATACTTCAAGATGAGATCCCGTATGTGGAAATTGAATTTGTGGCAAAGTATTCGGACTTTTTAAGTCAGATTTATGAGGCGCCTGCACGTATCCAGATTTATCTTGAGGGCGAGATGAAGCAGGCGGCAATGATTAAAAAGGATACGGCAGTCCGCTATCAGGGTGGTATTAAGAGTGATATTTTAAAAGAGATATCTAAAGGAGATAAGGTCTTTGTTCTGGAACAGATGGAGACGTGGTCAAAGGTCAAAACGCAGGATTCTGTTATCGGTTATGTGGAAAACAAACGGCTTGAAGAGATACCGGAGGAGGAGATTCTGATGCCGGGGACTTATGTCGCGCCGGTATATACTTCCGTGACAAGAGCCTATCCGATTAATCTTGCATGGCATCAGGTGACGAATGCGGTGGCAAATTCCGGTATCGACGGAATGCTCGCAAACACGAAAGGAATCAATACGATTTCTCCGACATGGTTTTTCTTAAATGACAATTACGGAAATTTCACTTCGATTGCAGACCAGTCTTATGTGGACAATATGCATGCAAGGGGGATCGAGGTCTGGGCGCTGATTGACAACTTTACAAATGAAGTTGACATTGCGCAGATTTTGTCGACGACGACGAACCGGAAGACCTTGATTAACAACTTGGTACAGACAACACTGGCATATGATATTGACGGAATTAACGTAGACTTTGAGCAGGTGCCTTCTGAGGCGGGTGCGGATTATGTGCAGTTTTTGCGCGAGCTTTCCATACCTTGCAGACAGAATGGTATTGTGTTGTCCGTAGACAACTATGTTCCGACGGAATATACAGCGCATTACGGAAGAGCCGAGCAGGGAGAAGTGGTCGATTATTTCATTATTATGGGATATGATGAGCATTATTCCGGTTCTTCGCAGGCAGGTAGCGTAGCTTCTTATGAATATGTAAAAGCCGGAATTGAAAATACAATCAAGGATGTTCCGGCGACAAAGGTTATCAATGCGATTCCGTTCTATACCCGTCTGTGGAAAATAGCGGATGGCGTAAGTTCGGAGGCACTTTCCATGTCTGCGGCGGAAAATGTTCTGGCGCAGTACGGTGTGACGGCGACATGGGATGAGGAAACGTCGCAGAATTTTGCAGAGTTTGAGGCGGATGGTGCCAAATATCAGATTTGGCTTGAGGATATGCAGAGTATTTCGGCTAAACTGAATCTTATGTCGGGATATGGTTTGGCAGGAGTTGCTGCATGGAAACTCGGGTTGGAAAAAGCTGAAATCTGGAATGCTATCGGAGATTATCTTTCCGTGAGTCAGATAAATGCGCAGACTGTGGAAAATCAGCCTTCAGAGGAGATTCCGCAAACGCAGATTATCGAGACGGACTAGGCGAAAGCTTATTTAATAGAAGAAACAGACTTTCCTTGTGGATGGTCTGTTTTCTTTTTTTGGGCATATAAATAGAATAATAAGGTTGCTCGGAGATTTTTGGTGAGACATAAAATCATTTCGATATTGATGGCGGTCTGCCTGCTTGTCTCGATGTTTTATTTGGCACAAACAGCGGCGCAATATACGATGAACTGGCAGAAACAATCTCAGGAGAATCAAAGGATTGTGCTGATTGATGCAGGGCATGGAGGCGATGATCCCGGTAAGGTTGGAATTAACGGCGCGCTGGAAAAGGATATCAATCTGTCAATTGCGCTCTTGGTCAAGAAGTACTTAGAAATGCAGGATGTCAAAGTTGTGATGACGAGAAATGAGGATGAGGGACTGTACCGAAAAGAAAGTCCGAATAAAAAAATAGAAGATTTAAAAAACAGATTGGCACTGATGGATGCATCCGGTGCGGCTATGGCGGTCAGTATTCATCAGAACAGCTACACCTCAGAGAAGATCAAAGGGGCGCAGGTTTTTTATTATGAGTCGTCTGAGGAGGGGAAAAAGGCGGCACTTTTGATGCAGGAACAACTCCGGAAGGGTGTGGATGAAACGAACCGGCGTGAGGCGAAAGCAAACAGCAGTTATTATTTGCTAAAAAAGGCGTCGATACCGACCATTATTGTGGAGTGCGGATTTCTCTCCAACGGCGAGGAGTCGGAAATGCTGACAAGGGAAGAGTATCAGGAAAAAATGGCGTGGAATATTTCAATCGGGATTTTGCAATATTTAAATGTTATGGTATACTAAACGAAATATGACCGAAAACGAGGTTTTAATTTTGGAGACGAAATGGGTAAAGAGCCCGGAAGGAACAATTGATAAAGTTGCAATGGCGGAAGCCGGACGGATTATCCGAGCGGGAGGGCTTGTTGCTTTTCCGACGGAGACGGTGTACGGGCTCGGCGGGGATGCGCTCAGTCCCGATTCATCCCGGAAAATTTATGCGGCGAAGGGGAGACCGTCGGACAATCCGCTGATTGTGCACATTTGCAGGGTGGAAGATATGGCGCGTATCGTGAGAGAGGTTCCGCCGCAGGCTTATGTGCTTGCAGAGCATTTTTGGCCGGGGCCGCTGACAATGATTATGAAAAAGGCCGATATTGTGCCGCCGGAGACGACGGGAGGGCTTGACACGGTTGCAGTTCGCCTTCCGAACCATGAGGTGGCACTTGAATTCATTCGTGAGGCGGGCGGATTTGTGGCAGCGCCGAGTGCCAATGTATCGGGAAGACCGTCGCCGACACTTGCCAAGTACGTATACGAGGATATGGATGGTAAAATTGAGATGCTTCTCGACGGAGGAGAGGTTGGAATCGGCGTGGAATCCACCATCATTGACCTGACAGAAGAGATACCGGTCATTTTAAGACCGGGATATATTACATGGGAAATGTTGCAGGAAGTACTCGGCGAGGTGTGTCTTGACCCGACGATGCTTGAGCATGACAGACCGGAAGCACCTAAAGCACCGGGGATGAAATATAAGCATTATGCACCGCAAGGAGAACTGACCATTGTCTCGGGAACGTCGCAGAACGTGCAGAATGAAATCAGACGGCTTTTGCAAAATGACAGAGAACAAGGGTATAAGACCGGAGTGATTGTATCGAGCGATGAAGCTTGGGTTTATGAGGCTGATGCTGTCAAAGTTACGGGAGAAAAGGAAGATATGGCAGCAGTGGCAAGAAGTTTGTTCCGCATTCTCAGAGAGTTTGACGATGAGAAGATTGACCGCATGTACGTGCAGGCTTTTGCACAGGACGGAATCGGACAGGCTGTCATGAACCGTATACTGAAGGCGGCGGGACATAAGATAATTGAAGTATAACAATAATGGAGTTGCTCGAGGGTAACGAAAGGAGGATATATGATAGCAGTAGGAAGTGACCATGGCGGATTTGATTTAAAGGAGTTAGTGATTGCTCATTTGAAAGAACGTGGGATGGATGTGAAGGATGTCGGATGTTTCGATAAGTCCTCCTGTGATTATCCTGTGTACGGACGAGCAGTTGCGGATTCGGTAGCAGGTGGAGAGTGCGAAAAGGGAATTGTGATTTGTACGACGGGTATCGGTATTTCCATCACGGCAAACAAGGTGAAAGGAATCCGTGCAGCGCTTTGTACGGATGGTCTGATGGCAAAATTGACAAGGTTGCATAATAATGCCAATGTGCTGGCACTCGGTGCAGGAATTGTCGGGCCGAATCTTGCTTTGGAAATTGTGGATAATTTTTTGGATACGGAATTTTCGGGAGATGAGAGACATCAGAGAAGAATTGACGGAATAGAAGCGTAGTATAAACGGAAGGTAAAGTTGGTGGGGTTATGAATCAAAAGAGAAAAGATTATATTTCGTGGGATGAATATTTTATGGGAGTTTCCATTCTTTCGGGGATGCGCTCCAAAGATCCGAACACACAGGTGGGGGCGTGTATTGTCGGAAAGGACCATCGTATTCTTTCCATGGGTTACAACGGATTTCCGAACGGATGCAGGGACGAAGATTTCCCTTGGTCAAGGGAAGGAGAGGAATTGGAAACCAAGTATCCGTTTGTGACGCACAGTGAGTTGAATGCGATTTTGAATTACCGAGGCGGAAGTTTGGATGGGACAACCCTTTATGTCTCATTGTTTCCGTGTAATGAGTGTGCGAAAGCGATTATTCAGGCGGGGATTAAAAAGGTTGTTTATGACTGTGACAAATATGCGGGAACACCATCCAACATTGCATCCAAGAAAATGTTTGATGCTGCAGGGGTGGAATATGTTCCTTATAAGCCGACGGGTAGAAAGATAGAAATGGATTTATAATCAGGTGGAAGGTATGAAAAAGAAGTGGCCTGTTCGATTTCTGGCTCTTTCTTTGGTCTGTCTGATGACCGTGCATATGACAGTCTGTGTTTCGGCGACTTCGACCGGGCAGCAGATTCAGCAGACCGAAAATAAAAAAGAGCAGACGGAAAACAAACTGGATAGAACGAATGAAGATTTGCAGGAACTGAACAATGACCGGGCAAGTATGCAGACATACTTAAGGAATTTGAGTGCGGAACTGGATCGTGCCAATTCTAAACTGGCTGAAATCGAAGAAATTCGAAGAGGGAAAGAAGAGGCAATTAAGGTAGCGCAGGAGCAAATTGCGGAAGCAAAACTTTTGCAGGAAAAACGCTACGAGGAGATGCAGCAGCGTATCAAATTTATGTATGAGGCGGGTAGCCAGTCGTATCTGGAATTGTTTTTGACGGCGAGCAGCTTTGCGGATTTTTTGAACAAAGCAGATTATATTGAGATGATTAATCAATATGATAGAAATATGCTCGACCAATATACACGCACGCAGGAGGAGATTGCAAAAAAAGAGAAAGAACTCCTGGAGGAGAAGGAGACACTCCTTGTATTGGAGCAGGAAGCAACTCAGAGTTCCTCCCAGATACATGAAACGGTAAAGAAGACCGGCGAAAATTTAAAGAAATACATGGCAGAGATTGCTGAGAAAGAGGCGCAGGCTCTTGCGTATGAAAGAGAGATTGCAGAGGCGGAAAGTGATTTGGCTCTGCTACGTGCCAAGTACAAGGAAGAACTTGCATTGTCGGCGCAGTCGCAGGCGATGGGCAGCAGGGATTTGTCGGACATTGTGTTTGCAAGCGGTGACGAAGATTTGATGGCGGCGATTATTGAGTGTGAAGCCGGGGGAGAGAGTTATACCGGAAAGGTTGCGGTCGGCGCGGTTGTTATGAACCGAGTGCGAAGTCCGCTGTTTCCGAATACGGTGCTGGAAGTTATCATGCAGAAGAAACAGTTTTCACCGGTAGGAAGCGGCCGATTTGCGATTGTGCTGGGACGAGGTGCCAATGAGTCGTGTTATCAGGCGGCGAGAGATGCGATGGCAGGAGCATCTCCGGTCGGGGAATGCCTGTTTTTCAGGACACCGATACCGGGACTTGAGGGACAGCAAATCGGGGGACATATTTTTTATTAGATTTGATAGAATGTTGCATATTAAGAAAACAGAGACGGTATGATTACTGTCTCTGTTTTTACTCATCTATGAAACATGCTATTACTATAAAAATTCTGCTTTTACGAACGACAGTTACTCAAAACTCTCCAAGTAGTCGGAGAGGGTTTTGAATTCTCTGCTGTAGATGGCGGTTAAGATTCGGTTAAGTTTTCGCAGGGCGTCGCATAAAACGGCGTCGGTGATATCACCTTTTTCAAGTGCCTCGGCGAGTTCTTCCACATCCACGACTTTGACGAATCCGTCAGGATAAATAATGACGTCTGCGAGCAGGTCCGTCACATAAAGAGAAGAGGTGTCTTCATCCCACTCGTGGGAGATGATATCTATGTACCAGTACAAAAGTTGCCCGTCGTGTCCGTAGAACTTGCTGACTTTGAGTCCTTCTGCAAGGAAAAAGCAGGAAATTCCGTGGTGTATATCCTTTTTCGGACGTATTGTATTCCAGCGTGTGACAAGACGTTCGCTGTCAAAGGAAACGATTTCGTCATCTTTCAAAAGAATGCATTCGTTTGGAATAATGCGCCTGCGATAAAGGGAAAACTCTTTCATGGGGCCTCCTTGCTGCCTGTGCATGAGAAATGAAATTGCATGGACAAGCTCTGGTATCTGATATAAAAATCGTACCCTCAACAAGGGTAAAAGTCAATGAAAAAACATCGTGATTTTTGGTAGACAGAAGCAGAAAAAATAGGTATAATTATTGAATGGCAGACTGCCGTTTTTGAGGTGGGAATATGGAGTCCAGAAAGCGAAACAAGAGAAAATACGGCAAAAGCGTGTATCAGTCGCTTGCCATGATTACACAATTCGGAATCAATATGATTGTGCCGATTGTGTTATGTAGTTTTGCCGGTTATTATCTCGATCGGTGGCTTGGGACATCCTATATCGTAATTATTTTATTTTTTGTCGGGGCAATGGCGGGATTCCGTAATATCTATATTTTTTCCAAAAAGATATTTGGGCAGCCGCCGGAGTCAAAGAAAAGGGGCATAAGCCATGAGGAAGAAATTAACTCAGTTAAGTGATGTTCTGCCCGAGCTTTGGGTGGGCATTCTGTTGTACGGAGTCCTTTGCGAAATCGTGGGACTCATTTTTGTGGAAGATTGGTTGTTTTACAGCATCGGACTTATCGCAGGAATTGTATGTGCACTCTTTATGGCGACGCATATGGCGTGGTCACTCAATCAGGCGATGGAGCTTGCTGAGGGAGATGCGGTTAAGAAGATGCAGGTGCACAATATAGTGCGTTATCTGATTGTGGTAGTTGTCTTCTTTCTTCTTCTTTTTACAAAACTCGGGAATCCGCTTATTGCGTTTCTGGGTGTTATGGGTTTGAAAGTAGCGGCGTATTTACAGCCGGTTACTCATAAATTTTTCAGGAGGTGAATGTATGGGTCAGGGAATCTTGTTATCCGCAGGTGCAGATATTGACTTTATGGTCCATGGGGTTTTTTCTTATGAGCTGTTCGGTCAGACTGTATGGATAACAACAACGCATGTGTGCGTACTGATTGTTTTTCTGCTGTTGGGCACTTTTGCTCTGATAGCGAATCGTACGATGAAGCATGCGAGTGACGTGCCAACCGGATTTCAGAATGTCGTTGAGCTGATTGTTGAGATGCTTGACAATATGATTAAATCTTCGATGGGTTCCAGCGCAGCTAAGTTTGCGAACTATATCGGAACGATATTTATCTTCATTCTGGTCAGCAATATTTCCGGATTGTTTGGTTTGAGGCCGCCGACGGCGGACTACGGAGTCACGTTAGCACTGGGATTGATAACGTTTACTCTCATTCATTTTAACAAATTTAAATACCAGAAGGTCAGCGGAGTCATTAAAGGCTTATGCGATCCATGGCCGATCTGGGCACCGATCAATATGATCGGAGATGTAGCTGTTCCGATTTCTCTTTCGCTTCGTTTGTTTGCGAATGTACTTTCCGGAACCGTTATGATGGCTTTGGTGTATGGCTTAATGAAATGGATAGCTGTATTCTGGCCGGCAGTACTTCATGTGTACTTTGATTTATTTTCGGGCGCAATTCAGACATACGTATTCTGTATGCTTACAATGACGTATATCTCGGATGCAATCGGAGAACAGTAAAAAACTAATTTATCATCAAGGAGGAAACAAAGATGGAATTTAACAACGAATTTATTTTAGGTTGCTCAGCAATCGGTGCAGGTCTTGCGGTTATCGCAGGTATCGGACCTGGTATCGGTCAGGGTATCGCAGCAGGACATGCGGCAGCAGCAGTAGGTAGAAATCCGGGTGCAAAATCAGATGTTACATCTACGATGTTACTTGGACAGGCCGTTGCCGAGACAACAGGTCTTTACGGCTTACTTATTGCTATGCTGTTATTATTCGTTAAACCTTTAGCAAACTAATAAGAGCCTTCCGCGTTAAAAAAATAAAAGAGAAGGAGGCATAAAGCTTGAATACGATGATAGGTTCGCCTCTCGTATTGGCGCAGAGCGGGGCTGAGATGACAAGACTTTTTGATCTTGACTTCCAGTTAATCCATGATGCAGTTTTAATGATTATCGCAATCTTTACTCTGTTTTTATTCATGTCCCGTTTCCTTTTTGACCCGGCAAGAAAATTCCTGACGGGCAGACAGGAGCGTATCAAAAATGATCTTGATACAGCTCAGGCTGAAAAGGAAGACGCCATTGCGTTAAAGGCAGATTACGAAGAAAAACTTCGTAGTATTGATAAACAGGCAGAAGAAATCTTAAGCGATGCGCGTAAGAGAGCTTTGGCTAACGAAGCCGGCATTATTGCAAAGGCAAAAGAAGATGCAGCGGCTATTATTGAGAGAGCCAAGGTGGAAGCAGAGCTTGAGAAGAAGAAAGTTGCCGATGAAGTGAAAAAAGAAATGATTCAGGTCGCATCAGCTATGGCAGGCAAAGTAGTGGCTGCAAATATTGATACGACAGTCAGTGACAGCCTGATTAACCAGACATTAAAGGAAATAGGTGAAAGCACATGGCTAGATTAGTATCCACGACATACGGTGATGCGCTTTTCGAACTTGCAAAAGAACAGAACAAGTTGGACGACCTTGCAAAGGAAGTCAAAGATGTTCAAAAGGTTCTCGCGCAGAATCCGGATTTTTCAAAATTAATGAATCATCCGAAAGTCGGCAAAGACGAAAAACTTGAGGTCGTGAAAGAGGTTTTCGACGGTAGACTGGATAAGGAACTTGTCGGATTCCTTCGTCTGATTGTTGAAAAAGACCGCTATGCGGATATCGATGAGATTCTCGCTTACTTCATTACCAGAGTCAAAGAAGAAAAGGGAATCGGCATTGCATATGTGACAAGCGCGGTAAAACTTTCGGAAATTCAGAAAAAATTAATCGAAGAGAAGCTGATTGAAACTACGAAATATAAAGAGATGGAAATGAACTTTGCGCAGGATGATACGCTCATCGGCGGTCTTGTAATCCGTATCGGAGACAAGGTAGTGGACAGCAGCATCAAATCAAAATTAAATGAGCTGACAAAGCAGCTTATGAAAATCCAGCTGGCATAGTTATGCCAGATAAAATTTAGAAAGGAACGTAAAGATCCATGAATTTAAGACCAGAAGAAATAAGTTCAGTGATTAAGGATCAGATCAAGAGATATGCGTCAGAACTGGAAGTATCTGAAGTAGGTACAGTTATCCAGGTGGCAGACGGTATTGCACGTGTGCATGGACTTGAAAAAGCTATGCAGGGTGAGCTTCTTGAATTCCCGGGTGAAGTATACGGAATGGTAATGAACCTGGAAGAAGACAACGTTGGTGCAGTTCTTCTCGGTAACCAGAAGAACATCAACGAGGGCGATACGGTAAAGACAACCGGACGAGTGGTTGAGGTACCGGTCGGCGATGCTCTTTTAGGACGTGTTGTAAATGCTCTTGGTCAGCCTATCGACGGAAAAGGACCGATTCAGACGGATAAATATCGTCAGATTGAAAGAGTTGCTTCCGGCGTTATCACAAGAAAGAGTGTAGACACACCTCTCCAGACAGGTATCAAAGCGATTGACTCCATGGTGCCAATCGGAAGAGGACAGCGTGAGTTGATTATCGGTGACAGACAGACAGGTAAAACTGCGATTGCCATCGATACAATTATTAACCAAAAAGGACAGAACGTAAAATGTATTTATGTTGCAATCGGTCAGAAAGCTTCTACGGTTGCAAGTATCGTAAAAACATTGGAGGAGTTTGGTGCTCTCAGCTATACAACAGTCGTTGCTGCTACAGCAAGTGAGCTTGCACCGCTCCAGTATATTGCACCGTACAGCGGTTGCGCAATCGGTGAAGAATGGATGGAAAACGGGGAAGATGTACTCATCATTTATGATGACTTAAGTAAGCATGCAACGGCTTACCGTACACTTTCTCTTCTGCTTCGTCGTCCGCCTGGACGTGAGGCTTATCCGGGAGACGTATTCTACCTTCATTCAAGACTGCTCGAGCGTGCAGCGCGCATGAGTGAAGAGTACGGCGGAGGAAGTTTAACAGCACTTCCGATTATTGAGACACAGGCGGGCGACGTATCAGCGTACATCCCAACTAATGTTATCTCAATTACAGACGGACAGATTTATCTTGAGACAGAAGCATTCAACTCAGGTTTCCGTCCTGCTGTTAACGCCGGTCTTTCTGTATCACGAGTTGGTGGTGCGGCACAGATTAAGGCTATGAAAAAATACGCTGCACCTATCCGTGTTGAGCTTGCCCAGTATCGTGAGCTTGCAGCATTCTCCCAGTTCGGTTCAGAACTTGACGCCGATACGAAAGAGAAGCTTGCACAGGGTGAACGTATCCGTGAGATTTTAAAACAGCCACAGTATAAACCGATGCCTGTACAGTATCAGGTTATCATCATTTATGCGGCTACCAACAAATATCTGCTTGATATCGAAGTGGACGAGATTACAAGATTTGAGAAAGAACTTTTTGAATATCTTGACACAAAATATCCGGAAGTACCGCAGGCAATCGCTGATGAAAAAGTACTTTCCGAAGAAAATGAGCAGAAATTGATCACAGCTATCAATGAATTCAAAGCACAGTTTAAATAAGTTGCAGAAAGAATAGGTGACAACGCATGGCTTCAATGAGAAGTATTAAAAGGCGTAAGGAATCTGTACAGAGTACACAGCAGATCACGAAAGCGATGAAGCTTGTATCCACTGTAAAACTGCAGAGAGCAAAAACTCGTGCGGAACAGTCAAAAGCATATTTTGAATGTATGTATGCAACCGTAAAATCCATGCTTGCAAAGAGCGGTACGATTAATCACCCTTATCTTAAGGCAAGTGAGAGTACCAAGAAGGCAGTCATTGTCATTACCTCAAACAGAGGTCTTGCAGGTGGTTACAACTCCAATGTTATCAAGCTTATCACAAGAAATGAGATGTTTGCTGACAAAGAAGATGTTGTAGTTTATGCCATCGGTAAGAAAGGAAAAGACGGTCTTGCAAGAGCAGGTTACAAGATTGCAGCAGATTATTCGGATGTTGTGGAAGAACCAATTTACATTGACGCAATGCAGATTTGTAAAGAAGTACTTGCAGCATTCGCAGCCGGAGAGTTCGGCGAAATCTATCTTGCATATACAGCATTTAAAAACACCGTAGTTCATGTACCGACACTTATGAAGCTTCTTCCGGTATCGGCAGAAGATGATGAGCAGGAGTCAGAGTCATCCGTCGATGACAAGACGCTTATGAACTTTGAACTGGATGAAACAGAAGCAATTGAACTTATCATTCCGAAATATCTGACAAGTCTGATATTCGGAGCGATGGTCGAAGCAGTTGCCAGTGAGAACGGTGCACGTATGCAGGCAATGGATTCAGCGACAAGCAATGCTGAAGAAATGATCAGTTCATTATCCTTACAATATAATAGAGCCCGTCAGGGTAATATTACACAGGAATTAACCGAAATTATAGCAGGTGCGGAAGCCATCAGCTAGAAAAGGAGTGAAAGTAAACAATGGCAGAACAGGCAATCGGAAAGATCACGCAGATCATTGGTGCTGTCCTTGACATTAAGTTCCCGGAGGCATCTCTTCCGGAAATCTATGATGCGATTGAGATAAGTCGCGAAAATGATGAGAAACTTGTTGTCGAAGTAGCACAGCATTTGGGTGATGATACAGTTAGATGTATCGCCATGGGCCCGACTGACGGATTGGTAAGAGGAATGGATGCAGTTGCAACCGGAGCTCCTATTACCGTACCTGTTGGTGAAAATACGTTGGGAAGAATCTTCAATGTATTAGGCCAGGCAATCGATAATAAAGAAAATCCTACGGAAGTAGGTTACGAACCAATCCACAGACCGGCTCCTGAATTTTCAGAGCAGTCTACAGAAACAGAATTATTAGAAACCGGTATCAAGGTAGTAGACCTTCTTTGCCCTTATCAGAAGGGTGGTAAGATCGGTCTGTTCGGTGGCGCCGGTGTAGGTAAGACGGTACTTATCCAGGAGCTTATCCGTAACATTGCGACAGAGCACGGCGGATACTCTGTATTTACAGGTGTAGGAGAACGTACCAGAGAAGGAAATGACCTTTACCATGAAATGACAGAGTCAGGTGTTATCGATAAGACAACGATGGTATTCGGTCAGATGAACGAGCCACCTGGAGCCAGAATGAGAGTTGGTCTTACAGGTCTTACAATGGCGGAGTATTTCCGTGATAAAGGTGGCAAAGACGTACTTTTATTCATTGACAATATTTTCCGTTTTACACAGGCAGGTTCCGAAGTGTCAGCGCTTCTCGGACGTATGCCTTCCGCAGTAGGTTACCAGCCGACGTTGCAGACAGAGATGGGTGCTCTTCAGGAGCGAATCACTTCCACAAAGAATGGTTCCATCACATCTGTACAGGCTGTATACGTTCCGGCGGACGACTTAACGGACCCGGCTCCGGCTACAACATTCGCACACCTTGATGCGACAACCGTACTTTCCCGTGCGATTTCCGAGCTCGGAATTTACCCGGCCGTAGATCCGCTGGAGTCTACATCACGTATCCTTGATCCGCGTATCGTTGGTGAGGAGCACTACGAAGTAGCACGTGGCGTACAGGAAATCTTACAGAAATACAAAGAACTGCAGGATATTATCGCAATTCTCGGTATGGACGAGCTTGGTGAAGAAGATAAACTTGTCGTTAACCGTGCAAGAAAGATTCAGAGATTCTTATCTCAGCCATTCTTCGTGGCTACACAGTTTACAGGATTAGAAGGTAAATACGTTCCGATTACTGAAACAATTCGCGGATTTAAAGAAATTCTGGAAGGTAAGCATGATGACATTCCGGAAAGCTATTTCCTGAACGCAGGAAGTATCGACGAAGTTGTAGCCCGCGTGAAATAAGGGGTGAGACGTAAATGGCAGATGAAAGAAATTTTGAATTAGAGATCATTACACCGGAGCGTGTTTTTTACAAAGGCGAAGCGGTAATGGTTGAATTTAACACAACAGAAGGCGAAATCGGTGTTTTGAAGAAACACATTCCGATGACTGTTATCGTAAAACCGGGTATTCTTACGATTACCGAAGAGGATGATAATGTCAAGGAAGCTGCCCTCCATGAAGGTTTCGTAGAAATCCTTCCGGACAAGGTAACCATCATGGCCGAAATCATTGAGTGGCCGGGTGAGATTGACCTTAGCCGTGCAGAAGCAGCAAAAGAAAGAGCACAGAAACGTCTCGAAGAAAAAGATGACGACATGGATATGATTCGTGCCGAGGCTGCACTTAAGAGAGCGATTGCTCGTATTGATGCAGTGAGATAATGTTAAGTGAAATTCCCGAGGGAGAGGTCCTTCGGGAATTTTTGTGAAAATTGCACATTGTAAGGATGTGCACTTTTCACTATACTGGGTACAAGCAGATTCTTCCTGCATCAGTTAGGAGGAATATGACAAAGTTTCAGGATTTAAATTTAAGTAATGCCTTTTTATTTGCAGCAACAGTACAGGACCCGGAGGCACTCAGAGCAATTTTGCAGATTGTTTTGGAGAGGAAAATTCCATGCGTAAAGGTTCGTGCCGAACATACGATATTAATCAGCTCGGATTATCGTATGATAAGGCTTGATGTGTATGGTGAGGATGAGGTGGATGTGCAGTATAACATTGAGATGCAGAATCAGAGAAGAGGAAATCTTCCGTATCGAAGTCGTTATCATCATGCGAAGATGGATGTGACCTCTTTGAAACCGGGAATGGACTTTAAGGATTTGAAGCCATCTTTTGTTATTTTTATCTGTACATTCGATCCGTTCGGAGAGGGGCTCTATCGATATACGTTTACGCAACGTTGCGAGGAAGTCGATATCCCGCTCGGAGATGAGACATGTACGATTTTCTTCAATACAAAAGGGAAAAAAGCGGAGGGAGTTTCGGAAGAACTCGTTGAATTTCTTGCGTACATTGAAGATTCGTCGGATGCGTGTGTAGATGGTGGCACATCTGCCAATATCAGGAAGCTGCATGAGAAGGTAAAACAGGTTAAAGGAAACGCAGAGTTGGAGGCGGAATATATGACAAAACAGGAAGTATATTCAATATTTGTCGGAGATGATTGGGACGAAAGAGTTGCCCAAATACAAGAAGAGAAAATGGAAATGATGAGAGTGACTGGAAGAGCAGAAGGAAAAGCAGAAGGAAAAGCGGAAGGAAAAGCGGAAGGTATCCTCGTTATTTTGTCGGCAAAATTTGATGTCCCGGAAGAGCTTCGTGAGAAAATTCTGTGTCAACGAGACGCATCTATTCTTGATGAGTGGCTGGTGATTGCTGCAAAAGCGACATCTGTCGAGGATTTTATTAAGTATTCTATGTAAATCATTTTTATTCAATTATTTAATCAATTAAGTTATTTCAATTAATTTATATCAAATTTTTATCCAAAATTAAAATCAGAAAAGATGCAGGGAGAGGACTGCTGATCTTTCTACGAAAGATAACTGTCTGCAATAATTATGACACTTTTCATTTGTTTGCATATAATAAAGAAAACTGATTTAGGGTTATGAATATGGCAGAAAAAAGAATTCTTCCTTTTTATATGACGTATCCGACATCGCTGGTACAGCCGGATGAGAATCAAATGATGCGTGACTTGGAGTATTTTCAACAGCTGTATCCGTCAGGTGCAAAGCTGTTGCAGAGAGAAATCCGTAAGGTAATCGATATCATGGACTATGAGGGAAGTCTGATTTACGATGAGTATCCGGATCGTTTTGCGATGCAAAGGCTTACCAGGGATATTTTGGGCAAAATAAGATTGCAGCTTAATGAGGAGATGGAAAATGCTGAGGAGCTGGAAGGAGTGCTCCGATATGAGAATATCGAGGACTATGTGTATGTGCTCGTACTGCACGAGGTGTGGAGGCGAAGACAGGGCAGCAGGCGTGGTTATTTTCTTTTTTAGGCTGTGCTCTTGACTATGACCGACTTGCAATCTAAAATAGCATAAGGAATAATATTTTTTGTAATATGCGGTTAGAGGATGTAACATGGAACGAGTCAGACAGCTCTTGGAAGAGTCGCTGAATGAGAATTTAAAGCAGATGATTATTAGCAATCCCCGGAAAAAGAATTCTTCGGACGGGGATTGTGTTTCTGCGTCTAAAATTAAGATTCGACCGGTTATGATGGCGGATGGACTGATGTTTCAAGAGAGTCGGTTTGTCGGAACGCAGGTGTTTCATGCAAACTCTGATAGGTCGACGCTTACTGACAAAATTTTGCAGGAAATACAAGTTAGCTTTGGGCAACTTGAAGTCGAAACAAGTTCGCATCGAGCAACTGTTTTAGTTAGTAAGAAGGGGACCGTAACAGTCAAGAAAAAACAATTTCAGAAAGTTGAAACGGAAGTGGCTCAAGAGAATTTAACAACGGAGCAAAAGAAACAGTTGCTTTCGCACAACCGAGAGAAACAATACATTCTCAAAGAGGGAATCCCGGTTCCTTTTCTTATGGATCTCGGAGTTCAGACGAAGGATGGTAAGATTGTTAAAAGTAAGTATGATAAGTTCCGACAGATTAACCGTTTTTTGGAATTTATACAAGATGTGCTTCCTGCGCTTCCGAGAGACCGTAAAGTGTCAATACTTGATTTCGGGTGCGGAAAGTCGTATCTTACCTTTGCTATGTATTACTATTTGAAGGTGCTCAATCACTATGATATTGACATTATCGGGCTTGATTTGAAAAAAGATGTTATCCGTAAGTGTAATGAGCTAAAGGATAAGTATGGTTATAACGGGCTTTGCTTTCTTGAAGGGGACATCAGACAATACAATGAAAAAGAAGAAGTAGATATGGTTGTGACACTTCATGCCTGTGATACAGCAACGGATTATGCGATTGCCAAGGCAATTGCGTGGAATGCGAAAGTGATTTTATCTGTACCATGCTGCCAGCATGAACTGAATGCGCAGATAACATGTGAGGAGCTTGCGCCGGTACTCAAATACGGGCTTCTTAAAGAGAGGATGGCAGCACTTCTGACAGATAGTATCCGCGCCAACCTGATGGAAGCGTATGGCTATGAAACGCAGGTGCTGGAATTTATTGATATGTCACATACACCAAAAAATATATTGCTTCGGGGCGTACAGTCTAAGGGATTTCGTAAGCGGGGTACAACTTTAGAAGAGGTTGAAAAAATGATGGACATGCTTCATACCAAACAGACTTTGGCGGAGCTTTTGAAATAAACACTGCTTTGGCAGGGAGAAAATAAATGGGAAAATCAATTATAAAAGCAGTTTATGCTGTGATTGTCTTTTGTGTGGCACTCTTTCTGATTGATCACATAACAAACAAGGGCAACATGGATATAACAACTGAGATGAGTAGTGCGACATTGCCAACGGTCCATGTTGTACGGAATGACGAAAAGATAAATGCGTTATATGGTTATTCACAGAAGATGGATACGCGTTTTCTGTGTGAGACGATTACGCCGGTTGATGTTGCGGACAGAAAAATCAGTCTGATTGCCAACACATACGGAAATCGGATTTCTGCGGTGTCGTATGAGGTGCGTTCGGCAGATGGAGCAAGATTGGTAGAAGATACCCGTATCGACAATTTTTTACAGGCGGATGACAGAGTTACGCTCGAGATAGAGCTAAAAGATTTGCTTGAACAGGATATTGAGTATTCGTTTGCGCTGGAACTGACAGATGTGCAAGGGAAAAAGACTTATTTTTATACGCGAATTTTGCTCTGTGAAAATGCGAACCATGTAGATGATGCTGTCGAATTTGCGTTAGATTTCCATAGTCGTACGTTTGATAAGGAGCGGGCACAGGAAATTACGAAATATCTTGAGTCGAATGAAGAAGGGGATAACACAACTTACAGCAATGTCAATATTCATTCGAGTTTTTCACAGATTACCTGGGGCTCACTTGATATTACAAGGGAAAATGAACCGGAAGTTTATGTCAGACAGATTAATCCGTATGTATCCAAAATAGAACTTCGTTACGTCGTTTCTATGCCTGAAAAAGCGGACGTAAATTATTATAATGTGACAGAGCACTACTATGTCAGATACGGAACGGAACGAATGTATCTTCTTGATTATGTGAGGGATATGGATTCCATTTTTATACCGAACAATTCAGTTTATGCCAATAATAAGGTTCTGCTTGGTATTACAGATGAAAATGTGCAGTTGCTTGAGAGTGAGGATGGTAACATTTTTGCTTTTGTAAAGGAGAATCGTCTGTTTTCCATGAATTTGACGGATAATAAGCTTGCGCTTTTGTTTGGATTTTATGATGAAGAGCATCGCGACGCAAGAGATATGAATCGGGATAGCAATATTCGGATTGTCAGTGTCGATGAGACGGGAAATGTGCGTTTTCTTGTGTATGGATATATGAACAGGGGAAGCTATGAAGGCGGTGTCGGGGTTACCTGCTATTATTACAACAGCATGCTAAACACCATTGAGGAAGAAATTTACATTCCCTACAATGGTTCTGCAGGACTGCTCAAGAAGAGTGTAGAGGAGCTGTCCTATGTAAATAATGACAATTTCCTCTTCCTTATTTTGGACGGTGCTATATATAAAATCGATTTAGTCCAAAAGTCATATGAAGTGCTTGTGGAGGACCTTCCATACGGAAGTTACAAAGTGTCCGGAAGCAATCGAATGATTGTATGGCAAGTCGGAAATGACAGAAATGCGAGTCAAAAGCTTGTACTTCTTAATTTAAACAGCGGAAAAGAGACAGAGATTGAGGCCGGAAGGGGAAAATACATTAAACCGCTCGGTTTCATGAATGAAGACTTGATTTACGGTACGGCAAATGCATCCGACATTACAAGAGATACTTTTGGTGCCATTATTTTCCCGATGTATCATGTTTGTATTCAGGATGAAAACGGAACGGTTTTGAAGGATTACAGCAAAAGCGGAATTTATGTGACCGATGCCGTTATTGAGGAGAGTCAGATTAATTTGCACAGAGTGCGCAAGGAAGAGGGGATAACAGCGTACACGGAAATTGCGGAGGATCAGATTTTAAATGATGTGGCGGCAACGAACGATAAAAATATGATTGAAGTTATTCCGACACAGGAATACGAAAAGATCGTGCAGATTGCAGCCAAGTCGAAGCTGAATCCCGATAAATTGAAATACCTGACACCGAAGCAGGTGATGTACGAGGGGAATCGTGTTCTTCACATTCCGGCTAAGGAAACGGATGAGTCGCGTTATTATGTTTATGACGAACACGGAATTCAGGATGTGGTCCTGCATGAAAATGATGCGATTCTGCGCGCGGAAGAGCTGGCAGGAAGAGTGTACAATATATCCGGCGAGTGTATTTGGGAGAAGAGTAACCGTGTGGCGGTGAACCAAATTATGAAGATTACGGAAGACATTATTTCCGAAGATAGAGGAAGTGTGGCAGTCTGTCTTGATACGATTCTCAAGTATGAGGGAATCAGCAGAAACAGTGCAGCACTCCTTCGTAACGGCGATACAATGCTGACGATTTTACAGGAAAATCTTTCTGAGGCACAGATTTTGGATTTGTCGGGCTGTAGTCTTAACAGTGTTTTGTATTATGTGAGCAGGGATATTCCTGTTATGGCACTTTTGAATGACGGAAATGCGGTTCTGATTGTCGGTTATAATGAACTGAACACGGTGATTTTCAATCCGCTGTCCGGTCAGATAAAAAAGATGGGTATGAATGACTCTACAGACTTTTTTGAAGCTAACGGAAATAGCTTTTTCACTTATGTAAAATAAAAAATAAAGCAGTACTGCCTGTGTATATGGGCGGTGCTGCTTTTTTAAAAGTTGTCATTGACTAACAGATATTTGGTCTGCTATACTCAGCATCACAAATGAAGCTTCATTACAATTCTAGGGTGACGCATGGCGTTGCCAACATTCAAATCGGCAATTCTCTGCCGGATTTTCACAAACATTTATAAGAATACAGGCTACGGCCGGACATGAAAGGAGATTTTATGAAAAAGAGAATAGTTGTCAAGGCATTTGCGCTGTGTTTGTCTTTTGCGATTGCAGTAGGCGGTTTACAGACGCAGGTGCAGGCGCAGTACAGTGTTTCCTTTAACGGGATTATAGGAGACGGCATAATAGGCCGGGAAGGCGACGGAATGCAGGAAGCGGTATTTATGCCGATGTCGACAGAAGACCAGGAAGTTTTTTCAGAGACTCTTGCTCCGGAGATATGCGGGGGCGAAAGCAAAGAACAGACTGTCGCAGAGGAGAAAACAGCAGAACCGGATGCGATTACAGATGCGGAAGAGAAAGAGCCGGAATATCCGCTTGTGTCCCGGCTTGATTTGTTTTCACTTAATTGGAAAGAGGAACCGGACAGCGTGTTGAATCATTATTTCGGCATGACGGAGTGGAAGGAGATAGGAAACTGGCTTTCTTCCCTGTCGGAAAAAGACTTTGAAGAAGTTTTGGATAGGGATACGGTCCTTGTTCAGGAAACGGAGATTTTGCCGGCGGGAAGTGATACGGCGGTGAGTATGTTATATTATGAGTATGCGTTGCGGCAATATCGCGATTCCATGATGACAAGGGCGACATATCCGGCGACGGCTTCCGGGTATTGGCAGACGCATATTATAAAGACGAACGCAGTGGGAACTCCGGTCAAAAAGGCAGTAATAACGCACAAGATTTCGGGGATTGACACAACGGTTCCGACGACGGAAAGACAAAGTGTTACGGTTGCCAAGTCTGTCACGTCAAACTGGTGCGATATCGTTTGGGAAAGTGAGAAAGAGGAATTTAATACATATAAGGAGCAGGAGGGGAACGCAGCTTATCCGCTGGTAAAGGCGTATATGAATTTTCAAAAACCGACAGGATACGATGTTTCTGTATCTTATAATTTGGATTCCGGATTCCGAAAAATGTATTGGAATCCAACCATGACGTTCGGCTCGGATAAATCACTGTTTGTTTCCGGTGGAACTATTTCCGAAGAAAGGAAGGAGTATCCGGGCTTGGTGACATACAACAATGTGAGTACGGCTCCGCTTCGTGCAAGTGAATTTGCGGGAAGGCATTACATATGTTGTATTGTTAACATGTATGTTAATGCAGGAGTTGGGACAACAGGAACGCCTGCGAACGGAAATCTCGTGCAGACCATTACGCTCTCTCCGGTTAACTACAATGTCAGTTACAATGGCAACGGTGCGACATCAGGTGCTGTGTCTGCGCAGGCGTGTACCTATGATGTAAATTATCTTACACAGACAAACGGATATGCAAGGGACTACACGGTAACTTATAACGGAAACGTCGGAACACCTGAAGTAAGCAGTCAAAAGTCAACCTATGTATTCAAAGGATGGGGGTTAAATCAGAAAAATACGGTAAACTATAGCGCCGGTAATACATACACCAATCTGACGGCGGTCAAAGGTGCGGCTGTGACAATGTACGCTATCTGGCAACCGATAAGTGTAAAACTTCCGTCCGCAACCAGAACAGGGTATCAATTCGCAGGATGGAATATCGGAATGGCGGGAGCAACATACACGCCTTCTGCCAATGTCACGGCAACGGCAAAGTGGACGCCAAATAAATATAAGATAGCATTTCGATCAGCAGGCGGAACGCAGTGTGATGAGATCAATGCAACCTATGATCAGAGTATAATTCTTCCGACTCCGGTGCGAAGCGGATACAGTTTTAACGGATGGAGAAGCGATGCGGGGATACATGTGGGTAATGTTAAGAACCTGACAAAAGAGAATGGAGTGACGATAACGCTGACGGCGGATTGGACAGCCAATACGAGTACACCTTACAAGATAAGATATTATAAGCAACCGTCCCGTGGAGAGCAGAACAAAGCAAACTATGTCTTGTTTGAACCGGAAAAGGGCGACAAGCTGGAAGGTGAGCGTATATTGTATGGTACAACCGATGCGATGGTTACCGTAGCAGCCGACCGTGTAGAAGGGTATGTTACTCCGGCATCACAGACGGTACAAATTGACGGAGACGGAAGCACATGCATTTGCTTCTATTATAATCTGGAGTCGGAACAGACACAGGTTGTGTCCCCGGTGCTTGGGGCCAGTGACAGTCAGCTGGAGGAAATAGCACGTAAAATCGCAGCAGGATTGTCATTCAGTATGGACATTGACGGAGCGAAATATGAGATTGTACAAAAGGAAGACGGAACCCTCGGTATTGAGTTTATTTCGACCAATGAATCGAAGGTTGTTGTCCCGGATATCGTGACTATCGGGGGGAAAGTGTACCGCATTACAGAAATAAACAGTAAGGCCTTTAAAGGAAATACGGCGATAAAAGAAGTGCAGCTCAGCGCCAATATCAGTAAAATCGGTGACTCCGCATTTGAAGGTTGCAGCTTGCTTACCAAAGTGACACTCAGAGAGGGATTAGTAACCATAGGAAAAAAGGCGTTTTTAAATTGTGTGTCTCTTAAAAGCATCAAACTACCTTCTACGGTGCAGAGCATCGGAGATTATGCATTTCAGAATTGTAAAAAGATGAGCAAAGTAACTCTGAACACCGGACTAACCAAGATTGGGAAAAGGGCATTTTACGGTTGTATTTCTTTGACAAAGGTTACGATTCCAAAAACGGTTTTAAAAATCGGAAGTTACGCATTTGCAAAGTGTGGCAAATTGAAAAAAATCAGTTTTGCATCCGAAAGCGGACTTTTGACAATCGGCACAGGTGTGTTTTCTCGTTGTAGCGCGCTTACAAGTATAAAGCTGCCTTTCAAGCTTACAAATATTTCCTCAAAGGCATTTTACGGATGTAAAAAACTCAGTAGTGTTACCGGTGCAGGTGCGGTGACCAAAATCGGAACAAGTGCGTTTGAAAATTGTACGAAGCTGAGCAAAATAACGATCCCGTCCAAGGTGCAGACCATAGGAAAAAAGGCGTTTTATAACTGCAAATCACTCAAAAAAGTAACCATCAAATCCAAGGCGATTACCTCGGTCGGCGCAAAGGCGTTCAAAAAATGTAAAAAGGGGATTACCTTTGTTGTGCCGAAGAGCAAAAAGAGTTCCTACAGCCGCATGTTCCGCGGGAAATACTAAATTGACACCGAAAAGGAGAAAAGCTATAATACCCCTAACAGAAAACGGCTGCGCAGATATTTGCGTAGCCGTTTTATATTTAGGGGAACAATTGATTTTTGTATTTATTTAATACATTCAGCAAAATCATACCCAGGATACCGCAGGAAATAACTTCCCCGATTCCAACTGTAAGCATGAAGTAAGGAATTCCGCCGGGTAGCTCGTAAACATAGGTCAGTACGAAAGGAACAATTATTGTGTTGGCAAGAATCGGCGGAATGGGGCTGAGCCGTTTAAAATGCCTCAGCAGGTAAGTTCCCAACGCACCGAGGAGTGTTGCCAGGCTTCCGAAAATGACATCAAAAGCCGCACAGCCTGTCAGAAGATTACTGAGCAGACAACCGATAAAAAGGCCGGGAAGCGCAACCGGTGTGAAGTAAGGTAAAATAGTAAGTGCTTCTGAAATGCGGATTTGAATGGCACCGCTTGCCAGTCCGAAGGCGTTACTGACAAAGGTCAGCACAACATAGAGAGCTGCAATCATGGCAGCCTGCGTGATAAATAGCACATTGTTCTTTTTCATGATATGTCTCCTTTAGTTTTGTTTTAGGTGAGGAAGGTCTCGAACTCACCGCGTTTTGCCATTTTAGTATAACTATAGTATATGTGCATGTCAAGGAATGCAAAATGCAGAGTGGAAAATTGAATCGCAGTTTCGTTGGAAAGTTATTTGAAGTGTGGTAGAATAATGTCCGGAAGAAAATATCCGGAGGCGAAAAATGGAACTTGAACTTATAAAAGGGCGTCCGCACAGTTGCGCGGACAGACTGGAGAAGGAAGTCAGGACATATGATTTACTTGACAGTCTCGGAATTGAATATGAAAGAACGGACCACAGGGATATGCCCGCAACGACGATGGAAGCGTGCAATGAGATTGATGCGGTATTGCAGGTGACAATATGTAAAAATTTGTTTTTGTGTAACCGGCAGAAAACCGATTTTTATCTGCTGGCAATGCCGGGGGATAAACCTTTCAAGACAAAAGATTTGTCTGCGCAAATCGGGAGTGCGCGGCTTTCTTTTGCATCCGAGGAGTTTATGGAAGAGTTCCTCGATATTACACCGGGGAGCGTATCGGTGCTCGGGCTGATGAACGATAAGGATAACCGGGTCAGACTTTTGATTGACGAAGAAATCCTGGGTATGGAATATTTCGGATGTCATCCGTGTATCAACACGAGCAGCATGCGGTTAAAGACGAAAGATTTACTGGATACATTTTTGCCGGCAGTGCATCACGAGTACACGGTTGTCAAACTTCCGCGATACGAGGATGCGGAATGAATTAGCATAGGCTAACTATGGGAAGGGACTCATGAACGCGGAAGAAGAATTTTTACAAAAAAGATTTATTGATTTGGCTAACCAGTCTTATCGTAATAATATATACACATTTACGGGATTTTTGACTGCGGCTGAGCAGGATTTGTTTTATCGGACTCTGCCGGGAATCGGACAGATAGGTTATGCTCTTTTCGGCGGAGCTGATGGTTGCGAGAGACAGATGCTCAGGTTCGGCTCGGAGGAGATGCTTGGTTATGAAGAAGCGTTTCCTGTCTGCTGTGTGGAAATTAAGCCGACAGCACCGAAGTTTGCAGACAAGCTTACCCACAGGGATTTTCTTGGAGCGCTGATGAACCTCGGGATTGAGCGGAGCACGCTCGGAGATATTTTTATTTCAGACAAAATCGGATATGTGTTTTGTCACGAAAAAGTGGCGGATTATATGACAGGGAATGTTGACCGGATTCGACATACCTCTGTTAAGTGTCGGGTTTTAAAAGAAACGCCGGAGGCGGTTAAGCCGACACTGAAAAAGGAAACGCTCATTGTCAGCTCCGAGCGACTGGACGGAATTGTGGCAAAGCTTTTTCATCTGTCAAGAAGTCAGAGTCTTCTGTTGTTCCGTGAAAAAAAGGTGTTCGTGAACGGGAGATGCATGGAAAATAACAGCGGGATTTGTAAAGAGGGCGATGTTGTTTCGGTGCGGGGATTCGGTAAATTTGTCTACAGGGGCTGCGTGCATGAGACGAAAAAAGGTAATCTGAGTATTGTGCTGGAGAGGTATGTATGAACATTTTAACACTTGACCATATACAAAAATCATACACGGGAAGGATGCTGTTTGATGATGCTTCCTTTTATCTGCAAGAGGGAGAAAAGGTCGGAATTCTCGGAATCAACGGCACGGGAAAGTCGACACTTTTGCGCATAATAGCAGGACTGGAGGAACCGGATGCGGGAAAGGTGATTCGTGCGGGAAACGTGACGGTGCAGATGCTTGTGCAGAGTCCTGAGTTTGAGATGAATGATACAGTGCTGGAAGCAGTTATGCGTTCGCATGTTATCGGAAAATTCGGCGAGACAGCGGATACGGCGTCAATGGAAGCAAAGGCAAAATCCATGCTTATGAAGCTCGGATTTACAGAGTTTCATCAGCCGGTAGAGCAGCTTTCCGGCGGACAGAAAAAGAAAGTGGCTCTCGTGTCCGTGCTTTTGCATCAGTCGGATATTCTCGTGCTCGATGAGCCGACCAACCACTTGGACGCCGAAATGTCCGATTGGCTGGAAGATGTGCTTAAGAATTATCGGGGAACGCTTGTTATGGTTACACACGACAGATATTTCCTGGACAGTGTATCAAACCGTATTGTGGAAATTGACAGAGGCTCCATCTATTCGTATGATACCAACTATTCGGGATTTTTGGAGAGGAAAGCACAGCGTGAGGAGATGCAACAGGCGTCTGAGCGAAAGCGTCAATCTATTCTGCGCACGGAGCTGGAGTGGGTAAAACGTGGAGCCAGAGCCAGAACAACAAAGCAGAAAGCACGCCTGGAGCGATATGAAGAACTGAAAAACAGACAGGTTCTGGCGGCGGACGGAGCGGTAGAAATCAGCAGCGTATCGAGCCGTATGGGCAAGACGACGGTGGAACTCCATGATATTTGCAAGGCGTATGGGAATAAAGTGCTCCTGCGCGATTTTACCTATTCATTTTTAAGAAGCGACCGCGTTGGCTTTGTCGGTGAGAACGGTTGTGGTAAAACGACGCTGATGAAAATGATTGCGACGGCAGCAGGTGCAAGTGTAGGAATGAAAGGCTTTGAGGCGGTTTATCCGGATGCGGGAACCATCACCATTGGGCAGACGATTAAGATTGGTTACTATTCACAGGAAATTGCCGGGGAGAAAGAGGCAGGGATTGCTTACATGGACCCGGCAAAGAGAGTGATTGATTATGTCCGTGACACAGCGGAATTTGTACAGACTGTGGACGGAACGGTCAGTGCAACCAAAATGTGTGAGAGATTTTTGTTTGACAGCGAGCAGCAGTACAGTCTGATTGGCAAGCTGTCCGGCGGACAGAAAAGACGTCTCAATCTGTTGCGGGTTCTGATGGAAGCGCCAAACGTTCTGATTCTCGATGAGCCGACGAATGATTTGGACATTCGGACACTCACAATTTTGGAGGACTATTTGGACAGCTTTGACGGAATTGTGATTACCGTCTCGCACGACCGATATTTTTTGGACCGTTGTGTGCGCAGAATCTTTGCCTTTGAGGGTGACGGGGTGCTTAGGCAGTATGAAGGCGGTTATACGGATTATCAGATTCGCAGAGAGATGGAAGGTGCGTCGGAACAGCAGAGACAAACATCCGGAAAAGGGATGTCGGGGGCGGCGGTGAACGAAGTGGTAACCAAAAAAGAAAAACCGCGCACGCACCAGCTGAAACTTTCTTATAAAGAGCAGAAGGAATATGACACAATAGAAGATGAGATTGCGTCTTTGGAAGAAAAAATCGGTGCCGCGGAGGCGGATATTGTAAAATTTGCGAGAGATTTTGTCAAATTGAACGAGCTGACAAAAGAAAAGGATGTGTTACAACAAAAGCTCGATGAAAAGATGGAACGATGGATGTATCTGGAGGAGCTTGTTGCAAAGATTGAAGAGGAGCGGAATGGCTAAAGTTGCGGAAGATAAATCATACACGTATATGATACGTTGTGAAGACGATTCGATATATACGGGGATTACCAAGGATGTGGAGCGCCGCATGCAGGAACATAAAAGCAGGGGGAAAGAGTGCGCCAAATATACGCGAACGCATCATTTTTTGAGGCTTGAGGCAGTGTTTGAGGCTCAGTCATGGTCGGATGCAGCAAAGCTGGAATACGCGATCAAACGCCTGTCCCGTAAGCAGAAGGAAGAGCTGATTGCGCAACCTTCACTTGTCAATGAGATGTTTGTGGGAAAGCTTTCCGGTTGCGGTTTTGTTCCCATGGTAGTAAAATAAAGACAGCAAAAAGAAGCATACGAGGTAACCAATGAAGAAAAAGAGAAGTATCAAAAAGACATTAGTCAGGCTGTCGGTAATGCCGGCTGTTTTTATAGGACTTGCGCTTACCGCCATATCGGTTCATTCGCTTTGGATAGGAATGACGGAGGAAATCAGTAATTCTCTGTCGATTGCAGCCAATTCTTTATACAACACTTACTCGCTTGTGGCACCGGGAGATTATGAACTGAAGGACGGTGTACTGATGAAAGGCGAACAACAGATAGAGGGCGATTACAAAATTGTCGATGCGCTGAAAGAATCGTATGGTATGGAGATTACGCTGTTTTATGGGGATGAACGTAAGCTGACTACGATTACGGACGAAGCGGGTAACCGTGTTGTCGGAACGAAAGCGAACCCGGAGACGGTGCACTGGGTACTGGAAACAGGACGGAAGTATTTTTCGGAAAAGGTTGAGATTAACGGAGAGAATTACTTCGGGTATTATATTCCGGTGCTGAACAAGGATAAAAGCATTGTAGGTATGGCATTTGCAGGTGTGAAAAGGGTGGATGTGATGTACTCTATCCGCGATAGCATTATGCAGTCGGTGCTGATTTGTGTGATTGTGATTGTGGCAACGATGCTCGTGTGTGTGGTGGCCAGTCAGAAAATTATCGAGGCGCTGAAGCATATTACTGAGTATCTCGGATATTTGTCGCAGAGCGATTTCTCTCAAAAGATGCCTAAGATAGTGTTGCGTCGCGAGGATGAAATCGGAGACATGGGAAGATATGCGGAAGTGGTAGGCAAGTCACTCAAAGACATGATTACAACCGATCCGCTGACAGGACTTTATAACCGCCGTGCATGCAAGAGCCATCTTGATAAATGGATTGAAAAATGTAATAAGCAAAAAGAAAACAGAATTACCGTCGGCATCGGCGATATTGATCATTTTAAGAAGATTAACGATACCTACGGACATGATTGCGGAGATATGGTGCTTGTTACCGTGTCTGAGATTTTCAGACGTCACATGGGCGAAGATGGCTGTGTGGCAAGATGGGGAGGAGAAGAGTTCCTGCTCGTGTTTGAGGAAGATGTGAAGGCTTCGCAGAAGAGACTTTTGTCTATGCTCGAAGAAATCAGAAATTATGAGTTTGAATATGAACGGAAGAAGTTCCGAATTACCTTTACTTTCGGTTTGAACGGAAAGATTGTGGGTCGCTCCTTTGATGAGATTATCAAAGAGGCGGACGAGTGTCTTTACCGCGGAAAGACCGGAGGCCGTGACAGAATCGTAATCACGACCGGGAAGGTAATTGAGCTATAATAATGGCGATGAACATGACGATACATCCGGCGATTTCGCGCCCTGAGAGTGTCTGTCTGAGAAGAACCCATCCGGCGAGTACGCTGACAACGGATTCTAAAGACAGAATGAGGGAGGCAATCGTCGGATTCATGTTTTTCTGGCCGACAATCTGGAGTGTATATGCAACACCGCACGAGAGCGCTCCTGCATAGAGGATCGGAAGACGCGCTGCCCATATCTGAGACAAGGCGGGGTGCTCCATGAATAAAATAAACGGAAGTGAAATCAGTCCGCACGTCAGGAATTGAATGCATGACAGAAGCACACCATCCGCTTTGTCGGAGAAATAATCGATGACAAGAATGTGTGCGGTAAATGCAAAGGAGCACAAAAGCACATAAAAATCTCCGCGGGAGATAGAAAGTTTTTCCGTCATACACAAAAGAAACAGTCCGACCAATCCGAGTATTACGCTCAAAATGACAGGAAGGGCTATTTTTTTACGGAAAAAAAGACAGCTTACAATCGGCACAAAGACGATGTAAAGCGCTGTGATAAATCCTGCTTTGCCGACGGAGGTTTGTTCGATGCCGAACTGTTGCAGGGTGCTTCCGAGACAGAGACAGATGCCGCAGGCAATTCCTCCGGGAATTCCGTGTCGCAGTTCTTCTGCCGTAAAAAGTCGATTTTTGTCACAACTCTCACATAATGGGAGAGAATGGCGCTTTCTTGACTGCAATATCAGTACAAGTGGAAGTAGTGTGATGCCACCAATCAGACACCGGATTCCGTTGAAAGTAAACGGCCGGATAAATTCGGCGGCACTGCTTTGCGCCACAAAGGCAATTCCCCATATAAAAGCTGCCGTAAACAGCAGAAATGCGTTCTTTGGTTTCATTCTTTTTCGTCCTTTTAAGTGAATTTTGTATAAAAAATCCCGGATGTTTTCGGGCAATTTGTATTATGTAGAATCCGAGTCATAATGTCAAGAAAAGGGTAGATTTTTTCAAGCTGATATGCTACAATCTATATAGTTTATGTTAGTACGAAAAGATGATATAAATTACTGGAAAGGAACACCTGCGGGTGTAAGGGAATGGGAAGGTTATGAGTAAAGAGAAAAGACAAAAAGGTAACATGGGTTATTTCACCCTGACGATTAAGATGCTTGCAATCGGTATTGTTCCGGTATTGATTTCTACGCTTGCATCAATTATCTGTGCAGCAGTTGTGCTGAAAGATGTGGAAGGAGCAATGCTCGGAAGTCTGATAAAGGCGAACCTTATTACGATGGTCGGACTTGAGGTTGTTATCGGGGTTGTAGTTTTTATTATTGCAAGAAATATTGTAGGTTCCCTGAACCGAATTATTGATATTCTTACTTCGGCAGTAGAGGGTAACCTGACACGCCTTTGTACGGCGAAGGATACAGAACGTAAAGATGAGATGGGAGTTCTTGCCCGTCATGCAAATGAAGTTATCAGATCCCTTTGCAAGGTAATTGCTAAGGTAGGAACCACAACAGATGTTATCGTGGCTGCTTCTGAGAAGCTTGAGAAGATGGCAGACCAGACGAGTAATGCATCTGATGATGTGGCAAGATCTATGGGTGATATGGCAAATGGTGCAACTGCGCAGGCAACAGAGACACAGACAGTTTCCGAAGCGGTTATGCAGATTGGTGACGGTATTGAACAGACAACGGTTGCAGTACAGAATCTTTTAAATAATGCAGATTCTATGAGAAGAGCCGGAGAAGCCGGATTAGAGAGTGTAGAAGATCTTGAAAGCATCTCTGACAAAGTTAAAGCACAGGTTGCTATTATTTACCAGCAGACGAATACAACGAACGAATCAGCACAGGAAATTCACAAAGCAACAGAACTTATCGCTTCCATCGCAAACGAGACGAACCTTCTTGCTTTAAATGCTTCCATCGAGGCAGCGAGAGCCGGAGAGAGCGGACGTGGTTTTGCGGTTGTTGCTGAGCAGATTAAGAACCTTGCAGAACAGTCTAATGAATCAGCTAAGACAATCGAAGGAATTATTAAGAATCTTCTTGAAGAGTCAGAGCAGGCTGTACAGACCATGAATACAGTAGATGCAATCATCGGTCTTCAGGCTGATAAGGTAGATACAACGAGACGTGTATTCGCAAAAGTGAACAATGGTCTTCAGGATACCATCAGTGATGTGGAAAGTATCGCAGCCAACACAGAAGTGCTCGACCAGGCAAAAGACAGAGTTATGCTTTCAGTTGAGAGTCTTTCCGCTATCGCAGAGCAGAACGCAGCAGGTACGCAGGAAACAGCCGCTTCCGCAGAAGAACTTGCAGCAACCATCAGCGAAATCAAAGATGCTTCTGCTAAGCTTTTCGATGTATCCGAGGAACTTACAGGCGAGTTAAATATGTATGTAATCTACTAATTCCAATGTACATAATATATGTGTAGAAACGGACCAATGGGGCTGAGCTTCATTGGTCTGTTTAGTTAATATATTTCAAAGAAACCAATGTTTATAGGAGAACCAAAACATGTCACAGCTTAACACATGGCCGGGCTGGGAGTGCGTCAGACAAATCGGCGCAGGAGCCTTCGGAAAAGTATATGAAATACAGCGTGAAGAATATGGAAAAGTGTACAAAGCAGCATTAAAGGTCATTACCATTCCGCAGAATCCGTCGGAAGTGCAGGATGCATACAGCGAAGGAATGGATGAGAAGAGTGTCACGAAATATTTTCACAGTTTCGTGCAAAATATTACGGACGAATTTGCGCTTATGTCCACCTTGAAAGGTCATAGTAATATCGTCTCTTATGAGGACCATATGGTAATGGAGCATGAAGATGAGATAGGATGGGATATTCTGATTCGTATGGAACTTCTTACTCCGTTGCAGATGTGGCAGAAAGAGCATCCGCTTGCGGAGCATGATGTGATTAAACTTGGGTGTGACATTTGTCATGCGCTTCAGCTCTGTCAAAAGAGAAACATTGTTCATCGAGACATTAAGCCGGAAAATATTTTTATCAATGATTACAATGATTATAAGCTTGGTGATTTCGGAATAGCGAGAACGGTAGAAAAGACGGTGTCGAATCTTTCCAAGAAAGGAACTTACACATATATGGCACCGGAAGTATATCTCGGAAAGCCATATGGTGCAACAGCAGATATTTATTCCCTGGGTACTGTACTGTACCGTTATCTCAATGAAAATAGAGCGCCTTTTCTTCCGCTTGGAGAAATCAGATATGAAGACAGAGAGAAGGCACTGACAAAGAGGATGCAAGGGTGTGAGATTCCGCCGCCTGTTCATGGAAGTGAGGAACTTAAATCGGTTGTATTGAAAGCTATTGCATTTGACCCGAAAGACCGTTACCAGACTGCGACGGAATTCGGTCGTGCGCTGGAAAAATGTGTTATTGAGAAGACAGAGGAGATGGAAGAATATAACGAAAATACATTACATCTTGTTACGTCGAATGTCACGATTCACGCAACCAATGCGGTGTTGCTGAATGCGGGGGATGGAGAAAAGACGGAAATGATAAATCCGTATAAGCAACCAATAGCGGAAAGAGAAGCTGTTTCTGCCAATGATACATCCGGAAATGGGAAACTGATTGTGCTCTGCGCATTTTTGCTTCTTGTCCTTATTTTAGTTGTTGTCGGAGGAATTTCATTAATTACCAAGAATTCAAGACAGGAAGAGACAGTAAAGAAGACAGAACAGGTGTCGGTGCAGGAGCCGGATGCAGAAGAAGTGCAAGATACGCCGGAGAATGAGATTTCCGAGGACGGAACAACAGAAGAAGTTTCAGGAGAGGAAAGTTCTCTGCGGACGGAGCTTGTGTGGGTTCCGAAATCCTCTGTTAACAATATTGATTCTTATGTTTATGAATATGAATACAATGAGTACGGAAGAGAGATTAAAGAAATGGTTTACAATCTCAGTGGAGATTTGCAGATGTGGCAGGAAGTGGAATACGATTCCGAGGGACATAAGATAATTGGTAAGTGGTATTTTGCAGATGGCAGTGATGGAATGTGGACACAGTATGAAAGAGATAGTTTGAAAGAGGAGAGAATCGAGTATAATCCGGATGGCAGTTTATACGCAAAGTATGATGTTGTGTATGATGAGTATGAAAATGTGTTGGAGAAGACGACATACAATCCGGATGGGACGATAAAGACGATTCAGAAGTTTGGATACGATGCGCAGGGGAATAAGGTGTCTGATAAGAGATACTACGGCGATGGCACGATGTACATATGGCGTGAAATGCAGTATGACACACAAGGATGTGAGATCAGCAGAGTTGCTTATGAGGCGGACGGAACCGTCAGCAGACGATACAAAGTAAATTATGACAGATACAACAATCCGATAGAGGTTGTGAAGTATACGGATGATCAGAGGGCTCTTGGAACATATGCACCTTGGAGTGGATTGGATGACATGGATTTTGAAAATTGCTATATGGAATATCAATATGATGAGGAAGGCAATATGCTTGAGAGAACCATGCTCAGTCAAGATGGAGATGTCTTACGCCATACGGAATATCAATGTATGACTGCGAAATTATATGAAAATGAAATACTGGATTAAATAAAGCGGTGGACGATGTTCCACCGCATTATTTTTGTAATTCATTCCATGAAACAGGTTGTTTGTCCGTGAAGTGCATTTTGGCGAACAGAATAATTTATATTTATCTCAGGTGGTAACACAAATAAATTTCAGGAGGTAAATATATGGAAAGACATTTAAAGAGAACGCTAAAAACAACATTAGCATCGGTCGTGCTTGCATTTGTAATGTCGATGTCATTTTGCGTGGCGGTAAAAGCGGGCCCGGCCGATGACCTCGTTTCTGTTGCAAATGCACAGGAAGGAAAAAAGGCGGCAAACTATGGATTTACCAGCAACTGGTGCGCGTGGTTTGTGGAGTGGTGCGGAAACCAGGCGGGATTGTACAGCAAAGGAATGTTTCCGGCGAATAAGTCATATGGAAGGGTGACTGAGCTTTGTAATTGGTTTCTTGATAACAACAAGGGGACTGCATATTATGCATTGCCGGGAGAATTGCATACGAGCAAAAACTCGCAAAAAATTTCAAAAAGTAGTTTTACTCCGCGAAAAGGGGATTTGATTTGCTTTACATGGAATGGGAATTATTATGAAAGATTTGACCATATCGGTATTGTGACTGCATACAGCAACGGGACAGTTTATTACACACACGGCAATTCGGGAAGTACCGGGAGTTACGCGACAAACTATGTAAGAGTTAACACAGCAGTATCAAGAACAAATAGTGCCATTGCGGCTTATATCAGGCCGAATTACGGTGGTTCTCCCGCTGTAAATCAGGATCCTGTTTTTAACCTGGAAAGGATCGAAGGCGGAGCCGGTAAAGTGACGGTTGTCGGATGGTGTTTTGACCCGGACAATCCTTCTGCTTCCCTTCCGGTTCATGTGTATGTCGGAGGTTACAGTTCGACAGCAGGCGCGGAAGGCAATGGGGATATTGTAGCAAATGTCTACCGCCCGGATGTCAACGCCGCATACGGGATTACAGGAAATCATGGTTTTTCCGTAACATTTGATACAAACAAGAGGGGGAATCAGATTGTTTCGGTTTATGCGATTAATACACCGACAGGATACAATCCGACCATCGGATATAAAACAGTCAATATCACAGAACCCTATAAGCTAACATTTAATAAAAGTTCAGTTAACGTAAATGAAAATGCAACAACCAGTCTGGTTGTCGGTTACGGCGGTGAAAACATCAACTTTATGAATGCTGTTTGGGAAGGGACGACAGACATCGCCGATGTCAGCTGGGGAGCAAACAATGGTTCGGCACAGACGCAGGAAATTGTAATTAAGGGGAAAAAGGCAGGAAGTAAAAAGCTGAAGGTACAGTTGCTCGATGCTAACCAGAAAGAAGTGTATGCAAAGAGTATTACAATAACTGTCAATCATGTTCATAACTACACGACAAAGAAAGTGACGAAACAGGCAACGTGTACGGCGAACGGAATCAGGAGTACCTATTGTGCCTGCGGAGCGGTATCGTCAGTGACGGAAACCATCCCGGCTACGGGACACAAAGGCGGAACAGCGACATGTACAGCGAAGGCAAAGTGTACTGTTTGTAATGCAAGTTACGGAGATTATAAAGCGCACAGTTACAATACAACATGGACCATCGATAAAAAGGCGACCTGTGAAACGGCGGGAAGTAAATCGCATCATTGCAAAAATTGCAGCGCAAAGAAAGATGTCACCATAATTGCGGCTACGGGACACAAAGGCGGAACAGCGACATGTACAGCGAAGGCAAAGTGTAGTACATGTGGAAAGTCCTATGGTGAACTTAAAGAACATAAATACGAGGACGGAAAGTGCATTACGTGCGGTGCAAAGACAGAAGCGAGTCGTGATGATGAGGATGAAGAGGATTATGATTATGATGAGGAGGAAGACGATTACGACGAAAACGAAGAGCCTGTGATGGAGGTGGAAATAGGAGATATACTTGAAGATGAGGAAACGGGTGTATCCTATGAGGTGACAGGTTTGGGAGCAACAAATACAGTTGAATATCTCGGCTCGATGAAGAAAGCAAAAGTAGTAAGTATTCCGAATCAGGTTAAGCTGGAAGGTGTAATATATAAAGTTACATCCATTGCGGAAGGTGCGTTTGCAAATAATAAAAAGGTGACAAAAATTGTAGTGGGCAATAATGTTGTAAAAATCGGAGCCAAAGCGTTCAGTAAGTGCAAAAATTTAAAGAATATGACAATGGGAAGCAGTGTACAGTATATCGGAGCCAAAGCATTTTACGGGTGCAGTAAATTGACGAAGATAACGATTCCTGCAAATGTAAGCAAGATCGGGAAGGCGGCATTCTACGGATGTAGAAAACTGAAATCTATTACAATTAAAAGCAAAAATCTTACAACCACTAATGTGGGAGCAAAGGCATTTAAGTACATTTACAGCAAAGCTAATATAAGGGTTCCGGAAGATAAGAAGAGTGAATATAAGAAACTTTTACGCAAGAAAGGGGCTACAGCGAAGGTAAAGGTAAAATAAAACTTTACAAAACTTTAATCCTTGTGTCGGTTATTTCACAGAATTCATATTGATTTTGACATTTCAAATCTATATAATGATAACATGCTGTGAATAGGGCAAAAGCGAGGAGAAAAAATGGAAAATCAGAATTATCAGGGACCGGGCGGAAACGGCCAGGGACCGCAAAATGGAAATAATAACAATAATAATGGAAATAACGGCAATGGGGAACCGCCGAGACGTCAAAGTATCATGCTGTTCCTCATTGCAGCACTTATTACTCTGCTCGGAATGAGTTTCTTTATGGGCAATCTCGGGGGCTCTTCAAGTGAGGAGATCTCATACAATGCTTTCCTTGATATGGTAGAGGAAGGAAAGGTTGAGAAGGTATTAATTACACCGGACGAAATTCAGATTACACCGAAGGAAGAGAAGAAGGAGGAACCTTCACAGATTAATCCGTTCCTTCCGTATGCGCAGGATGCACCATCCAAGATGTATTATACGGGTGTTGTGGAAGATGACAATTTGGCTTCATTTTTGAAGAAACATGGCGTGGAGTTTTCCCAAATGATACCGGATGATACGAGTTGGCTGTTGTCTATTTTGCTGACTTATGTTCTGCCGATTGTTCTTGTCTGGGTGCTTTTGAGTTTTCTGTTCCGCAAGATGGGTGGCGGTGGAGCTATGGGCGTCGGAAAGAGCAATGCCAAAGTGTATGTGCAGAAAGAGACCGGTGTGACGTTCAAGGATGTAGCCGGACAGGATGAAGCAAAGGAGTCTTTGCAGGAGGTTGTTGATTTTCTTCATAATCCGGGTAAATATACCAAAATCGGTGCCAAGCTTCCGAAAGGGGCGCTTTTGGTAGGACCTCCGGGAACGGGTAAAACCCTTCTGGCAAAAGCGGTTGCGGGAGAGGCGAATGTTCCGTTCTTTTCATTGGCAGGTTCCGACTTTATTGAGCTCTATGTCGGTGTCGGTGCTTCCCGTGTCAGAGATTTGTTTAAAGAGGCGACCAAAAATGCGCCGTGTATTATTTTTATCGATGAGATTGATGCGATTGGACGCAGCCGTGATTCCAAGTACGGCGGCGGTAACGAAGAGCGTGAGCAGACATTAAACCAGCTTTTGGCGGAGATGGATGGATTTGATACTTCCAAAGGTATTTTGATTCTCGGCGCAACGAACCGACCGGAAATCTTGGATAAAGCGTTGCTTCGCCCGGGACGATTTGACCGGCGTGTTATTGTGGACAAACCGGATTTGAAAGGCCGTGAGGATGTTTTAAAAGTACATTCCAAAGGCGTCAGCATGGATGAGACGGTTGACCTTCATGAGATTGCGCTTGCAACGAGCGGGGCTGTCGGTTCTGACCTTGCCAATATGATTAACGAAGCAGCGATTAATGCTGTTAAAAAGGGACGCAAAGCGGTTTGCCAGAAAGATTTGTTTGATGCGGTAGAAGTGGTTCTTGTCGGAAAAGAGAAGAAGGACCGCATTATGAGTAAGGAAGAGCGTAAGGTTGTGTCTTATCATGAGGTTGGTCATGCGCTCATCAGTGCCCTGCAGAAAAACTCCGAACCGGTACAGAAAATTACAATCGTTCCGCGTACAATGGGAGCACTGGGATATGTTATGCATGTTCCGGAGGAAGAGAAATACCTCAATTCCGAAGCGGAACTTCACGATATGATTGTAGGTCTTCTCGGAGGTCGTGCAGCTGAGGAACTGGTGTTTGATACCGTGACAACAGGTGCATCCAATGATATTGAGAGGGCGACGAACATTGCACGTTCTATGGTGACACAGTATGGTATGAGCAAGAAATTCGGCCTTATCGGATTGGAGTCTATCGAGAGCCAGTATCTTGACAGACGTGCGGTTCTCAACTGTTCGGACGTAACTGCGTCCGCCGTGGATGAAGAAGTGATGAACATCCTCAAAAAGTGCTATAAGGAAGCTAAGAAGTTACTTCGCGACAACCGTAAACTTATGGATAAGCTTGCGGAGCACCTGATTGAAAAAGAGACGATTACCGGTAAAGAATTCATGGAAATTTACCGCAAAGAAAAAGGGCTTCCGGAGCCGGAGGAGAAGAAAGAGACCGAAACGGAAAAGGATGAAGCGACTATTGAGGAAACAGTCGTGGAGGAGAGGGTCGTTCCCGAGGAGTCAGTAAGAGAGCCGGAGGAGGAAGAGTCGGAAGAGTCAGTAAGTGAAGCGGAGGAAGTAGAGTCGGAAGAGCTGATGAGTGAGTCCGAAGGGACCGAAAAAGAATCATAAGATGACGACGGGGTATAGGAGATTGCAAACTTCTCTCCATACCCCGTTTTTTATAGCAAAACAGCAATTTTTAATGTGAAAAGGGTATATGGTTTCCGAAAGAGTCTCTCATACCCCGGTTTGAGTAAAATCAGGGTATTTATGGAAGAAAAAAGTCGTTGATACCCCACGGGAAACTTTCATAGAGAGCGCACTTAAGAGAACGGAAATATCCATAGAAAGCCCTCAAAAAAGCAGGAAGATCACAAGAGGATTTCTTATGTTCGATATCAAAGAAGAACTGAAAAAGCTTCCGGGTAGTCCGGGCGTGTATCTGATGCGCGATGCAAAAGATACCATTATATATGTCGGCAAGGCGATTAACTTAAATCGTCGTGTGCACTCCTATTTCAGGGAGAGTACGAAAAAGTCGCCGAAGATTCAGAAGATGGTCAGTCTGATTGATCACTTTGAATATATATTGACGGATTCAGAGCTGGAAGCACTTGTTCTGGAGAACAATTTAATCAAAGAATATCGTCCGAAGTACAACACAATGCTCAAGGACGATAAAACTTATCCGTACATTAAAGTGACGCTCGGGGAGGAATTCCCGAGAGTCCTTTTTTCGCGTTTGATGAAAAAAGACAAATCCAAATATTTCGGGCCGTTTACAAGTGCAGGGGCGGTTAAGGATACGATAGACTTAATTTGCAAGCTTTATAGAATCCGCACATGTAATCGTCAAATGGGAAAAGAAGGACGCGCCTGCTTAAACTATCATATGAACCAGTGTGCAGCGCCGTGTGTGGGTAATATTTCGAAAGAGGAATACGCAGAAAATGTCAAGAAAGCGCTTGAGTTTCTGAACGGAAACTATGCTTCGGTGCTGAAAGATTTGGAAGCCAAGATGCAGGAAGCTTCGGACAATATGGAGTTTGAGGAGGCCATCCGTTACAGAGATTTGAGAAACAGTGTACTTGCAGTTGCACAGAAGCAGAAAATTACGGACGCGGGCGGCGAGGACAAAGACGTTGTCGCGCTGGCGAAAGATGAAAAAGATGCGGTTGTGCAGGTGTTTTTTGTGCGCGACGGTAAGCTGATCGGAAGAGAACATTTTTATATGACAAATGTGTCGGATAACACAGAAAATGAAGTGCTCGAGAGCTTTATCAAACAGTTTTATGCAGGAACACCATACCTGCCAAAGACGATTATGCTCTCGTGCGAGATAGAGGAGACAGAGCTTTTGCAGGAATGGCTTTCAGGCCGGAAGGGATCCAAAGTCCGCATTACGGTTCCGAAAATCGGAAGCAAAGAAAAGCTCGTGGAGCTGGCAGGAAGAAATGCTGCGCTCATTCTCGGACAGGATAAGGAACGTATCAAGAGAGAGCAGGAGCGTACAACAGGAGCAGTTGCACAGATTGCAGAGCTGGTTGGACTCTCTGATGTACACCGTATTGAGGCGTATGATATTTCCAATATCAGCGGATTTGAGACGGTTGGTTCGATGATAGTGTATGAGGATGGAAAGCCGCGCCGAAGTGACTACCGCAAGTTTAAAATAAAGACGGTGGCAGGAAGTGACGATTACGCGAGTATGCGTGAAGTGCTTACACGTCGCTTTGAGCATGGTCTGAGTGAGAGGGAAGAAAATCTGGAAAAGGGGAAGGACGACATGTTCGGAAGCTTTACCAAGTTCCCGGATTTGCTTCTTATGGACGGAGGAAAAGGGCAGGTCAACATTGCCAAAGAGGTGCTTGATAAGCTTGGCATTGTCATTCCGGTCTGCGGAATGGTAAAGGATGACAATCACAGGACGAGAGGGTTGTACTATGAGAATGTTGAGCTTCCGATTGACACGCATTCGGAAGGTTTTAAACTGATTACACGTATTCAGGACGAGGCGCACCGCTTTGCAATCGAGTATCACAGGTCGCTTCGCCGCAAGACGAATGTAAAGTCCGTGCTTGATGAGATTAAGGGAGTCGGTCCGGCGCGAAGAAAAGCACTTATGCGCCATTTTGATTCTATTGCCCATATCAAGGCGGCGACGGTGGAGGAGTTGTCGGAGATTCCGGAGATAAATGAAAACTGCGCAAGGGAAATTTACGCTTTTTTTCATGACACAAGTATGTTAGAATAAATTGGATAGACGCGTATTTTTTACAAAAAGGAGAGGGATTATGGCAAGTATCAGTCTGAACAAGATTATTGAGAGATTTAAATTGGAAAATCTGACACCTGAGATTGACACGAAAGGTATTAAAATCAGCCAACCGGACATTAACCGCCCGGCGCTTCAGCTCGCAGGTTATTTTGAACATTATGAGGCAACACGTCTGCAGATTATCGGATTTGTAGAGTATACGTACATGAATGGACTCACACAGGAACGCAAGGAAGAGATTTTTGAGAGACTTCTCTCTAATCCGATTCCGGTGATTGTATTTTGCCGTGAACTTCAGCCGGACCCGCTTTTCCTTAAAAAATCAGTAGAGCATGGTATTCCGCTTCTTATGACGAAGAAGGCAACTTCCGCTTTCACGGCAGAAGTGATTCGCTGGCTCAACGTACAGCTTGCACCATGTATTTCCGTACACGGCGTACTTGTCGATGTTTACGGTGAGGGTGTTCTTATTACGGGAGAGAGTGGTATCGGTAAATCCGAGGCAGCACTTGAACTTGTTAAGCGTGGTCATCGTCTTGTGACGGACGACGTTGTGGAAATTCGCAAAGTCAGTGACGATACGCTGGTTGGTTCGGCACCGGATATTACCAAGCATTTTATCGAGTTGCGCGGTATCGGAATCACGGATATCAAGACGATGTTCGGTGTATCCAGCGTTAAGGAGACAAGCCAGATTGACCTTGTGATTCACTTGGAGGACTGGAGTAAAGAAAAAGAATATGATCGCCTCGGACTTGAGGAGGAGTTTGTGGATTACCTCGGCAACAAGGTGGTTTCCCACACAATTCCGATTCGACCGGGACGTAACCTTGCGCTGATTTGTGAGACGGCGGCTGTAAATCACCGTCAGAAAAAGATGGGTTACAACGCAGCGCAGGAGCTTTACAAGAGAGTGCAGGAATCGCTTACCAAGCGCAGAGAAGAAGACGAAGCGTAAGGGAATAAACATATAAGGAGACATAAAAATGAAAAAATATTGTTTTGGTGTGGATGTCGGTGGAACGACAATTAAAATGGGATTGTTTGATACGGACGGAAACGTACTTGATAAATGGGAGATTGTGACACGTACCGAAAATAACGGGGAGAATGTACTTCCGGATATCGCAGAGGCAGTAAAAAACAAAATGGCAGAAAAGTCCATTGCGAAGGAAGATGTGGCAGGTGTCGGTGTCGGTGTTCCGGGACCGGTAGATTCCAAAGGAATCGTGCATCGCTGTGTCAACCTCGGATGGGATGAATTCAATGTAAATGAGAAGCTCGGAGCACTTGTAGATATGCCTGTTATGGCAGGAAATGATGCCAATGTGGCAGCGCTCGGCGAGATGTGGAGAGGCGGTGGACAGGGACATGAGGACCTTGTTGTCGTAACTCTCGGAACAGGTGTCGGCGGCGGAATTATCATTAACGGAAAAATGCTCACTGGAGCAAACGGTTCCGGCGGTGAAATCGGACACATTCATGTGCAGGACGGCGAGCCTGATACATGCGGATGCGGAAATAACGGATGCTTGGAGCAGTATGCGTCTGCAACAGGTATTGTTCGTCTTGCAAAGAGAGCTCTTGCCAAAACTTCGCAGGCGACGGTTCTTAATGCGGACAGCGTGACAGCCAAAGATGTATGGGATGCAGTCAAAGACGGAGATGCGGTAGCAATTGAGGTAGCAGAACAGTTCGGTAAATACCTTGGAGAAGGTCTGGCGGCCATTGCAGGTGTTGTCAATCCGGAGGCTTTCGTTATCGGTGGCGGCGTTTCCAAGGCGGGAGAAATTCTTCTTTCCTATGTAGAAAAGAATTACAAGCCGGTTGTATTCCACGGAAGCAGAGATGTGGAGTTTACACTTGCGACACTCGGTAATGACGCAGGAATTTTCGGTGCGGCAAAACTCATTCTCGGCTAACAGTCGTAGCGGATGAGAAGCAGTTCGCATAAGAATAATAAAACAGAGAGATAAGGAAGGGCGAAAGTGTCCTTCCTTCCTTTTGAATTATAAAAGCAGGTGACATATGAATCAGGCATTGAAAGAATTTTTGACACAAACAGTAGCGCAAGAACATTTGTTGTGGAATGAACCGATGGAGAAACATACGACATTCTGCGTCGGCGGAGAGGCGGATGTGCTCATCCGGGTAAAGGACAAGGAACAACTGACAAAGCTTGTTTCTTACTTCGGAAAAGTATCACAGGACTACTTTATTCTCGGAAAGGGTAGTAATCTTCTTGTGAGTGATAAAGGATATCGGGGAGTCGTTCTTGATATGAGTGCACATTTTACAGATGTGCGCGTGGAAGGGAACCGGATGATTGCGCAGGCGGGAGCATCTCTTCCGTATGTGGCAACACTGGCGGCCAATCATGGTCTTTCCGGACTCGAGTTTGCGGCCGGAATTCCGGGAACCATCGGCGGAGCTGTTGTGATGAATGCAGGCGCGTATGACGGGGAGATGAAGCAGGTTGTAAAGAGTGTGACAGTGCTCAACCGGCAAGGTGAAGAGATGGAGCTTGACAATGCGACAATGGAATTTGGGTATCGTACGAGCATTATCAAAAACAGACCGTTCCTTGTACAGGAAGTTGTGTTTGAGCTTTGCCCGGGAGACAAAGAAGAGATTATGAAAAAAGGTGCAGAGTTTAACCGGCGCCGAAGAGAGAAACAACCGCTCGAATATCCGAGTGCGGGAAGCACATTTAAAAGACCGGAAGGTCATTTTGCCGGGAAACTGATTATGGATGCGGGGCTTCGCGGTTATCGCATCGGAGGCGCGCAGGTTTCCGAAAAACACTGTGGATTTGTCATCAATGTCGGGAATGCGACGGCATCGGACATTTATGATTTGATGGATGAAGTGAGCGAGAAGGTAAAAGAACAGTTTGGGGTAGCATTGGAACCTGAGGTAGTGCGTCTCGGAGAATTCTAAGATAGGCGCGTGGGAATGCAAAGGACAGTTGGGAGGTAGAAGCATGCGTTTTGTAGTAGTAACGGGAATGAGTGGCGGCGGTAAGCAGACAGCCATGAAAATGCTGGAGGACATCGGTTTTTATTGTGTGGATAACCTTCCGGTTCCGCTTGTACCTACGTTCGCAGAACTTCTGATTCAGCCGGGAAGTGAGATTACCAAGGTGGCGGTCGGGCTTGACATTCGTTCCGACCAGGTTTTCGGTGACATTATGAAGGCGCTCGGTCAGCTTGAAGAGATGTCAGTTTCTTATGAAATTCTTTTTATGGACGCCAGCGACAATGTACTTTTAAAGAGATACAAGGAAAGTCGTCGTATGCATCCGATTGACGGACATGGTCCGATTGAGGAGAGCATCCGCAAAGAAAGAGAGCTCTTGAAGGAGATTCATGAGAAAGCGGACTACATCTTCGACACGTCTTCGCTTCTGACAAGAGAACTCAAAGAGGAGCTTGACAGAATATTTGTGCGCAACGAGGCATACAATAGCCTTATGATTACGATTATGTCATTCGGGTTTAAGAACGGAATTCCGCTCGATGCAGATCTTGTTTTTGATGTGCGTTTTCTGCCGAATCCTTTCTATATAGATGAGCTTAAGACGAAGACAGGAAATGACAAGGAAGTGTATGATTATGTCATGTCGTTTGAAGAGGCGGGCGGCTTTTTGGAAAAGCTGACAGATATGCTTGAGTTTCTTGTGCCGAATTACGTTAAGGAAGGGAAATATCGTCTGGTCATCGGTATCGGCTGTACCGGAGGAAAGCACCGCAGCGTAACGCTGGCAAACGCACTATATGAGAATATGAAAAACAAAGGTAACTATGGACTGACACTGGTCCACAAAGATATTAACAGAATCAAATAAAGGAGTATCCTATGTCTTTTTCAGGAGATATCAAAGAAGAACTGCTTTGTGTCTCGGGTAACTCCAGGCACTGCCAGCTGGCAGAGCTTGCTGCATATGTCCGTTTCTGCGGGCGACCTGCGGAAGGCGGAAACGGAGAGAAATCGCTTCGTTTACAGACAGAAAACAAAATTGTGGCAAGAAAATGCTTTACATTACTCAAGAAAACATTTAAGATATACGTTGATGTGACCGCGCGGAGCAGCAGCGTTTCCAATGGCAATATAACGTATCTGCTCAGGATAGATGAACATCCGATGCGCGCGAAAGTAGCGGAGGCGCTGAAACTTACGGGAGAGGAGAATGAGGATGGTGTAAGTCCGATTCTCTTAAAGAACAGTTGTTGTAAGCGGGCATTTTTAAGAGGTGCGTATCTGGCAGCAGGGTCGATGAGTGACCCGTACAAAGGATACCATCTGGAAATTGTTTGTCAGAAACCGCAGCTGGCACAGCAGATTCAAAAGCTCCTTCAGGATTTTGAGCTGGATGCCAAGACGGTTCTTCGTAAAAAATATTATGTCGTATACATCAAAGAAGGCGAGAATATCGCAGATTTTTTGAATATCATCGAGGCTCACAAAGCGCTCATGGAATTTGAAAATACGCGTATTTATAAAGGTGTTCGCAACATGGTAAACCGCAAGGTAAACTGCGATGCGGCGAACATCAACAAGACAGTGACCGCGGCTGCCAGACAGGTGGAAGATATTGAGTATATCCGCCGGGTCCATGGTCTTGACAAATTACCGGAACATCTCAGGGAGATGGCGTATGTGCGTCTTGAGAATCCGGAGGTCCCACTTGGAGAACTCGGTAAGCTCCTGGATCCGCCTGTAGGCAAGTCGGGAGTGAACCATAGATTAAGAAAGCTTGGGGAATTTGCTAAAAGTCTGAGAAGTTAGTATTAGGAGGAATTAAAATGATCGAAAAGACGATGAAAATCCAGCTGGAACATGGTCTGGAAGCAAGACCGGTTGCAGTGCTTGTTCAGAAAGCAAGTATGCATGACAGTACGATTTATATTCATGCAGAAGGTAAGAAGGTCAATGCGAAAAGTATTATGGGTATGATGAGTCTCGGACTCAATATGGGTGAAGAGGTTACAGTTGTTGCAGAAGGAGAAGATGAAGCAGCTGCAATCGAAAGCATTGAAAAGTATTTGGGTGGACAGGAATAATTTTATCGGATTTTAGCAAATGAGCGCAGAAAGAGGCACGGTGGTGCCTCTTTTTTGGCAGAAGGATTCATCAGAAGGAGGAGTCGTATGGAAGAAAAGAAGATGCTGTTTGTATACAATCCCCATGCGGGAAAAGCGAGTATCCGGAGCAATCTGCTCGACATCGTCGATATTTTTACAAAGGCAGGGTACGAAGTGACTGCGCAGCCGACACAGAAAAAGGGCGATGCCATCGAGGCGACGGTGAAAAAAGCAGGCAGATATGATATTCTTGTGTGCAGCGGAGGGGATGGCACGATTGATGAAGTCGTGACAGGAATGATGCAGAGGCAGGAGCGTATTCCGATCGGTTATGTTCCGGCGGGAACAACGAATGACTTTGCGCGCAGTCTGAAAATACCGAGGACAATGATCAAAGCAGCGCAGACGATTGTGGACGGGAAACTGTTTGCGTGCGATATCGGTTCTTTTAACGGGGATGCATTTGTGTATATTGCTGCGTTCGGACTTTTTACGGATGTTTCTTATCTGACGGACCAAAATATGAAAAACGTGCTCGGTCACATGGCTTATCTTTTAGAGGGAGCCAAGCGACTGAACAGTTATCCTTCGTATCATATGAAATTTGAGGCGAACGGAAGCGTCATCGAGGATGATTTCATGTATGGAATGATTACGAATTCGTTCTCGGTCGGTGGTTTTAAAAATATAACCGGACAGAATGTAAAGCTGAACGATGGTGTGTTTGAAGTGACGCTCATCAAAAAGCCGAAAAATGTCAGCCAGCTTAATCAGCTTATGACGGCACTTGTCATGCGCGATGTGGATACGGACTGCATGTACTGTTTCAAAACATCACAGATTAAATTTGAATGTGAAGAGGAAGTGCCTTGGACTTTGGATGGCGAGTACGGCGGTCATCAGAGAAAAGTGCAGATACAGAACGAAATGCAGGCGATAGAAATACTTGTTCCTTAAAAAAGTATTTGCTTTTAAATAAAGATGCGTTATAATGGTAACGAAAAATGTTTAATTTTAACGGAGGTACGATAAAATGTTAGTTTCAGCAGCAGAAATGCTTAAAAAAGCAAAAGCAGGCCACTATGCAGTTGGTCAGTTCAACATCAACAACTTAGAGTGGACAAAAGCAATCCTTTTAACAGCACAGGAAAACAACTCACCTGTAATCTTAGGTGTATCTGAAGGTGCAGGTAAATACATGGGTGGTTATGATGCAGTTGTTGGTATGGTTAACGGTCTTATCAAAGATCTTGAAATTACTGTACCTGTAGCTCTTCACTTAGACCACGGTTCATACGAACACTGCTACAAATGTATCGAAGCTGGTTTCTCATCAGTTATGTTCGATGGTTCTCACTACCCAATCGAAGAGAACGTAGCAAAAACAACAGAATTAGTGAAAGCAGCTCATGACAAAGGAATCTCAATCGAAGCAGAAGTTGGTTCTATCGGTGGAGAAGAAGACGGTGTTGTAGGTGCAGGTGAATGTGCAGATCCGGATGAATGTAAAGCAGTTGCAGATCTCGGAATCGATTTCCTTGCAGCAGGTATCGGAAATATCCACGGAAAATATCCGGCAAACTGGGCAGGATTATCTTTCGAAACATTAGATGCTATCCAGCAGAAAACAGGAGATATGCCATTAGTACTTCATGGTGGTACAGGTATCCCTGTAGACATGATTAAGAAAGCAATCAGCCTCGGTGTTGCTAAGATTAACGTTAACACAGAGTGTCAGTTAGCATTCGCTGCTGCTACACGTAAATACATCGAAGAAGGCAAAGATTTAGAAGGTAAAGGATTTGACCCTCGTAAACTTTTAGCACCAGGTTTCCAGGCTATCAAAGATACAGTAAAAGAAAAAATGGAAATCTTCGGTTCTATCGGACAGGCTTAATTTAAGCTACATAGGATGATTTGGAGCGTCTCTGAAAAGAGGCGCTCTTTTTATATACCAAATGAATAAGAAACAGAGGGTTTCTTTGTGTAAAATGTGGAAAATGAAATGCGCGGCGAAAAACTGTTTGTTTTGCATGTCCAAAAGGAGTAGGATAAATTTGTGTGGTTTAAAATCAGAGGAGGTATAGCAATAATGAAGTTAAAAAAATGTGCGAACAAATTGCTTGCAATATTACTTGCGGTTTCACTTGCCTGTGGAACAAACATGCCAATCAGCGCTCTTGCAAATGAAAGTGCTGTGGCTGATGTAAGTGAAGTTGTCAGCGAGAATTCCGCAGTGACGGAAGAAGTGAGCGTGGAGCCGGAAGAGGTGAGTGAGGAACCGGAAACGGTACAGAGTGATATTGTTCCGGCAAGTGATGATAGCGCAGAGACGGCAGATGGATTGGCAGATATTTCCATTGAGAATGGTGACATTAATTTGCATGGAAATTCTGTTGTAATAACACAGGGAGAGACAGCGGACACAATTAACATCTATCTTGACAGCAACCGGGATGGAGAAATTGATGATCCATCTTCAAAAGTGTCAGTTGACGGCGAAACGGAGTTTAACGCTGCAGGAAATGTTTACGGTGTATATAAGGAAAATGTAACGTTTCCTGTATCTATTACGGTGAAAAACGGCTCGATTGGTGTGCTTTACGGTGTTTATGACGGTAGCATTACAACGAGCGGAGAAACTGCATTAACCATGCGTATTCTGGGCGGTGACCATGGTGTTTTGATTGGAGCGGAAGCTTCCGACATCAGCGTTGGAAATGCAGCCAATACAGCAATAGACATTGATGTTACAGGGGCGGTAGATGTAAGCGGAGAATTTTACGGTGTAGTGGAGTCCATGTCAGGCGAGTCAAATCCGTGCGTGATAACAGGAACTGTTGATATTGATATCAACAATATTGATGCGACGGGGTTGACGGAATATTCATGGTATTATACACACGGAATTTGCGGAAACATAACCGTTGACGGGGATGTTTCCGTTAAAGCGGATAATGCTTACGGAGAATATTTTAATACGGTAGAAGAAGGTGCTGTTATAAAAGGAGATTTTACACTTTTTATTCCGGCAGAAAATACCTATTCAGAGATATATGGTCTCAAGGATTCCGTTTGCGGAGGGGATGTAGACATTAAGGTTGGGGGTAACTCCGATTCTCCGGCAATATACGGTATTTATCTTGAAAATGATATTGCCCAGTCTTTGGTTGGCGGGGATTACTCCTTTACCTATTTAGGCGGTCAAGCCGGGGATGTGGAGGTAGCTTACTACTCAAGATGGACAGATCCGTTGATTGAGGGAAGCGTGAATGTCAGTGTTCCTGCAGAAGGGGATCCTTTATTGGGAAGCAGTGCTGATATTGACGACTTTTCCGGTATATATGGTGTGAAGGTTGGCGGAGACTACAACCTTTCTGTAAAGAGCGGTTCTTACGGCAATCTGAGAAGCAGTCGATATGATATACAAGTAAATGGTAACAGCAATATCTCATTGTCCGATTGTAATGTAAACTCGAGCACATTGCTTAATGGTACGATAGGCGGAGAGGTAGATATTGATATTAAAAATGTGGTATTCGGTGTAGAAACGTCTTCTTGCTATAATACATTGATTGAGTGTGCATACATAGAAGGGAAATCGGATATTACAATCGAAAATTCTGATATTTACGGATATTTTTATGCCTGTAACAATTATGACGGAGAGGGATATCAGCCGGATAGTAAATATGCCAACGATGTTACCATTACTGTCACTGGAACGGAATTTAAGAAGCCTTCTTCCGGCTCCTGCCAGATTCAAAACTCGGCATGGGAAGGTCAGAAGATTGTCATGACTATGAGCGATGATACAGAAGTTGATTCAGCGTATACCATTTATGCTTCTGATGGTTATGGATATGGTAAGATTACACATGGCGGAAATGTATATTTTGGTGGTTCTTTTGCTTTTGACGAAAATATAGAAGCGGAAAATGTGTATTTTATGGCACCAAGCTATTCCCAGAATTACGGAAGTCGCAGCTATATATCAATTCCGAAGGGAATTACGATAAAAGCGACAGAAGCAATTTATACAAGATATATTTATCTGTTGGTGGACGGAACATTGGACGGAGAGTTTGAAGGGGAACTTAATGACAGCGGTAAATTGCCTTACAGCTATCTTTATGTGGGTGACGGAACCGTAACAGGCGCAGTAGATAAGATATATTCATTATATAATTTGATAGAACTTGATTATAAGGAAAAAGGCGGAACGGTAACAGCTTATTCTAAATATGATTTTGAAACGCATCCGTTGGCGGGAGAACGCCAATTTGCTTCGCCGGGAAAAGGAGTACGCTATAATATTTCTGCCAAGACCGGTTACACAATGACCGGTTCATCGGTAAAGAATAAATCCGGACAGAAACTCAGTGACGGCGTAAAATCAGGTTCATATTATACCTTTACAATGCCGGCAGAGCATGCGGTCATTTCGGTTGATTTTACCGGGAACCAGATTATGGTCGGAAAGACGGTGGCAGATCCTGTAGCCAAGGTAAATGTGGCAACAACGGCAGAGACGCCACTTTATGATTTGAGTATGCTCTCCATCAGTAACGATGGTGATGAAGGAGCGGTCAGTTATGCTGTCGATGCTGCAAGCAGTCTTCCGGTAGGACTTGTTTTAAGAGACGGCAAAATTTACGGAACACCGACGGTCGTAAATGAAACCGGAACCAAAACTGTTATTTGTGTAACCGGTAAAAATGATACAACAGCAAAGGTTGCGCTTAATATTATTGTGACAGAAGGTGAAGGAAAACAGAACAGCCAGGATGGACGTATTATTGTTGACGAGGAAAACAAAGAAATTTATTTGTGTAGTAATTCGGTAGTAATTGACACAAAAGATGAGGATACTGCGATCTGGATGGATGACAACGGCGATGGTACGCCAGATTACGAAGAGCCTGTTTTCGCAGGTGACTTGAGTGAATATTCTGTTTACGGAGTATGGAATAAAACAGAAAATAAAAAAATTCTCATTACCATGAACGGTGGTAGTGTGGGTTCTCTTTATGGTGCTTATAACAGTAAGCTTACAGCAGCCGGTAACGCACTTGAAATTGTGATATCGAAAGATATTGAGAGTATGACAAAGTTATATCCGATATCAGGATCTACGGTAACCGGAAATGTGAAAGTAGTTGATCATAAAGGTGTGACTGTCGGAGATAACACGGCACAGACGAAAGCCGGTGGATATTTGCACAAATATTCAAACGAAAATGTGCGAATTTACGGAAAATATCAGTTGTCTGAAGCGTTGGAGGCTACGAATCTGTATGTTTCAGCGAATGCTGAGTTGACCATTGAAAGAGGGGCGAATGTAACAGTTACAACCAAGCTTGACTTAGAGAATGCTTCTAAAGTTAAACTGAGAGGTACATTATCGGCTCAAACAATATACTATAGTCAATATGTTACACCAATACACAACGGAGCGATTTATGTACAGGGAGGAACTCTTTCTGTTACAACAGCCTCCAGTTGGGATTATTTGTATTACCCGGTTTCACTGACATCAAACTTGTCAAGAGTGAATGCAAATACGGTTACAATGACGAATTCTTCATCTTTGACGGAGGATGGAGTAAAGACTCTTTATGTAAAGAGTGGTACATCGGTAACAGCAACCCTGCCTCTTCCGAATGGCTATGATTGCTATTATAGTTTGAATGGAGCGGAGTCTGTGCTCACACAAGAGACGTCTTTAGTTTTCGCTGCAAAAGCAGAGGCGATGTCGTTGGCACTTTCCTATGTTCCGAAACAGATTAGCGTGAAAAAGACAATCGGAAATCCGGTTGGTGTGGTTAATACAGAATATACAACAGAATCGCCGTTGTACGATCTTGCGACGCTTGAACTTGTCAATGATACGAAATCACCTTATGGAGGGGAGGTAAGATGTGTACTTAAGAGCGGAAGTAAGCTTCCGGAAGGACTCTCTTTGCAGGATAACAAAATTATAGGAACTCCGACAGTTGTTAATGCATCGGGAGATTCTGTGACGTTCATTGTGACAGGAAGAAACGGAACCGTTGCTACCTTTGTGCTTAAGATTAGCATTCAGGATGAGGGATATCAGCCTGCGGACATTAATGAGATGGTAAAGGTAGAAGGTTCTGCCATTGACTTACAGGGAACTTCCGTTGTTATTGTACCGGACACAAGCAACAGCTATTATTCTCAGATTTATTTAGATGCAGACCATGATGGAATGGCAGATAATATTAATCCGTTGTTGATTAATGGGAACTCAAAATATGATTTGTCCTACCATACAATTTATGGTTACCGCAATACAGAAAAGGCTTATGACGGTGATATCAGCATTCATGTAAAAGGCGGATGGCTTAATAGCCTGTACGGTGTGTATGGTACGGCAGAGAAAAAGGCTGTTGTAAACGGAGATGTGAGTATCTATGTGGAGAATACTTATATCAGCAGCGAGTATTCTTACGTAAAAGGTGCTGTAAACGGTCAAGTGAATGATTTGGTACTTTCGGTTACGAGCGGAGGATATACTTATACCGATTTTTACGGTGCACAATCTTCCGATGTAAAGGGAAATCTGTCTTTTGAAGTCGGTCGCGAAGTGTATCTGAAATCAGTAAAGAATACGTCCACGACAAGTGACTATATAGTAACCAAGATTTATGCGGCAGATGCATCGAATATTGCCGGGGATGCAAGCATCAGAATCGGACTGAAATCAGAAGTATATCAGATTAATGGAGGAGAATACGCAACATTTATCGGTTTGCAGAATTCTAAAGTAAACAAAAGTGTAAACTGCATCATGGATGGTTACTGGAATACGGGTAATGGTTTTTCTCTTCTTGGAGAGTCTGTGACGGTTGGAGAAAATGTAACGATTGATTGCGTAAGAACCGATTGGCAATATGATTTTAGGGCGGTAGGTGCAGGTAGCCAAATTGGTGGCGACTTAAGCTTTACAACACGTGAAAATGCGGTGTTGAATTGTATGAATATTACTTTATTAAGTGGCTCCGGAAGTACAGCTAAAAATGTATATGTCAATATTTCGGATTCGTGCTCGAGATCTCCGGCCTTAAGTCCATATGGTTCGGGAACATCGGAAAATTTATATTGCTACAATAAAGGCTCATTGATTCTGGGAGGAACTTATGCGATAACGGAAGATTTAGCCGCCAGTTCCTTGCAGATATACGAAGGTGCGGATATTACAATTAGCGATGGCATTGCAGTAGATGTAGATGGAACATTCCGGCTTAATTCCGGTGCAACGCTTGTTAATAAGGGTACGTTAGACGTAATGTATACAAACTCAAAACCGACGGTTGCAGGTACGTTGGATAACTACGGAATCCTTACATTAAAAGGAAATGATGCAACAAACTATTGTACGACGATTGCGGCTACCGGTACGGTAATCAACCGGGAGGGGGCTACATGGAATGTTCCGACGTATGTGGACAATGACGGTAAAATTGTAAACTACGGTTCTTTTGTGCAGACGTGTACGGCGCAGAAATACTACTATGAGCTCGGTACAATTTATTCCACTAAGCCGCTGACGCTTGCTTACCCGAACAATAGAAATGCGTATTATATGTATTCTACATTCTACTATCCGATTAGTGTGGAATATCCGGAGCACTGCGCGACAAGCGTAGCGCTTGGCGGTGAGGCGATTTCGCCGACAGGTTCAGGTGTTTCGGGAGATGCGAATACCTATGTAAAAGTGGCAGGCATTGGTGCATCATCACCGGTGTTTACGGTTACGGTAAACGGAAATCCGCCGGAGGGTATCACACTCACGACAGTTACGTTCGGTCCGGAAAATCAGTTGTCGGCAACCAAGCAGTCAGATAGCACATGGCAAGGTGTGGTTAAGGATGTTATGGAGCCGATTACGGTAACATTAAATTATTCGCCGGCTAACGGTGCTGAAACGATTGCACTTAATCCGGGTGAAGATTGGATTAAAAATACAGAGCAGAAGAAACCGCTGGTTGTAGGCGAAAAGTATACAAGCATCAATCCGTTGTATGATTTGACTGCAATTGAGATTGAAAATGACCTCTCAAGTGAGGGTGAAGTGATTTATACGGTTGATTCAAATTCGACGTTACCGGAAGGGTTTGTATTAAGGAACGGAAAGCTGTATGGAGAGTTTACAAAGATAAGTGATGCGCAGACAATTACATTTATCGTCAAAGGTAAAAACCAGACGTGTGCAAATTTCACCCTTCATCTTGATGCGGTTCAGCAGCGGGTTCCTGACTGGTCAATTCCGTCCGGACTGAGTGCGGTGGTTGGAGACACCTTAGAGGACGTTGTTCTTCCTGCAAGCAACCTTGGTGAGTACAGCTGGCCGGATGAAACGTTGTCCCTCGGAACACAGGTGAGCAACAGCGTAGAAGCGACGCTTTGCTTTACACCGAATGATACGACGAATTATGACTGGGCGACAGCAGCTGAAAATGCAGGTGCAACCTATGAGAACGGTGTCATTACATGCACAGTGCTTATTAAAGTAAACAAAGGCGCACCGGAGTATGAAGTTCCGGCGGGACTGAGAGCTGTTTACGGACAGACATTTGGTGAAGTGGAGATTCCTGCTTGTGAAAACGGTACGTTTGAATGGATATACAGCGATAACACGCCTGTCGGAGACGCAGGAATACGTTATTGCAGCGTGAACTTTATACCAACAGATTTGGTAAATTATAATAAGGTGACAGGAATTACGGTAGTGCTTACGGTTGCACCGGCAGAGGCTTCCTTTAATAAGATGACGGAAGTTTCGGGAGTATGCGGAAGTGCATTGGCAGATATTCTTCTTCCGGAAGTGGAAGGCGGAAAATACCAGTGGTATACAGCTGCCGAAACGGTTGCAGAAAACGGACAGAGCTATCAGGTAGGATTTATGCCGAACGACGCCGTGAACTATGATTGGGCAAGTATGGAAGGCTGGGACAGCATTTGGAAATGCGTGGTATTCCCGGTTAAAATTACAATTGACCACAGCTACGATACGGAATTTTCATATGATGATACATATCATTGGTATCCGTGTTTAGGCAAAGATTGCGACAGCGTACTTCAGAAAGAAGATCATAGATGGGATAATGGTACAATCATTGAACCGGCAACAGTAGATAAGGAAGGTACAATCGAGTACTCTTGTGTTTGTGGAGCTTCCTATGAAGATGACATTCCTAAACTGACACATGCGGCTCATACTTATACAGGTGCATGGAAATATGATGCATTGACTCACTGGAAACAGTGTACGTATGCAGGATGTGTAGAGACATCAGATCCGGAGGATCATGTATATGGTGCGGCAGTAGCAGTGACGGTTCCGACAGATACGCAGAAAGGTACTGCGAAGTTTACATGTAAGACGTGTAATTATGTGAGCACACAGTATCTGACGAAGGCAGAATGGATTGCAAACGGTCTGAAAATTGATACGGGTAGCGCTGGTAATGGAGGAACGTCTGCAGGGGATGCATCCGACTCGCTTCCGGCAGTCGGAAAGTCATTCAAAGACAGCAAGACAAAAGCCTATTACAAAATCACAAAATTAGGCAAAGAAGTTACCTTTGTGAAACCGACAAAGAAAACATATACGAAGGTCACAGTTCCGAAAACAGTGAAGTACGAGGGAGTAACCTACAAGGTTACGGCGATTGCAAACAATGCATGCAAGAGCAACAAGAAGCTGAAAACGGTAGTGATTGGAGACAATGTTAAGACCATCGGTACGAAGGCATTCTACGGATGTACGAAGCTTACGAAGGTAACCATCGGTAAGAATGTTACAACGATCGGAAACAGTGCATTCCAGAGCTGCAACGCGCTCAAATCCATCACGATTCCGTCAAAGGTATCAAAGATTGGAAGTAAGGCGTTCTACGGATGTAAGAAGCTTGTGAAGATGACCATAAAGACAAGCAAGCTGACCGAAAAGAAAGTCGGCAGCAAAGCGTTTACGAAGATGGGAAGCAGCAATTACAAGAAGGTAACCGTAAAAGTACCGAAGAAGAAAGTAAGTGCTTATAAGAAGATTTTCAAGAAGAAAGGATTGTCTTCCAAAGCGAAAGTGAAGAAATAATATTGTAAAAGTAACGACAGCCGTCCTGCGAAATCAGGGCGGCTGTTTTTGCGTGCTTAGCTATGTTTTATAGTATAAATGAATAACAAAAATTTGTATTCCTTGTACAAAATGTGGAAAATAGAAAGCGCAACCAAAAACCATTTGTTTTGCATGTCCATAGGAAGTATGATGTTCATATATGGGTAAAAATCAGAGGAGGTAATACCATATGTTTATCAAGGCAAAAAAACGAGTATACAAAGGAGTAATTGCTGCACTGACATTCGGCATTGCATTGTTTGCCGGCGTAAGTGTAGATGCTCATGCGGAAGATGCTTCCGGTATCGGATACATTTATGGAGAAGACGGTACCAGCATCACCGGAATTGACTTAAAGGGAAATTCCGTTATCATTCAGGAATCGGAGAACGACTCTTCAAACAAGAGACTTATCAACATTATTCTTGATGAAAATGCAGACGGTGAAGTTGATGCAGAGGAGAGAATGGTGGTAAACAGTACGGATGATTCGACGGATTTTTTAGGAGGATATACTGTTTACGGTTTATACAATGCTGAGACGACCACACCGATTAAGATTACGGTAAAGAGTGGTATGGTACCGGTGATATACGGTGCGTATAAATCTGTGATTACGACGGCGGATAAAACGGCGGTTATAGTAGATGTGCAGGGTGGAGATGTTCCGGGGCAAATTGTCGGTGCTGCGCAATCTACAATTACAACTAGCGGTTCTTCTGCAGTAGAGGTTACGGTTAATGCGGGAGAAACGGTAACAGGTATGGCTGCGTGTTCTGTTGAAAGCACAGTTAATGTGTCGGGATTTTCCGGTGCAGCGGTCAAATTGTCGGTGGAAAGTGCTGTAAGTACAGTATTTGGTATTAACGACGGAAGTGTTACGACAGATGGTGCAGCGGTCGCGGATATTGATTTAAATAGTACATCTTCCAATCAGAACAGTGCTCTTTTCGGCGTGTATAGTGCGGGGGTAGAAGCAAAAAATGTGACAGCGCCGATGGTGGATATGGATTTGTCCGACGGAGTTTATAGTACGGTGTATGCGCTCTATGAGTCGGATGTAACGGCTGATGGAACGACAAATGCGGCCGTAACTGTGGATGTAGCGGGCTCGGCGTCAGTCAGTGGTGTGTTGGGTGGTATGTACAATGGTTCGCTTTCCGTGGATGGTATGGCTGCGGTAAATGTAAATATCAATACATTAGAGGAGACAAATCAGGTTTATGGAATTCAGAGTGGAACTCTTGATGTAAAAAATGCCTCATCTGCAGGGGTAGCTGTTTCTGTATTGAATGGTACGGTAGGAAGTGTATATGCTGCGCAGGGTTGTACTTACAATATAAAGCAGAGTAGTGTTCCTGCGATATCGCTTCAGGTAGAGGGCGGAACGATTTCAAATGTGTATGCTACGCAGGGCGGAAGCGTGACATCGGACGGAGAATTGGTATCTGCGAACGGCCCATATGTTTTGATTGATATGGATGTCTCTACTAAGATTGGCAATCAGATTTATGGTGCATACGGAACAGCACTTGACGCAGGAAGTGCTGAAAATTGTGCATTAGATATTGACATTACAAAAGCAGCAGCAAATTATGGATTTTCTGCAATTTACGGGAATGCTTCGGTATCAAGTCCCAAGGTGATTAACGGTAGTGTGGATGTAAACATCGATTTTAACAGCGGTGCGGCATCTTCTAATTTGTATGCCTATAATCCGGGAATTATCGGTGGCGGAGTAGAGATTACCGGTAACGCCAAAGTTTCTGTAAATAACGTGTATACATCAAGTACATATTATGTGCTGAATAATGCGTATATCAAAGGGGATTTTGACTACGATGAGACGGAAAATAACGTATTTACTTCGACGCGCTATATTATGACAGGCAGTACTTGTGACGGTACGGTGACTATGGATGTCTACGGAGCAAAAAATGCCAATACTGCCCAGTTATATGGAGTGAATTATTGTTACTCCGGTAAGAATAAGGCAGTAGAGGGAGATTATACGTTCAATTACCACGGTGGCAATGCGGGCACAGTATATGGTATTAACGGCAGTTCCGGTACGGGTGCAAATATCGGAGGAAGCGCCGAAGTTAACATCAAAGCGGGAAAGGTTGAAACTTTAATTGGATTACGTGAGGCATCTGTTACCGGAACTTATACCGTGACGGCAGGAAGCCTGGCAGAAGATGAGGAAGGAAATAAATCAGTTAGTACGACGGCGGTTGTAAAAAGTGTAGGTCCGCTTTCAAACTGCTATGTGGGCGGAGATGTGTATGTTTGCTTATGCAATGGAAATACATCGTCACAAGCGGCAAATATGTACTATTCTCCGGCGTCGCTTACTGTGGGTGGAAATTATGACGTGGAAGTGTACGGCGGATATTATTCCGGTTTTTATGCTCTCAATGGCGGCTCTGTTACCGGAGATGTAACGGTTACATATAAAGATATAACGTCCACAGGAACGATAGTCGGCGTGGGTAGCGGAAGCATTGGAGGAAAATTTAAATTCCGTGCGGAGAATTGTAGTGCGTATAGCATGTATGCAGGAGCGTACGGTACTAGCCTTACGGCAGGGGAAGTGGAGTCCTATATGAAGGATGTTACCTGTTCTTATTATGCGTACGGGCCGGAGATAAACAATGTCAAGGGTGATTTCAAGAGCGAGATGATAAACGTGAGCGGCTATTATGTTCAGGGTATGTATGCTAATGGACTGGCGGAAGGAAATGTCACGCTTATTATGGAAGATATCACATCCGACTATCAGGTTACTGGTGTAAAGGTAAGTGGTGAAGTTAAGGGGAATGTGGATATTACCATAGGAGATAATGAAGGACCGGATACGACCGGAAAAGATACGTTAGGTATTACGGCACAATACAGAGCAACAGCGCTTTCCTTTGACTCGTCTATGATCCGCGGAAATATTACGCTTAATATGAGTGAGTGTACTGTGGGAACGGAGAGTTATTCCGGTTATTTGACCGGTGCACAGGGAACTGCGGTAGAAGGAATAAGTACAATAAATATTTCGAAGTGTACGGGTTATGGTTCTTCTTATTTGTACCAGACAACCAATACCGGTACGAAAAACGGCGATGCGACGGTCACGGTTACAGACAGCCATTTCTATGGCAGCCAGCTTTATATATCGCCGGGCGTGGATCAGACCGTAACCACGACGATGGATAGTCAGACAACGATAGCAGACGGTGTGCAGGTATTGCCGGCATCGGGAGGATATGGTGTCGGAATCATCCAGACGCCGACGAAGGTGTATTACGGTGGAACTATCACATTTGATGAGAGTATCAGTCCAAATGAACTTTATCTGACAAACGGCTATTACTGTATCCCGGAGGATGTGACGCTCGATATCGGTACTATTTATGCACAAAGTGCCAATATTCTTGTGAAGGGAACATTAAACGGAAAGTTCTCCGCTGCAACAGGTTACAGTGTTTATATTGATGGCGGTACGGTAGAGGATGTAAAAAATGTTGCGTCCGTATATTATCCGGTCACCGTTTCTTATACGGAAAAAGGCGGAACAGTAGCTTCTGCGAGCGGAATATATAAGCATACGCTCGATACGGAAAATGTGTACGGATGTGCCGGATTGAGTGTAAAATATACGATTGCAGCAAAAGAAGGCTATGAACTGACAAGTGTATTGCTTCAGGAGGAAGGCGGCGAGGCTCCGGATGATTTGACAAGTGCGATGAGCGGTACATCGCTCAGCTTTACTATGCCATCGAAAGCGGTAGATTTAGATGTTACGTTTGAGGGAACACAGATTATCGTTGCTAAAACGACAGCGGATCCTGTGCTCAAACTTAACGTGGCAACTACTGCTGCGGCACCGGCTTATGATTTGAGCGAGCTTTCCATCAGTAATGACGGATTGGAAGGTGAGGTAAGCTACAAGGTGGATTCCACCTATGGACTTCCGGAAGGGCTTTCGCTTGTGGGAACCAAGATTATCGGAACACCGACGGTGGCATACGAGAGCGGAAAGAAAACGATTATCGGTGTAACCGGTAAAAATGGCACTTATAGGGAAGTTCCGCTTAATATTGTTGTTACGGCCGGTGATGCAAAGCAGGAGAGTCAGGAAGGTCGTATCACGGTAGATGATAGCAAAAAGGCTGTATACATGTCAGGAAACTCTGTCATTATAGAGGCGGCAGAAGATGGTAAGACTGCACTCTGGCTGGATGATGACAGCGATGGAGAAAAGGATTATGACGTTGCTGCTTACACGGGCGACTTGTCAACATACACGCTTTACGGTATCTACAATATGGATACAAAGAACAAAGTTCGCATTACCATGAATGGCGGTAGCGTAGGCACGATTTACGGTGCATATGGCGGAGATATTACAAGAAGCGGTCTCGGACTTGAAATTGATATGAATGGCGGCACCATCGGAAGATTGTATGATTTGTCATCTGCAAAGGTTTCGGGACTTATGGATGTTTCCATCAGTGCGGATGTTACTTTGACAAGTAGTTATGTACTCACGACAACAACAGGTGTTTATACCGGATGTTGCTATACAAATAAAAGCAACGCTGCTAATTTCTACGGAACCTATGTGCTCAGAGAGGATAGGGATGTTTCTATGCTTACGGTGGGAAGCGGTGCAACACTTGTCATCGAAAAAGGAGCAACTTTGACGAGCTCAGGAAGCATCGTCCGCAATGGCGTAACCAAAATCAGAGGTTCGCTTAGTGCAGATTCAAGCAGCGGAAGTGGAAATATCATTGTTCAGGGGGGAACTTTGATCGGAGGTGACACGTGGGGATATGTGTATTATCCGCTGAAGATTACCAAGAACATGGAAAGTGCAACGGTATCCTTCTCGAGTTCTTATATTGTATCCGCAGATTTGGATGGCGTGATGCAACAGTATTTGCGTGGCGGAATGTCTAATATTTCGGTGACTATCAAAGAGATTCCGGGATACGACTGCTATTATCGCATCAATGACGGAGAGACCAAAAATTATGCGGAAGATTCTTATGTATCAACAGTTAGGGAGCCGATGGAAATCGTCGTTACCTATGTGCCGAAACAGATTACGGTAGAAACGGTGTTTGCGGATCCGACGGGTGCTTTAAACAAAGCATACACAGAGGAATCTCCTCTTTACGATCTTACATCTTTGAAGATTTCAAATGACACATCCGATTATTACGGCGGAGATGTCAGATACGCGGTAAAAAGCACAAGCAACCTCCCGGCAGGACTTTCGCTTGTAAACGGTAAGATTGTCGGAACACCGACGAAGGTAAATGCAACTGGAGATAAGGTTTCTTTCATAGTAACGGGACGGAACAGCACCACGGTTCAGATGGATCTTGTAATTAAGGTAGTGGAAGGCTATGAACCGACCAATCTCAATGGAAAGGTATATGCGACTTTAACATCCATTAATCTGCGCGGACGCTCGGTTGTTATTTTGCCGGATCCGGCGGATGCGAGCCTGTCACAGATTTTCCCTGATGATAATCAGGACAAAATTGCGGATAATAATACTCCTCTTTTGATTGGCGGCAAGAGTAGCTATAATCTGGAAGAGTGTTCTCTTGTAGGCTATAATAGTACCGGCCCAGCGTACGAGGGTGATATCAGCATTACGGTAAAAGGCGGAAGTCTCGGATATATTTACGGTGTGAGAGGAACGAAATCCACGGAGATGGCGACCGTTAACGGTAATGTTAATGTATATTTGGAGCGTGTAAACATTGGTGGTACGCGAAGTCAGGCTTTTGCAGCCTACTATGGTGTCGCTGAAAATGTAACGCTGGAAGTGAGCGGCGGAAATTATGAGCATACGGATTTTGCAGCTGCTTATTGCTCTAATATTAGGCAAGACGCTAATTTTGCCTATGTAAATAGGGCTAATATTTCAGTGTCAAGCGATAGTTATGCGTCGATGATATATGGTGTTTTTGATTCGACGGTTGGCGGCGATGTAAATACAAGAATCGGTACGCAAAGCAGCAATTACGGATTTGAAGATAACGACGGTACCCGTTTCCACAGCGTAGGTGGGTTCAATGATTCCGGTAATCTGACCGGCTATGATTCTACTGTAGGCGGAGATGTTAACATTGTGATTGAGGGATACTGGGATACAGAGAATACAGAATTTATTGCAGGTAGTACCGTAAAAGGCGACGTGAACGTTGTATGGAAAGACGGCGGTGATTTGTCGACAAGCGAAACGGAGTTTTTATACAAATCAACGGTTGAAGGCGATTTGAAGGTTACTGTACCGGAGAATGCGGTAATCAGTGGAGCGAAAATTATCGTGATGAACTATAATTCTTCGGCGAACAAGGTCATCATCGATATACCAAGCTCTGTAAAAGGAAAGTATAGTTCTATTCCGTTTGGCGGATTTGAAATGTATGGTAGTATGGGAACCTCAAAAGTGAAAAATGCGCTTTTCTGCAACTACAAAGGTGAGGTTACAATAGATGGAACTTATACCATTGCGGAAGATATGACGGTTACCGGTATTGAGATTTTGGAGGATGCGCATGTCACGATAGCCAAAGATGTTACGGTAACGATGACGACAGGATGTTTCATTCTCGAAGAGGGTGCGACGCTTACCAACAAAGGAATACTGGATGTGAAGACGAGCACCAATACAGACAGTAATATTAAAAGTTCTGTTGCAGGAACGCTGGATAACTACGGACAGTTGAAAACCGCAACTTCATCAACAAGTTATAAATACTATCTCCCGATTACGGGAATTATCATTAACCGAGAAGGAGCAACATGGACGGTTGCGGGTTATATTTCAAATAATGGTAAGATTGTAAACTATGGTGTATTTGACCAGACATACAGCTCATCATACAGATATAATTTGGGAACTATCTATACAACGAAGGAATTGGATTTATATACGGCACCGCAAAACAGCAACAGCTACACATCAAGTGCGCAGTTGTATTATGCGGTAGATGTTGTATATCCGGAGCATTGTGTGGACAGCGTGACGCTGTCAGGCGATGCGGTAGCTTTGACATCGGGCATTGCAGGTGATACCAATCAGTACATCAGAGGTATTTATAAAACACAGACGACGCCGAAGTTTACGGTTTCGCTCGGCAATCAGATTGAGAATGAAAACATCTCATTGACAAGCATCACATACGGACCGAGCAATACGCTGATGGACAAAACGGATAACAGTACTTATACCGGTATCGCAGCAGGTATTTTCGAGCCGTTTACGATTACATTAAATTATACGGCGGATGAAGAAATGCCGGGAATTTCAATTGCACCGGAATCAGACTCTATTGCCAATACAGAGCAGGAAACGCCGTTGATGGTAGGGAAAGCATATTCTTACAGCAATCCGCTGTACGATTTGTCAAAGACGGTGGTTGTTTCCAATGATACAGATGCAGAAGGTAATGCGATGACAACAGGAAGTGTTGTTTACAGCGTTTCTGATTCGTCGGCGCTTCCGGACGGAATGTTGCTGAAAGACGGTAAATTGTACGGTACATTTACGACTGCAACGACAGAACCGGTAGATATTGTATTCCTTGTAAGAGGAAAGAACTTGACGTATGAAGAGTTTACACTGACATTGGGAGCGGTTGAGAAAATGACTCCGCAATGGTCTGCTCCGAGCCAGTTCCAGGTACTGGTAGGACAGACACTTGCAGATGCAACCATTGCAGACGCAGCTTTTGCGACAGTAAAGCTCCCGTATGAAACATTATGGGGTACTTATACATGGGAGACTTCTGCGACAGAAGTTGGTAACTCTGTCGGAACAAAAGAAGCGGTGTTGTGCTTTGAACCGAAAGATACTGCAAATTATGATTGGGAGACTGCAGCTGCAAATGCGCAGGTAACGTATGAGGGCGGTGTTTTGAAGTGTACAGTACCGGTGAAAGTGTGCGCAGGAACGCCTGACTATACAGCACCGGAAGCTCTTACAGCTACATATGGGGATACGTTTGGCGACGTAGCAATTCCGGCAGGAGACAACGATGGAACCTTCGAGTGGATTTACAGTCCGGTCCAGTCAGTAGGAGAAGTCGGAGTTTACACCTACTATGTAAATTTTGTGCCGACAGATTCTGTCAATTACCAGAAGGTAACACAGATTCCGGTTCAGCTTACGGTAGAACCGGCTAGGGCAACATATAACAAAATTACGAGTCTGACGGCAATGTGTAATGCAACACTTGCGGATGTTCAGCTTCCGGATTCCGATGTGGGAAGATATCAGTGGGTAACGGATGCGACAACAGTTCCAAAGAATGGTGTAAGCTATAAGGTGGTGTTCCGACCAAATGATACTGTAAACTATAAGTGGACAGATGTGGAAGGATGGGACACAGCATGGCAGGGAGTTGTATTCTCTGTTCCGACTACCATCGGACACGCATATGCAGCATACGAATACGATGCAACATACCATTGGCAGAAATGTAACAATGGTTGTGGAACTGCAAGTGCTAAGAGCACGCATGCATGGAACACAGGTGTCATAACCAAAGCACCGACCACCACGGCGACAGGTGTGAAGACTTACACATGTCAGTGTGGAGCAACCAAGACAGAGACAATTGCAAAACTCCAGGCGTCAGGACAGGGAAGTACAACGAATCCGTCCGGAGGAACGTCTGCAGGGGATGCATCCGACTCGCTTCCGACAGTCGGAAAGTCATTCAAAGACAGCAAGACAAAAGCCTATTACAAAATCACAAAATTAGGCAAAGAAGTTACCTTTGTGAAACCGACAAAGAAAACATATACGAAGGTCACAGTTCCGAAAACAGTGAAGTACGAGGGAGTAACCTACAAGGTTACGGCGATTGCAAACAATGCATGCAAGAGCAACAAGAAGCTGAAAACGGTAGTGATTGGAGACAATGTTAAGACCATCGGTACGAAGGCATTCTACGGATGTACGAAGCTTACGAAGGTAACCATCGGTAAGAATGTTACAACGGTCGGAAACAGTGCATTCCAGAGCTGCAGCGCGCTCAAATCCATCACGATTCCGTCTAAGGTATCAAAGATTGGAAGTAAGGCGTTCTACGGATGTAAGAAGCTTGTGAAGATGACCATAAAGACAAGCAAGCTGACCGAAAAGAAAGTCGGAAGCAAAGCGTTTACGAAGATGGGAAGCAGCAATTACAAGAAGGTAACTGTAAAAGTACCGAAGAAGAAAGTAAGTGCTTATAAGAAGATTTTCAAGAAGAAAGGATTGTCTTCCAAAGCGAAAGTGAGTAAATAATTTTTATTAAAAATTCCGTTGCCAAGGTGGTTGTGAAGTGACCGCCTTGGCAATGGTTTTTCTTTTTAAAAATTTCGCACATTTTCAGCTGCCCGTTCGTTTATATATTGAAGGCCTTTATATTTAGATAGCGTAAGAACTGACAGGAGGTAAGGTTTGCAGCATTTGGATTACGAGCAGATAACGGAAAAATACATAGATACGGTTTACCGCATTGCTATCAGTTACACCAAAACACAGGCAGATGCAGATGATGTGGTACAGCAGACGTTTTTGAAGCTGTTGACAAAGAACGTTGTTTTTGCGGATGAGGAGCATGTCAAGCGTTGGCTGATTCGTGTCTGTGTCAATGAGTGTAACAGCCTGTTTTCTTCGTTTTGGCGCAAAAATGTGATTTCTATGGAAGAAGCAGGTGGTCCCGAACAAATTCTGGGCGAATTACAGTTTGAAAGCAGGCAGCATAGTGATTTGTTCGATGCAATCCGTAGTCTGTCGCCCAAACTTAGGGTTGTTATTTATCTTTTCTATTACGAAGGATATGCAACAAAGGATATCGCCGAAATTCTTCATATGAAGGAGGCGACGGTCCGGACCAGACTTGTCAGCGCAAGAAAAATATTGAAAGAACAGCTGAAGGAGGCGTGGGAAGATGAGTAATAAAGAATATGTAAAAAATACCTATGATGAAATTCATGCACCGGAGGCGTTGCTTGGAAAGGTCATGAATATGAATGGTAAGAAAAATAAAATAAGAAAAATTTCACAGTATGCAGTGAGTGTGGCGGCAGCGCTGGCTCTTGTCTTTATCACCTCAAACGGAATCTGCTACGCTGCGACGGGTGAGACATGGGTAACCAAAGCGATTGTTTATGTCAATGGCATCGAGCAGGAAAAAGACATTACATGGCATCAGGAAGGTGATGTTGTGTATGGGGAGGCTGAGCTGGATTCCGGAACAACGTCGGTTATAATTACGGATACGGTTGGAGAAAACGGGCAGGCTGAGGTAGAAGAGATTTACTTTTATCAGGAGACGGATGGCAGCACCGGCGTGGGTGTCGATATCGGAGATGCAGAAAACGAGGACGAACAGGTGCAATATCTGGAAGAGAAAGACGCCAGAATCTATCTTCATGTGAATGATGCCTGCGTGGATATTACGGAAGACTTTGCAAACGGAGAAGCGATGGGGATACTGGAAACCGGACAGTATACGTTTCAGTACATTGTCACGGGAGATGTTGAGGTAAACAGCATTGAATTGAGAAATACGGAAGAAGAATAAAACACTCCCATGAAAAGGGAGGAGGCGAGGTAAAAATTTTACCTCGCCTTTATTATGAAAAAGTTTTTAAAAATTTCAAACACTTCATTGAAAGCTTTGTTATTTTATACTGTTATTATATGTGACGGAAATGGATAAAAAATGTTATGTAAATTAAAAATTGTTAAATAAATTTTGAACAAATTGTTAACATAACTACATTTTTTCCGGTTCCGGATAGTCTACGCCAAAGCAATCAACCGTCATGGATTTGATTTTCTGTGTTGTCATCGGTCTGTCCATGTAGTCTGTCGGGGACTCTGCGATTGCGTTTACAACGTCCATACCTTCCGTTACTTTTCCAAAAGCGGCGTAAGAACCGTCAAGGTGCGGAGATGTTTTATGCATGATGAAGAACTGGCTTCCGGCAGAATCCGGATGCATAGCTCTTGCCATGGAAAGTACGCCTTCTGTGTGTTTTAAATTATTTTCAAAACCGTTCGATGTAAATTCTCCCTTGATATTGTAACCAGGACCTCCGGTACCTGTTCCGCTCGGACATCCTCCCTGAATCATAAAGCCGCGGATGACACGGTGAAAAATAAGTCCGTCGTAGTAACCTTTTTTAATTAAGCTGATAAAGTTGTTTACGGAAACCGGAGCGATTTCTGGATACAGTTCTGCTGTGATAACGTCGCCGTTTTCCATTGTGATTGTCACGATTGGATTCTGTGCCATGATTGATTCCTCCTAAAATGTTTTCTTTTTACTAGGATTAGTTTAAAATAAAATGAAACATGCGTAAAGGAAAAATTGAAAAAATGCAAAAACGATACAAAGAACTTTTGATTACGGATGAATGGAAGATTGCGCGCAAGGCGCGGGCGGAGGGGGAACTGGTTGTCCTATGCTATCCGCTTTCGGATACTATCGCGGGCAATGAAACCGAAAATGCGGATGATGTCAGCCTGAGTGATTTTCCGTATGCCATAGAAAATGCAGAGCAGCTCGATGAGAATTATCTTGAGCACATTTTATGCCGTTTCAAGGGAATTCCGTGTCATATTCTGGATACGGCGAGATGTCGCGTAAGGGAAATTACCCCGGCGGATGTTGACCGGCTGTATGAGATATATGAAGGACCGGGCATTACGGACTTTATGGAGCCTCTTTTTGAAAAAAGGGAGGATGAGATAGCTTACACGGAGGATTATATCCGTTGCCACTACGGATTTTATGATTTTGGAATGTGGATTGTCGAGGAGAAGGAGAGCGGAATCATTATCGGACGTGCGGGCTTTGATATGCGGGAAGGATACGAAGAGCCGGAACTCGGTTTTATGATTGCTGCGGATTACCAGAGAAAAGGTTATGCGACAGAGGTGTGCGGGGCGCTTCTTGCATACGCAAGTAAGGAACTTGGGTTTGAGAGAGTCGCTGCATTTACGGAAGATGAGAATGTTGCTTCTGTGCAACTTCTTAAGAAACTCGGCTTTTCTTTTCGCGGGGAAGAAACAGTAAAAACCGTCAAAGAGGACAGTTTAAAACTGGCATATTATTTAAAAATACTATAGCCGTCTCGTACAAGTCCGTCAGAAAGTACAGAAATTTTTCGAAAAATTTGTATAATCTGGCGAGAATAAGAGAGTGCTTATTGGGCGGATGAGTGGTATAATGTATTCATTAAAGTGGATTTTTACACTTAATCTAACATCAAGGAGGACGCGTAAATGTCTAAAATGGTCTATTTATTTGAAGAAGGCGACGCTTCCATGCGTAATCTTCTCGGCGGAAAAGGTGCCAACCTTGCAGAAATGACGAAGCTTGGTCTGCCGATTCCACAGGGTTTTACAGTGACAACAGAAGCCTGCACCGATTATTATAAGAATAATCGCTCTATCTCAGAAGACATTCAGAAACAGATTTTTGATGCACTTGCTGAGCTCGAGAAAAAGCAGGGTAAAAAATTCGGAGATACAGAGAGTCCGTTGCTTGTTTCCGTACGTTCCGGAGCAAGAGCATCTATGCCGGGTATGATGGATACCATCTTAAACTTAGGATTAAATGATATTGCGGTAGAAGGATTTGCAGCTAAGACAGGCAATCCTCGTTTTGCATACGATTCTTACCGCCGTTTTATCCAGATGTTCTCAGACGTAGTAATGGAAGTTCCGAAGTCTCATTTTGAGAGAGTTCTTGATGATATCAAGGATGCAAAAGGTGTGAAGTTCGATATGGACCTTACAGCGGATGATTTGAAAGATGTTATCGCGAAGTTCAAAGCGATTTACAAAGACAAGATGGGCGAAGATTTCCCGCAGGACCCGAAGGTTCAGCTTATGGAAGCAGTAAAAGCCGTATTCCGTTCATGGGATAATGAAAGAGCTATCGTTTACAGACGTATGAACGATATCCCGGGTGACTGGGGTACAGCCGTTAACGTACAGGCCATGGTATTCGGTAACATGGGTGAAACATCCGGTACAGGTGTTGCGTTTACGAGAAACCCATCCACAGGTGAGAAGGGTATCTACGGTGAATACCTCATCAATGCACAGGGTGAGGACGTAGTAGCAGGTATCCGTACACCACAGCCTATCACGAAACTTCAGGAAGATATGCCTGCAGCATATCAGCAGTTCATGGATATTGCCATGAAACTGGAAGATCACTATCGTGATATGCAGGATATGGAGTTTACGATCGAAGACGGTAAGCTGTTCTTCCTGCAGACAAGAAACGGTAAGAGAACAGCACAGGCGGCTCTTCAGATTGCTTGTGATCTCGTAGATGAAGGAAAGATTACACCGGAAGAAGCAGTTATGAGAATCGAAGCAAAATCGCTCGATCAGCTTCTCCACCCGACCTTTGATGCAGAAGCATTAAAAGCAGGTAAAGTGATCGGACAGGCACTTCCGGCTTCACCGGGAGCTGCAGCAGGTAAAGTATATTTCACTGCAGAAGAAGCCAAAGCTGCACACGAAGAGAAGGGCGAAAGAGTTATTCTTGTTCGTCTTGAGACATCACCGGAAGACATTGAAGGTATGCATGCAGCAGAAGGTATTCTGACAGTTCGCGGCGGTATGACATCCCACGCAGCCGTTGTTGCCAGAGGTATGGGAACAGCCTGTGTATCAGGATGCGGTGAAATTGCTATTAACGAAGAGGATAAGGTATTCGAACTTGCAGGAGAAGTAATCCGTGAGGGAGATTATATTTCATTAGATGGTTCTACGGGTAAGATTTACCTCGGCGACATCAAGACAGTAGAAGCAAGCGTAACAGGAAACTTCGGACGTATCATGGAGTGGGCTGACCAGTATCGCGTACTTAAAGTTCGCACGAATGCTGATACACCGGCGGATGCTGCAAATGCAATTAAATACGGAGCAGAAGGTATCGGACTTTGCCGTACAGAGCATATGTTCTTCGAGCCTGACCGTATTCCGAAGATTCGTCAGATGATTCTTGCAAGAACACTTGAGCAGAGAGAGAAAGCATTAAATGCACTCATTCCTTACCAGAAGGGTGACTTTAAAGCATTATATGAAGTTATGGAAGGAAAACCGGTTACCATCCGTTTCTTAGATCCGCCACTTCATGAGTTCGTTCCTACAGATGAAGGTGACATTGATGACCTCGCAGTAGAGATGCTCATGACGGCAGAGGAAGTACAGGAAGTTTGTGATTCCCTCCATGAGTTCAACCCGATGATGGGACACAGAGGATGTCGTCTTGCAGTGACATATCCTGAAATTGCCCGCATGCAGACAAGAGCCGTGATGGAAGCAGCCATCGAAGTGAAGGCTGAGAAGGGATTCGATGTAATTCCTGAAATCATGATTCCGCTCGTTGGTGAGAAGAAAGAGCTTAAATTCGTAAAAGACGTAGTTGTGGCAGAAGCAGAAGCAGTAAAAGCAGAAAAGAATTCCGATATCGAGTACAAGATCGGTACGATGATCGAGATTCCTAGAGCTGCACTTCTTGCAGACCAGATTGCAGAAGAAGCTGAGTTCTTCTCCTTCGGTACGAACGACCTGACACAGATGACCTTCGGTTTCTCTCGTGACGATGCAGGTAAGTTCCTTGGCGATTACTACAAGAACAAGATTTACGAGTCAGACCCATTCGCAAGACTTGACCAGAGCGGTGTAGGTCAGCTCGTTCAGATGGCAGCAGACAAAGGCCGTCAGACTCGTCCTGAAATTAAACTCGGTATCTGTGGAGAGCACGGCGGAGATCCGTCTTCCGTTGAATTCTGTCACAAAGTAGGACTCACATATGTTTCCTGCTCACCATACCGTGTTCCGATTGCCCGCTTGGCAGCAGCACAGGCAGCGATTGCAAACAAATAATTCTTAGTTGATTCTTACTCCCCCGCGGATTTCATTCCGCGGGGGAATTATCTAAAGCATTTCAATTTATATTCCTGATATAAAAAATGTTATATGGCGAACTCTGGTCATGGAAGAGAATGTGTTGCATTTGGACAGAGAAATTTGAGCTGTTTTTCATCTTGGTCTGTCTATATTAAGCAAAACTGCTTTAAAATCCGAAATAAGTTTGGTATGATATTTTTCGGAGAGATAAAGGTAATATAAATCTAAGGGAGAGAACATTCATGATAAATCCATCCATAGCAATGAAACTTATGAGTGCGAAAAACACATTTACAAACAACCATCCGAAATTTGTATCTTTTTTGAGTGCTGTGTTTGGTACCGGAATTACGGAAGATACGATTATTGAGATTACGGTGACGAAACCGGGACAAGCACCTATTACATCCAATATCAAGGTGAAACAGGAAGATTTAGAGTTGATGGAAACACTAAAAGAAATGGGAGGCTTTCGCTGATACGTTTTTTGAAAATAATCTGCAATGGTAACAATATCTTGTGTTTTACATTCTAAGGAACTAGTGTATAATAAAACTGAAACTATGACTATTTATTCTATTTTACATACAGAAAGGAAAGGAGGCCTTTTATGGGTGTATCAGGAATAGGGGCAGGAAGCCCGTACGAAGCGCTTAGCAGCGGTTATCAGATTAACAGAGCGGCAGATGATGCATCAGGGTTAGCTATCAGTGAGAAATTAACAACCCAGACGAATGGATTTGATGTTGGTGCAAACAATGCAGAGGATGGCATCAGCATGATGAATATTGCGGATGGTGCGCTTTCAGGTATTCAGGATTCTCTTCAAAGAATCCGGGAACTTGCAGTAAAGGCATCCAACGGATTGTATACTGCGGAAGACCGTTCTTATATCCAGTCGGAAATTGACGGATTGAAAAAGTCCATCCAGGAAACGGCACAGGGTACGACCTTTAATACGATGAAGCTCCTTGACGGAAGTATGGCGGATGTAGGCCTGGCGACCAATCCATCCGGTAGCGGTCAGTCCATTCAGATGGTCAATTCCACATTGGAATCTCTCGGCATTGCGGATTTCGATGTGACAGGCAAGTTCAATTTGGAAGATATTGACAAGGCGATGGAGAAGGTAAGCGAAGCGCGCGGCAGCATGGGAGCGCAGACCAACGCGCTGGAACATACCATCAGTTACAATAAGAACGCAAGCTACAATCTGACAGCGGCCAACAGCCGAATCAAAGATGCGGATATGGCAGAGCAGATAATTAATAAGAACCGCGAAGAGGCACTTGAGAAGTACCGTGTGTTCGGTGTTAAGGCACAGATGAATGCAGATGCAGGTATTTTGAGGTTATTCTAACAAAAGCAGGAGAGCATGGGACGTAAGTTCCGTGCTCTTTTTTATTGACGGTTGAAGAAAGTTTTTGTATGCTATAAACTGTACGTGGATAAAATCTTAAATGACGGCAGGAAAATTTTGCCTGGGAGAGAAATATGTTAGAACTTAAAAATATCAGCTATGAAGTTGAAGGCAACAAAGAAATACTGAAGGATATCAGTGTAAAGATAGACGAGCATTTTGTGGCGATTACCGGACCGAACGGTGGCGGAAAATCAACACTAGTCAAAATAATTGCAGGTATTGTGACACCGACAAGCGGTCAGATTTTTTTAGATGGAGAAGACATCACTAACCTCAATATTACAGAACGCGCCAAGAAAGGAATCAGCTTTGCGCTCCAGCAGCCGGTACATTTTAAAGGGCTGACGGTCAAGGACCTGATTACAATCGCAGCAGGAAAGCCGATGAGCGTGACGGAGATTTGCGAGATTTTGTCAGAAGTGGGTCTTTGCGCCCGCGAATATGTCAATCGTGAGATTAACGGAAGTTTGTCCGGCGGAGAGCTGAAACGTATCGAAATTGCGATGATTAAGGCGAGGGGAACCAAGCTTTCCATCTTTGATGAGCCGGAGGCGGGAATTGACCTTTGGAGTTTTAACAGTCTGATCAAAGTATTTGAAAAGATGAGAGACGAAATCAACGGAACGATTCTGATTATTTCCCATCAGGAGCGTATTTTAAATATTGCGGATAAGATTCTTGTGATTGCAGACGGAAAGCTGGAAAACGAAGGGACGAAGGAAGAGGTTCTTCCGAAGCTTCTGCATACAGCGAGTGCGTGTAAGACGCTTGTAGACAAAAATGAAAGGTAGGAACTGACATGGATATTATACAGAAGAATTTGCTTGCGCAGGTTGCAGAACTTCATGAAGTTCCGGAAGGAGCCTACAACATCCGCGCAAACGGAGCCGGGGTTTCCCGCAATACCACGGCGAATATCGATATTGTAACCAAAACAGACAAGGACGGCATTGATATTATTATCAAGCCGGGGACTAAAAATGAAAGTGTACACATTCCGGTTGTTCTCAGCCAAAGCGGAATTCAGGAGAGTGTTTACAATGACTTTTACATCGGTGAGGATGCGGATGTGACAATTGTGGCAGGTTGCGGAATTCACAACTGCGGTGTAGATACGTCCAAGCATGCGGGAATTCACACCTTTTATCTTGAGAAAAATGCTAAGGTGCGTTATATTGAAAAACATTACGGCGAGGGCGACGGCAATGGAGAAAATATCATGGACCCGGTTACGATTGTTCACCTTGCTGAAAATGCGCATCTCGAGATGGAGACGACACAGATTAAGGGAATTGATTCTACGATTCGTGTGACGAAGGGCGACTTGGCAGAAGGAGCTTTTCTGGAAGTGCGTGAAAAGATTATGACACACGGAAAACAGTATGCCAAGACAGATTTTGCCATTGATATGAACGGCGAAAACTGTAAGTGTAACCTGATTTCCAGATCGGTAGCTAAGGGTAACTCTAAACAGGAGTTTTTCTCTGTGATGAACGGAAATGCATCGTGCAGCGGTCACAGTGAATGTGATGCGATTATCATGGATGGTGCGTGTGTGACGGCGAGTCCGCAGCTTACGGCGAACAACATTGACGCGAACCTCATCCACGAGGCGGCAATCGGAAAGATTGCGGGCGAGCAGCTGATTAAATTGATGACACTCGGTCTGACGGAGCAGGAAGCGGAAGAGCAGATTATTCAGGGATTTTTGAAATAGGTATAGGAAAGAAACGATATGGTAGACAAAATTAAGTTATATTTTGCACCTATGGAAGGAATTACGGGCCTTGTATGCAGAAATGCTTACGAGGCTTGTTTTTCGGGGACGATAACTAAATATTTTGCGCCGTTTATCACGGCGACGAGCCAGAAGGCGGTCTCGGCAAAAGAGCTTCGCGATATTCTGCCGGAAAACAATGAGGTGCAGTGTCTTGTTCCGCAGATACTTGCAAACCGCGCGGATGATTTCATTCGCACAGCGGAGACGATAGTAAGCCTCGGCTATCAGGAAATCAATTTAAATCTCGGTTGCCCGTCGCGAACTGTCGTGACCAAGAAAAAAGGCGCGGGTTTTTTGGAGTTTCCGCATCAGGTGGATGCGTTTTTATATGATGTGTGCGACTGGGCACAGAAAAAGGGTGTGCACTTCTCGGTAAAGATGCGTCTCGGGATGTATGACGAGGATGAGTTTTGGGAGTTGCTTTCTGTCTACAACAAATATCCGCTTCATGAATTGATTATTCATCCGCGACTGCAGACAGATTATTATATAAAACCTGTGCATGCGGGTGTGTTCCCAGAAGCAGAAAAGAGCAGCAGCAATCCGCTTTGCTACAATGGGGATATTTCGGACGAGGATCGGCTCAGGGAGTTTGCGATGGATAACCCGCAGCAGGACAGAGTTATGATAGGACGTGGATTCCTCATGCATCCGGGAATGGGGAGCGGATTTCCTGCGCACTCTGAGGGCGAGAACATAGCGGGAGGCAAATCTGACCGTGAAAAGTTGTCTCGCGATAACCTTTGGCGATTCCATGACGCAGTTTATGAAGGCTATTGTGAATACATACAAGGCGATAAAAATATGCTTTTTAAGATGAAAGAACTGTGGTCTTACATGAGTGAGAGTTTTGATGAGAGTGATGTGCTCGTTAAGAAAAGTCTCAAGCAGATTCGAAAAAGTCAGTCACGTGCTGATTACGAAAGTGCAATCCGTCAGCTCCGGGGTGTGAGTCTGTGATTTGGCAGGTGGGGTATGAGTTTATGATTTTGTAGGCGGGGTATGAGGTGCTGGAAGAGTGCTACAATACCCCGTTTTTGGCAAATTATAGGATGTAAAAGAGAGTTTCGGGGTATAGAGGCACAGGCGGCTGGTCTGGTGCCCCGGTTTCATAAAAACGGGGCACAGAGAGACGAAAATACCTCTCCATACCCCGCGGCACACAAAAGAAGGCGCTCAAAAGAAGGTGCTCAAAAGAAGGCGCTCAAAAGAAGGCGCTCAAAAGAAGGTGCACAGGCACCTTATATATTCTGTTTGCGCGACAATGCAAAGAGTGCTTTGCAGACAGCGGTACAAAGAATTGCTGCAACAATCGCCTCAGGAATTCCGTTTGCGGCGATGATTCCGAGAATGGCAGCATAAACTGCATCGACAGCAATTTCCTTTACTGTTGCAAATTCATTCGCAAAGCAGAAATAAATCAGATTCATAACGAGAAGTGTGTTGGTGAATGCACCGACGACACCTGCAACAGGGAGTGCGAGAAAATCACTTCCCTTTTTATTTTTTAATAATTTTCTGATTCCTATGTAAACGAAGTAAGGAACAACGCCGACTAGAATTCGCGGTACGAAACAGATAACAATCGACCAGAAGTTACCTCCGACTTCCCCGAGTGAATAAAACGGGGAGAAAGCAAACGATAACAAACTCGGATTAAAAGTATTGTTTACCAGGGACGTTGCTCCGAAAACAAATCCCAAGAAACCGCCCTTTTTCGGACCGAGTACAATGGAACCGATGATAACCGGTACATGGATTAACGTTGCTTTGATAAGTACAAGGTTGATGTAACCTAAGAATGGCACAAAGGCCATCAGAATAATGATTGCAGTGAAAAGTGCCGTGAGCACCATCTGCTGGTTTTGGGTTCTTTTAGACATATTTACCTCCTGCTCTCGTTCCTTTGATTTTCGCAGCAATTTGGCTGCAAGAGGATACGATGCTGTTTTTTACCGGTCCGGGCGGTGGCTCGTACAAAGGCTCCCTGCATATGTCAGGTGCCAAGTCTTCCGTCGTTTCCGGCAAAAAATATTTTTTTACCGCACCTATCGTAGCACAAAAAAAGAAGGAACTCAATCCTTTTATTTCAAATAGACCGACAGGAATAAATGTGTTATACTGATACATAATGGGTAAAAAGACTCGGAGGTGAGAGTATGCGGTTTATTTATAAAACTGACAATGGAAAATTATCGCTGTTAAATGATTTTGAGCCGGATGTTTGGGTGAATCTTGTCCAGCCCGATATGGAGGAGATTGTGGAGACGGCCAAGCAATACGGTATTGATGTAAATGATATGAAAGCCGCACTTGATGATGAGGAAAGTTCCCGTGTTCAGCTTGAGGATGGATATACAATGATTCTTGTCGATATTCCTTCGGCTGAAATCCGTAACGAGCAGAATGCATATACGACCATTCCGCTCGGTATTTTGCTTGTCAAAAATGCCATCATCACGGTATGTGGTGCAGAGACATCTATTTTGACGCATTTTTCCCAGAATCTGATGCGGGGGTTTTCGACAAAGAAGAAGATGCGTTTCGTTTATCAGATTCTTCTGCGCACGACCAATTTATACCAGGCGTATCTGCGTGTTATTGATAAAAGAAGAGCGGAGATTGAGCACAGGATCAGTATCGATGATACGGAAGATACCGATTTGATTCATCTTCATGAGCTGGAGACAAACCTTGTCTACTTTGCAACCTCGCTTTCCGCAAATCGAATCGTATTGGAACGACTTACGAGATACGAGCGCATTGAACAGTATCCGGAGGACAAAGAGCTTTTGGATGACGTTATCGTCGAAAACCGTCAGGCGATTGAGATGACGAATATTTACCGCGACATTATTCAGGGTGCACGGGAACTCGTGTCAACTATTTTAAATAACCGATTGAATAATGCAATGAAACTGTTAACGTGTGTTACTCTTATCATGGCTATCCCGACGGTTATCTCCGGAATCTACGGAATGAATGTCAGCTCCCAGTGGATGCCGCTTTCCACGACTCCGTACGGATTTTATATCATTTGCGGAATGATTGCATCCATCTGTGCGCTTGCACTGTTAATTTTGAAGAAAAAGAAGATGCTTTAAATATTATGAAAAGAAACAATTTTTTTGAATCAAGGAAATGGATAAGAAGATGCTGTATCGGACTGGGACTGTTTATGGTTGTCCTTGTCCTTTGCAGCATGCTTTATTTTCGGTACAAAATACATGAGAGTTCCGAACTGGTCGATTCTCTGGAATACAACACGTATGACAATTATTATGTCATGATTACGGATAATAGCAAAAATGTTTTCTGGCAGAGCGTGTACAGAGGCGCACAGCAGGAGGCACAGCGAAACGGTGCTTACGTTGAGATGTTCGGAGAGAATCTGAGTGTTGATTACAACAAGGAACAATTGATGAAAATAGCGATTAATGCCAAGGTTGACGGGATTATTGTCGAGGCGGATGAGTCGGAGCTGATGGAGGAGAGGATTCGACAGGCGCATGAGGCTGGAATCCCTGTCGTCACAGCGCTGTATGACAATTCGGAAAGTCTCAGACAAAGTTATGTCGGTGTCAACAGCTATGACCTCGGAAGTGAATACGGTATTCAGATTTGTGAAATGGTAAAGAGAAAACAAGAAGGTAACTATTCCGTGCTTGTGCTTCTTGACAAAGAAAAGACAGACAGCAGCCAGAACATCCTGCTTGGTGCCATACGCGAAATGATACAGATCCAAGGTATGGATTACAAAATATCGGTAAATACGGCGCATATTGCAAGTGATTCCATGTTTGCTGCGGAGGAATCTATCCGTGATATCTTTATGGCAGAGGAAGATTTGCCTGATATTATTGTCTGTCTGAATGAGAGAAACACAACATGTGTTTATCAGACGGTGGTTGACTACAATAAGGTAGGACAGGTGGATATTGTCGGTTACTATGCGTCGGATACGATTTTGTCTGCTATTGAAAAAGAAATTATATATTCCACGATTTCCATTGATACACAGCAGATGGGAACCTATTGTGTGGAGGCGCTGAATGAATATACGGAAAGCGGGCATGTAAGCGATTACTACGGTGTCGATGTATCGCTGATTAATGCCAAGTCGTTGGCGGCTTCCGGGGAAGGAGGCGAAGATGAGGAAACTGAGTAAAGCAATCGGAAATATGCCGATTCGCATTAAGTTTGTTGTTATGTTTGTTCTGACTTCGCTGATTCTTCTGTTTGTCAATACCTATATGTTTTATAACATTAACCAAATCACGCTGCAGCTGGATGAAATTTATATCAGTAACGTGAAGCTTAATACGATGAAGGATTGTCTTGCGCAGGTGCAGGAGAGTATGGCGGAGTATCTCAATACCAAGACATCCGATGCGATGGAGAATTACTACCGAAGCGAGGGGGAGTATTCCCGGCTGATAGATGAGTTGGAAAGTGTGACGACCGATAACAGCTTAAAGCTTATGGAGCGTAACATCCGCTATATGTCTGAAAGTTACATTGAGCTTACAGGAAAGACCATCGAAGCAAAACGTGGACGCAATGTTGAAAAATATAAGAGATATTATGACGAGGCGACGGAAATATACGCGTACCTTGAGACATATCTTTCGGGATTGAACAGTGAAAAGTTCCGGATAAACACACAGAGTTATGAGGTTTTGTCCTCTTCGCTGCGTTACTTGGAATGGTTTAGTATTTCTATTTTTGCAGTCCTCGGATTGTTTAATGTTTTGCTTGTTGTGCTTGTGACGGGTTCGATTACAAGACCGCTTTTGGAGCTGTCAAACGTTGCGGACCAGGTTTCGAAAGGCGATTTCGAGGTCGAGGTTGTTCCGGTCCGCACCAAAGATGAGGTGGGCATTGTAACTTCGGCGTTTAATCAGATGCTTGGCAGCATCCGTGATTATATCAAGCGTCTGCGCGAGAGTATGGAAAATGAGCAGAATATGAAGGAGAAGGAACTGAAAATGGAAGGGGAAATCGGTTAATAACGATTTCTGTCCTACTTGAAGTAAAATCGTGTTACCCCCTCTAAAATGCTTGCCTTTTGGCATGAGCATTTTAGAGAGGGTATTTCTATTTACAAGATTGATTCT
>SVFI01000011.1 GCA_015056905.1 Lachnospiraceae bacterium
TCCTTTTTTAGACTAGTGCTTTTGGGCTGAATTGTCAAGGGGAGTTTTAGTTATATTATTTGCTTGATACTAATTATCCTATCTACTTAAATTTTCATGCGGGGTATGGAAGCTTGTTTTCTGTCTGCCATACCCCGGTCGCCACTGTTTTCAGCGGTTTTCGACGATATTTTCTCGCTGCCGGGGTATGGACGAGAGAAATCTAACCTCCACTGCCCCGAAATCGTAAAAACGGGGTACCGGAAATCAACCAAGGACTCCTATACCCCGCCACCTTATTCTTCTGACAAACAATAACACCGACTTGTTCTTCTGACTAACGATAACGCCGACTTGTTCTTCTGACTAACGATAACGCCGACTTATTCTTCTGACTAACGATAACACAGCATCTCTTCCATCTTCCCGCGCACTTCTTCATAAGTCGTAAACTGTATCACTGCAAAGCCCTCACGCACGGCCGCCTCGCAGTTGACCGCACGGTCATCGATGAACAGACATTCCTCCGACTTTAAATTATAATCCGAAAGAAACTTGCGGTAGATATCAGCGTCCGGTTTTATCATACCGATTTTGTAGGACAAAATACCACCGTCCATATACTTCAGAAATTTCATCTGGTCCGCACATTCCCGTGCAACCTTTGACGGATAATTTGACAGATAATACGTTTTATATCCCTTGGCATGAAGCTCCTCTATCCACGGTATCGTTTCCGCGCGCTCACGGATAATACCACTGAAATTTTCATATACCTTGCGAAGCTCGCGCTCGATTCCGGGATCCTGCGCAATGAACAGCCCAAGCAGCTCATCCTCCGACACACGTCCGATGTCTCCGAGGTCCCACAATTCATTTTCCGCTGTCGCCCGACAGATTCTTTCGGTCACTTCCTCCGAAAAACCAAATCCGGCAAAAAACTCTTTGTAACAAAAATCCACGCACACATTTCCGATGTCAAAAACAATGTTTTTAATCATAATCTTTTATAATCCTATCCTCTTCATTCTTCGATTATCCTATCACATTCATTAACCCTGATGCAACCTTCCAAAACATCCTTTACACCCATGTGCAACCATTTTACTCTCGACACAAGCGCTTTGCCATGTTAGAATAGTAAAGTACAAAAAATTCTTAGGAGGAGATACTTATGACAACAGATTATTCAAGCATGATGGATCCTGCAGCAGTAGGCGCAATGGCAGGTGCAATGATGATTTATTACATTCTTGTTCTTGCAATCGGTATCGTAGCCATTATCGGTATGTGGAAGATGTTCTCTAAAGCGGGCAAACCGGGCTGGGGAGCAATTATCCCATTCTACAACATGTACTGCCTGTTTGACATCGCATGGGGCAACGGATGGATGTTCCTTCTTACACTCATTCCTTGTGTAGGATTCGTATTCCAGATTATCCTTTTCTTCAAACTTGCAAGCGCATTCGGCAAGGGTGCTGGTTTCGGTTTCGGACTTCTGTTCTTAACACCTATTTTCTACATGATTCTCGGCTTCGGCGATGCAGACTATGTAGGTCCACAGTAAGATTTATCTTGCAACATATAGCAACAGGTTCGATGAGCCTGTTGCTATTTTTTTGATTTTCTTTTTCCTTAAGAAATTTCATATATTTTTAAAAAAGGAAACACATTTTCGTCACACTTTCGGTCTATACTACAACTATCAGAACGAAGCACCCCCTCAAGCTTCTTCTGATACGTGTTTCAACTCTTTATATTTTTTCATGAATCCCTCATAAGAAAAAAGAAGCGGTTCCCCTTTTCGGGAACCGTTTCTTTTTGTCTTCTATCATATAAAAACTAATATACCGATTCAATCTTTCCGATAAATTCGCGGATACGCTCATTTTCGGAATGAAAAATCTCATCCGGTGTTCCTTCCTGCACCACAACACCGTTTTCCATGAAAATAATACGGTCAGACAGTTCTTTTGCGAACTGCATTTCGTGCGTAACAATAATCATCGTCATCTTTTCTTTTGCAAGCTCCTTGATAACCTTCAGCACCTCTCCCGTAAGCTCCGGATCAAGCGCGCTGGTCGGCTCATCGAAGAAGAGGATTTTCGGTTGCAATGCAAGTGCACGTGCAATAGAAACTCTCTGCTGCTGTCCTCCGGAAAGCTGATACGGATATGCTTTCCCTTTCTCGGAAAGTCCGAGCTGTTCAAGAAGTTTGAGCGCCCTCTCCTTTGCCTCCTCCTTCGGAACCTTATCTACCGTCACAGGTGCATCCATGATGTTTTTAAGTACATTGTAATGCGGGAAAAGATTAAAATTCTGGAACACAAGTCCGAAAAAGCGGCGTATTTTTTTCAGTTCCGTCTTTGACGCATACACACTCTTTCCATTTACACTCTTAGCTGCGTTCTGTCCCATATAGAGAAGTTCTCCGTCATCCATCGTCTCAAGAAGTGTGGCGCATCGGAGAATCGTTGATTTTCCCGAACCGGACGGTCCGATAATGGATACAACCTCCCCTTCTTTTACGGAGAGCGAAAAATCTTTAATAACTTCCAAATCGCCGAACGATTTTTTCATATGATTTATTTCAAGCAAATTCATCTTCGCACCTCCCTATCTGTAATATCCGAGTTTCTTTTCTATTAAATCCATCACAAAGGCAACAAGCAGATTGAACACATAATAGAACACTCCTGCAACCATGAGCGGCATCACCGTCGTCTGTGCAGATGCAATCTGCTTCGCGATTGTGAACATTTCCGCCACGGTAAGAACAAACGCAAGCGAGGTGTCTTTCACAAGCGTAATCACTTCATTTGTCACCGGCGGAAGAATACGCTTGATGACCTGTGGAAGAATAATCTTAAAAAATGTCTGTGCCTTGGAAAAACCAAGTACCTGCGCCGCCTCGTGCTGTCCCACCGGAATCGCCTGTATTCCCGCGCGGTAAATCTCAGCAAAATAAGCCGCGTAATTGAGTACAAATCCTAAAATAAGCGCCACCATCCGGTATCCTGCGCCAAGACGGATTCCAAACACATAATACGGAGCAAAGTACACAACAATAAGCTGCAACATAAGAGGCGTCCCGCGCATAATTGATATGTATATTTTAGAAACGGTCCGAACGAATCCGTTCTTCGCCATTCTTCCGAACGCAATTATAAGACCGAGCGGAAGTGAAAATAACAGTGTCAGGAAAAAAATTTCTCCCGTGACAATCATTCCTGCTCCCAGCTGTTTCAGCATTGTTATTAAATCCATGTGTTCCTCCTTCTTAAGTCAGCACAACAGTAAGAAGGTGCCTTTTAAAAGACACCTTCCTCTCATCTCTTATTCCGCATCCTTTGAGAGACATACTACATCGCTAAGTCCCCACTCTTCTGCGATTGCTGCAAAAGTTCCGTCCTCAAGCATTTCAAACAATGTGTTCTGTACCTGGTCTCTTAACGCTTCGTTTCCGAGAAGGAATCCAACACCATACTGTTCTGTTGATAAATATTCATCGAGAATAACAAATTTACCGGCTTCTCTTTCTGCCATCTGATAATTCGCAACACCGATATCCATCGCAACCGCATCAACAGCTCCTGCCTCTAAATCCATGAATGCTGTATTGTAATCAGCAAACTGATTCAAAGATGCAAAACTATTTGTTAATGTTGCGTTCTCTTCTTCATTCAAAGCTGCAAGAGCAGATGAATCTGCCTGTACCGCAACCACTTTTCCCGCAAGGTCAGCCTGTGATGCGATTCCTGCATCTGTTGCCACTACGAATACCTGACTGTTATCCACATACGGCACAGACCATGTATACGCATCTTCACGTCCGTTAATAGTAAAACCGTTCCAAATACAATCAATGGAACCTGATGACAATTCCATATCCTTTGTATCCCAGTTGATTGGCTGTTTCACAAGCTCCCAACCGTTTCTGTCGCACACTTCCTGTGCAAGGGAAAGGTCAAATCCTACATATTCTCCGTTGTCATCCATATATCCGTATGGTGGGAATTCTGCATCAAAACCAACTGTAAACGTAGTTCTGTCTTCTTCCGATGTTGAAGGTACCGATACCGCACCTTTCGACGAACCGTCATCTCCACCGCAACCTGTCAGCATAGCTGTCATCATCACGCTGCATAATAATACTGCAAGTAATTTTTTCATAATAGTCCTCCTCTTTTCTGCTTTAGCAGACTAAATTCAAATACGCTGTAATGTTATCACGACAATCCTCTCGTGTCAATTATCCTTTTTTCAAAGAAGTAGTTTTCTCCTCATAATCCGATACAAGTTTTAAAATTTCTTTGGCATATTGCGGATATTCTCCCACCAGCTCTCGCACCTGCTGCTGTGCCTTCTCCGCATTCTCCGTGTTAAACTCCATCTGCTTACGCAGCTTTTGCCTTCTTGTAATCAACGAGTGGCGCACCTCCACCATTTCTTTCGGATTCAGGATTGCCTCCGTCTGACGGAGCCAGATTAAAGGATCGTGAAGCCTGTACCTTCTGAGAATCTGTACAAGCTGCTCCTGACTGAAGGTCAGTTCCTTCATTGCCTCCTTCATCTTGGCGCGTTCTTCCTTTTCGGACTGATACTTTTCCCACATAATACCCAGTTCCTTTGCGGAAGTGATTCCGAATTTCATATACAGATAATCCAAAAGATTCGTATTGTTCACATAACGGATTTTGACACGGTTCTGTAATAAAATCACTTTGTTCAAGCTGTTGGAAGAACGTTTCTTTTCACTTGCCGCATCCAGATATTTCATGTACATGGCGGTCAGCGCAATGGCTGCAACAGACGCTGTCAGTGCATAGCCGATCTGCGTCTTCATCTCAAGTACAAACTGCATAAAGACAAGCATCCCCATGCACGCAAACAATGCCACGGTACAAATCAGCGCCATTCCTCTTAAATTTTCCATCGCCGCCGTTGCTTCCTGCTTACGGAACAGACAAGCCTGCTTTTCATTTTCAAGTCGTGTCAAATCGCTTCGGATGGCCTGCTGGTATTCTTCGGCCTCACGAAGCTTTCGCACGCCCTCGTCCGTGTCATCCTCCAGCCGCTCCATCTTCGCAAAATCCGCATCGCTGAGCCGTTCCTTTTTTTCTTCGTATCTGTTTTTATCCACTTCCAAAAGATGAATTGCCTTCGCATGCTCCAACAGGCTTTCTTTATCCTCTCCCGCAATAAACTCAAGGTCTTCCATATCCTGCAGATAGCGATTCACCGTGTTGTACTCGCTTTTGTAGGACTCTATCTGCCCCTCTGCATCCGCAATCTGCTCCAGCAGACTAATCACATAGCGCTCTCTGTCACCGGAATCTCTCATATTGACCCGATCTTTGGTCACCAGATAAGATTCGTCCGAGACCGCCAGTTCCTCTTCTACCAGTTCGTCTACATTTTTGTACTTTTTGGCCCGCTTAAACCATGTTTCCCAAAATTTCATATTTACTCCAATACCATCCGACAGAACTCTTCTTTCAATTCTTCCGGTTCTGCCATGTTATATTTGTTTATCATTATCTGCTGCGCATATTCCTTTGCCGCTTCATACTCCCGCTCAACATCGACCGAAAGGTCATAAAACTCCTCATGACCGGATAACCACGCCATATATTGCGATTTTGACATCATGAATCTCATGCATAACAGATATCTTCCCCGCACCTGCCTCTGTTCCAGGAAATGACAACTCTTATCAAAACAATACGCTGCTGTCTTATATTGAAACATCATAACCGCCACTTTGCCGAGACTGTCATAAACCTCTGCCATAAATGCATTATCCGTCCTGACATCCTCCCTCAAAAGCAGGTTTCGGTATGCTTTCTGCGCTTTGTAATATTGCTTTTGCTGCGCGTACATATCTCCCTGTTTCTTCAGCCTTTCCGTCAGCGGAAGCGTTGCATTTTCTTTCATACGCCCCTCAATGATGCGTCGCTGTTCCTTTTCAAGATATCCCGCATGGTCAAGTATCAATCCGCAGAATGCGTGAAGCGCTCCGCCGTATCGCATCATCTGTCGCAGTTCGTTCGCCAAAGTTGCAAGTGCCAGTTCCTGTTCCACAAAGTCAGCCAGCCCTTCCCTCATGAACCCATCATCCAGCAAGTCTGCATTATCACATATATAATAACAGAGTTCCTCTATCGTATAAACCCGCAAATGCTCTGCCTCTACACAATATGGAGTTGTTGCTTTTTTTCCTATACAGACAAACAGCTTACTCATTGCTTTCCTTTCTCGCCCAGCACCAAATCATAGGTCATACCAATCGGTAATTTATCATATATCTCACCGAACCCTTCATCCTTAACACAGACAAAAAGGTTCGTTCCGTCTTGCATTTCTGCCGTAAGTGACATACGGAAGCTTCGAAACGGCCGTTCAGGCATTGTCGGTAAACAAAGTGTCTCCTTATACGCACCCGAGCCGTCAATCGGCGTTATCAAAAGTTCTATCGTCTCAGCATCCTCCATCATGAAAACCGTCTCCGCCTTGGCCTCATACCAGTTCGTCCCAGCATCCAAAAGCGGTACATACTCCTCCTGTCCGTCACGCCACATTGCAATGCCGACATTGTAACGAAGCATATCTTTTCCAAAGAAAATAAACTGCTGCGCCGCCTCATCCTGCCATACGCGCATCCCCGCACTGTAACAGGCGCCTTTTCCGAAAAGATTGTTTCCTGCAAATACTTTACGATTTCTGCACAGCACTTTCAGGCTCTCTTTATACCACTCACCGCCAAAGCCCTCTCCTATCAGATAAAGAGCCGTGACAATCCTTCCTTTGGTAAACTGTTCCGCATACGCCTTCAGCAAAAGATCCAGTTCCTCCAGCTTCCGGTCGTGCTCACGAATGGAAGCGTAATGCTTTTTCTTTACAATCCCGGTTACATATTCCTTTTCCACCGTCGTGACAACAGGTCTGGTCTTATGATTCATAACGATACGATACGAAATCAGCGTCTCGCCGGTCAAATCAAACACCCCCGACTCATAACCGAGAAGCCGCTGTGGCTGATGCACAAGATACGAAAACAGACTGTCCTCATGGCTCTGTAAAAAAATGCGCTCCGCCTCTATCGGCAGTCCTTCCGTAAGCTCATGCGCACACTCTCTGGCGCGTTCACACCACGGCTCAGCCGTCAATACCATTGCACGTATATGCACCGGTTCTTCATACATCTCTTCCAACCGCTGCAACGTCCATTGGAGTGTCCGTGCCAAAAAAAGATTACAAAGCTTTGTCACACGGTATTCCGTCTTTTCAATTATGACCGTCTCCTGCTCTCCCAGAAGCCTCCACAGATGTTCCACGAGATATCCCTCTCCGGAAACCCCTTTTTTTACCGCTTCCTTTCCGCAGAACCACTGATTTACCCCTGCCCTTTTACATAGGGCCGTCTCAATGTTTCCGCTCTCCTTTCGTGACGGAAACTGCAATGTCTCCGGCTCTGCACCTTCTGCGGCATAGGAAATCTGTGCATAATATTCATTTATGTCGTATCCGATTACTATATCCACACTAATGTTCTCCAAATAATTTTTCCGTCAAAATCGACGCCGTCTCATATCTGTGTATCAATTCACGCTTGGTACGTTCATCTCCCAGTTTCTCACTCATAATAATATCATTGAGAAGTCCGTATCTGGTTTCCGCTTCCTCTCCGGTCATGTCGCTCTTTTCCAGACATCCGCTTTCCGTCAGCATTTTTTCACTGCCCTGCTGCTCCATAAAATAGTACTGCAGACGTTCCCCGAAAAAGAGAACAAAATTGTGACAGTAATAGCCGGCACAAACCTCCGCAAGCTTCACGCGGAAATATTGTTCGCTCTGTCCTTCCTTTAAATAATGCAGCGTCACATCTCTTCCCGGCGCCGTCCTGTATTCCAGATAGGTGAGCTCCGCATACGGCGTAAGCCACGGAATAAAATCAACAAACTTTGTAAAAAACGGAACATACTGTGCCTGCGTTATCATATCGTTGACCATCTGTGTAATAAGTGCCATCTGCGGTTCCGTGTACGAATCTTTTTCCGTCGCCATATAGTACAGATAAGCAACTCTGCTCACGCGGTCCATCTCGTAACCGCCGGACAACATCTGTTCAAGCACACGGAACACATATTCCTGAGGAAGTTGCTGTTTTACAAAATATCGGTATGTCAAATCAGAAATATATGCTTTGACAACACTTTCTCTTTTGTTGTGACCTGCATAATATGCAAACACTTCCGCAATTTCTGAAAGATATCCATGTGAAAACAAATACGCCTGTAAAATCCTTTCCGCAACCGCTGACGCGTCCACATCAAAACTCACACTCGCCTTCCACACATCTCTCATCTGTTTTAGTGTCCCTTCAAAATAACGGCACAAATAGGTAAGCATTTCCTGTGTATATTTCCCGAGACGGAATGTGTAACTTACAAGCGCCATAAGCTTGTCATCAAATCCTTTTTCGCTCTCAAGACATCTTCCGATCAATCTTGTCAACGACTTGGCGGACACATTTTCAAAGCCGTAGTCAAAAAGGATTTCCAGTGCTTTTTTATCCTTTTCCATGTACACAAGATAGCGCACGACATCCGCTCTTTCTCCGGCCGTTGCGCTGCGCATATCATACTTTTGAAGAAGTAATTCTATCTTGTCATATTGTTCATTGTCAAAATACAGTTTCAAAAGCTTACTGCCGATTTCATGGCGATAAACATCGTCTACCTCATCACTGAGCACCAGCTTTTCATAAATCGGCCAAAACTGCTCGCCTGCCTGTTCCGGTGTCCCGCCAATATAGGCGCGGTACATTAAAAATCCGATGCCGTCCTCATCCTGCTCCTCAAAATACATAGCCAGCTTCTCCACCGCCATCAGCTTCGTATCCGTCCACTTCCGACTGTCGCAGAAACGATTTCCGTGTGCATCTTCCAACAGCACAACATAGTCGGATGTATAACAGTCCACATACGCCCTCTGCTTCTCAATCGGATACACCGCCTCTTTGCTCAGATTCTCCTGCAGCACTACAACATTAACCGCCTTTGCGCTCTTAACTTTAATCAAATGGCGGAATGCTATTTTTTGAATTTTATCCTGCGGAATCTTCTGCTCATCACAACCGAGTAAATATCGGTAAAGCACCGCGAGATTCTCGCTGATTATCCCTTTTTCCATCTGCCCGAAAGCAAACTCTTTTATCTTAGATTCGTACTGTCGGAACAATTCCGGTATTTCACCCCGGTGCCGAACCAAAAGTGAAAAAAGATACGCTTTTCTTCTCTCATCCAGCTCACAGTGATATGCAAAATACATAAGAACCGCGCGCGGCGGAAGCCTGTCCACCCTCGTGTCAGCCGACATCATATAATACTCATAAAGCGATGTGATACGGAGCTGCTTCTCAACAGCGCGCGCGTACCACGGAAAGCTTTCCGCGCTGCACATTCCGCTGCGCACCATCAACGTACAGATTGCATGCAGCATCTCATCGGACGGATATTCTTCATAACAGAGAGACAAAAATGCAAACAGCGCCGGTGACATTTCCTTTTTGCGCACAACAATTTCCGTCACCCTCTGTGCCATTGATTCCGTATATAAACCATATCGCAGCCCGAAGCGAAGCACACTGACTTCAAACGCATCCGCCTCGGACAAATATGCAAGACTCTCCTTGTATATCGAGAAAGTCTCCAGATAGAGAATCGGATTCCTGCTTCCAAACTCATACTGCTGTCTGTAAATCGCCAGCCGCTCCTGCGGCGAAAGTTTTTCTCCGCACATCCTGACATACAGACACGCAAGAAACATCTCATTCGGATACTTTTCATACAATCTGCAAATTTGCTCCTTTGCGCTCCTTGCAAACGCCTCCTGAGATTCCAAAAGAGAACGCACATACAGATAATATCCATACTGTACCGGTTCCATATCCGCCTGCTGCTGTGTTTTCTCGATATGGGAAAGCACCCATCTGGCCTCGCTTTCACGCCCCATTTCCAAAAGAATATGCATCTGGCACAGTCTTCCGAACAGATTTCTTCCATATCCTGCATTGATTTGCTCTATAGTCTTTTCCGCCGCCTTTAGGCTATGCGATGCATTCGAATCAGAAGTTGCATAAGCAATATAATCGCGCATAAGCTGCGCCATCAATTTGCGGGATTCTTTTAAGCTCTCTGCCTTCCTTGACACTTTGGACGACATCTCAACAATAACGGGAATCTCATGTATTCCCCCTTCATATTCGAAAACAAGGGCTCCGATATTACTTCCCGGTTTAAGCCATGACGCATCAATCCGGAACGCAACTTGGCATTCCTCCCCGTCAAAATCAACATTGGACACACTTGTCTGCACCGGAACAAGAAACTCTCCTTTGGCCGTGACATCCGCATACATATATCCCCATCCGGAGCATACAAGCGTCACATACTCCTGCTGCCCGTCCGTCACGTCTTTTAAAAGCAATCCCTCTTCCCTGACACTGTATGTATTCTTACTCTTCTTGCTGATGCCCACGAGAAATTCATCTACATTGTGCTGATTATCCTCATGTACGGAAAGTCCGCGGTACAAATCATAATACTTGCGGTCATGACCGTAAAAGAGCATTGAAAAATCTTTTGTATAAAAGAGCCTAACCGCTTCTTCCCAATGTTCTCTCGCCAAATTTGCAAAATGGAACAGATTGCGAATCTCTCCGAGGGATGTTTCCGCCAGCGGCCGGCGGATGGAAACAGTGAACGGGATGTGGTATTCTCCCGCCTCGGACAGGATGCACAATTCTCCCTTTTCGGTGTTTCCCACTTCAAGCCCCGTCGTATCAAATCGGTAGACCAGCTCACCTTCTTTTCCTATGAAATCGGGAATGCGGCACTGCATACGGTAGTGATTGGAATAGAAAAACATATGAAGCTCACAACCGCTGCGCGAACGCACCGATATCGTACCATCAAGCACCTCTCCCTCCAATGCAGTCAGCTCCAGTCGGTTCTCGGAAACCTCCAGCACTTCATCCTCATATTTCATCGTCTGCTCTGCCAAACATCTCTCAATTCTGTACATCCTTCTCACCACACTTTCCAAGCAGAAACTCTTTCTGTAAGTATATCATTTTTCGAATTATTGTGGTATACTTAAAACATCATTTTTAGGAAGGAATTCTATTATGCATATAAACGAATCCGCAGAGAATTATTTGGAAACCATATTAGTGCTGAGCCGCAAGCTCCCGGTTGTCCGTTCCGTTGACATTGCAACCGAGCTCAACTTTAAGAAATCAAGCATCAGCATCGCTATGAAAAATCTTCGCGAAAAGAATTATATCACCGTCACGGATGCAGGGTTTATCTATCTGACCGATGCCGGGAAAGAAATCGCAGAGATGGTTTTGGAGCGCCATGAAGTTCTCACGCACTGGCTTGTAAGCATGGGGGTTCCTGAGGACATAGCTTCCGAAGATGCCTGCAAAATAGAGCATGTCATCAGCAGACAGAGCTTCGAAGCTATCAAAAACCGGTTATAACATCATTCCGCAATGCGCGTTACCCCGACATAAATATTGGATATTTCATACCATGTCGGATAATCGGTAATCCCTGTCTGCGGAAGCCGAAATATACCTTGAAACGTGCGGACGGCCTCGGCTGTCCGTTCTCCATATATACCGTCTGCCGTCACCGTAGGAATGGCAGGATAATTTTGTGCAATCCGGTTGAGTTGGTTCTGGAGCTGCCTTACTTTATCACCGGATGCACCGATTTCCAAATTGTATCCCGGCCACGAAGCCGGAATTCCCGCAATCGCTTCCGTTGTGTTGATGTACATATCATTTCCGAAGTAATACCTTATGATTTCTATCGCCGAGTACCCCTCTTCCGCCAGATACTGGCTTCCCCACTGTTTCAGCCCATCACAATTTGTTCTTCTTCCGTCACAATAGCCTGCAAAAATCGGCTGTTTTACCCCCGGCCGCGACAAGTAATTGGCAAAAATGCTGTCCACAATCCTGTCCATATTTTCATAAGTATTTCTTCCGTAAATCCACTTCTGGTCAAATGCCGTAGAGCTGGTAATCGTGAAATCGTACCCCTTTCCCCGATACCACTCCGTAAACACCCGATTGAGTGTCACCGACAAAATACAAAGCGTATTGGCATAAATTGCCGCCTCGTCCCATGTCGCATAAATCTCAGACGAAACAACATTCTTAATATAATCCTTATATCTCACATAATAATTCGGTGCACTTGCATCGGACGGAACTCCGTCATGTACGATCACATATTCCGGAATCACCACGCGTGAGAGCACAATTTCTCCCGTTTCTGCCATCGGCTTAATCTCCGACTCAGGAATTTTTGCCGGGTAATCTCCGTAAAGTGTATGCTCCGGAATATTGATATCCTCCTCTCTCCGATTCATACTTTCTAACGGGTTCATTATGACATTCTGAACAGCCGTACGTCCTGCAAGCAGCTCACTCCCCGTAATTAAAACCGGTTCATATCCCGGTGCCTCCACCAGAATATTATATTCAGAATAAGGCTGAACCTCAGAAGGCGAAAGACTCAGTTCAATCGGCGGTGTTGCCAGCTCAATATTTTCTGTTTCTCCGCTTTCATTCGTCGACAGTTCTTCCAATACCTGTTCCGGTTCACCGCTGTAAGAAATGCTGACTCTGGCATTTTCTACCGGTATCGCACCAATTGAGCTGGTCACTTGAATTCCTAAAAAACCCCTATCAACCATATCCTCTATCTGTGCCTGTTTCATATTATTTTTAAGCATAAAAAAACCTCTGCATTTTTTACTATCATATGCAGAGGTTTTCTATTCTGTTATTTTCTGCCCGCTACTCGAGGTTTAATTTATTTTTCATGATGTAATGTGTCGCAAAGTAAAATCCAGCCGCCAATGCTGCCATCAAGACAAATATAATCAGAAGAAACGTAATCATAAAATTCATTTCATCAAAACTGCTGATAGAATACGGATCCACAGACAGTGTCATAAACATCGACAGATAAGAAGATACGGTCTGAATCAACATATAAATTCCGATATAAACACCGATGGCACCGAGCACTTTCTGCTTCTTAAATGTCTGTCCGATGCTGATGGAAGCATATCCCATGAAGATACTCATCAGCTGGGATACAACCATCAGCAGAATATATAATATAATAACGGCTATCACTCTCGCATCATAATCCGCAAGTACGAAAACGTTACGCAGCTCCGACCAAAATTCGCTTCTCTCTTCACCCGGTATCGCAGCAAAAACCAGTGAAAAAATTGCACCGAACATAACAACGGTACTGATCACCATCCAGATGACCGCAACCAATGTTTTAGACCAGATAAGCTGATGCGGAGTTACCGGAAGCGTATGCATCAAATATCCCTGATCCGTGTACAGATTCCGGTAAAAGCGGATGAAGAAATAGAAGGTAACTACCATGCTAAGCGCAACGATGCTGGCGATAAAGAACATCATATAGACAACAACCGTAACCGCCACAAATTCATTTTTATCCATGGCGTTCCATGTCTCATTGTTCAGGAAAAGGCATCCGATTAAAGTCAGTCCGGCTACGATTAAGTTAAAAATTGCAACCAGACGCCAAGTATCTTTCCATTCATGTACAAATAATTTCTTTAACATGCGAACACCTCCCTGAAATAAGCATCTACTGTCTTTCCATGCTTTTCTCTGATATCATCTACAGGCATCTGAAGAACAATCTGTCCCTGTTTGATGAACACAACATCATCCAGAATATTTTCGATATCTGATATCAGATGTGTACAAATAATCACGGAAGCTTCCGGATTGTAATTGCTGATAATCGTGCGGATAATATAATCTCTCGCCGCCGGATCCACACCGGCAATCGGCTCATCCAGGATAAACAAGTCCGCATCTCTGCTCATCACAAGAATCAGCTGTACTTTTTCCTTCGTACCTTTGGAAAGCGTCTTCATTCTCGCCTTCGGCTCAATACCGAGGGATGCGAGCATTTCTTTCGCACGCTCCGGTTTAAAGTCCTCATAAAAATCTTCAAAAAACGCAAGCATATCCGCCACAGTTCTCTGCGCTTCAAGATAAGTTCTCTCAGGGAGATAAGAGACCCTTTTCTTTGTCTCAACGCCCGGTTCACTTCCGTTGACAAGCACAGCCCCCTCCGTCGGTTTCAAAAGACCGTTAATCATTTTAATCAGCGTTGTCTTTCCGCTCCCGTTCGGTCCTAAAAGCCCTACGATATGCCCCTTTTCAATCTTCAAATTGAGTCCTGCAACAGCCGGAACTCCATTTGTGTAGCACTTTGTCAGCCCTACGCATTCCACTAATGCACTCATTATTTTTCCTCCTTATACACATTCTTTGCCAGGTCAAGTGTCTCTTCCTGACTAAATCCGATTTCCCTCATTTTTTTGAAAAATTGCTCTATTTCCATTTTTGCAATTGTTTCCTTGACTTCGCGAATCATCGATTCATCCTCCGTCACAATTCTGCCGCTCGTACGCATTGTCGTAATCAAACCGCTTCTCTCCAGTTCCATAAACGCCTTCTGCATTGTGTTCGGATTCACGCCCGCCTCAGCCGCAAGCTCCCGCACACTTGGCAGTTTACTTCCGCTCGGATAATAGCCTGACACAATCTGAATCTGTATCTTCTCAACAATCTGCGAATAAATCGGTCTGTCATTGTTTAATTCCCACGCCATACCTTCTCTCCTTTCTTTTTTGAAATGTGTTTTGTTTGTATTACTGTACTACTCTTTTAATACAATAATACAGCATTTTTTTCATTTGTCAACACCTAAATTAAAAAAAAGACAGAAAAAACATTTTCATGTCTTTTCTGCCTCTCTTATCATCTTTTCATCCAACCGGCAGCGATTAGCAAATCACCTTAATCCAGCCTTCCGGTGCCTCGATGGTTCCCATCTGAATACCTGTCAATGTATCATATAATTTCTGAATGGTCGGTCCCATCTTTTCCATTCCGCTCGGGAAGGATATTTCTTCTCCATGATTTACAATTTTACCAACCGGAGAAATGACTGCTGCCGTTCCGCAAAGACCACATTCCGCAAAATCTTTCACTTCATCAATGAAGACTTCTCTCTCCTCAACTTCGAGTCCCAAGTACTCTTTTGCAACATACATAAGTGAACGACGTGTAATAGAAGGAAGAATACTATCCGACTTCGGAGTTACGACTTTATTGTCCTTTGTTATAAATAAGAAGTTAGCTCCACCTGTCTCTTCTACTTTCGTTCTTGTCGCCGCATCCAGATACATGTTTTCATCATAACCTTCTTCATGTGCTGTCACAATCGCATGAAGACTCATAGCATAGTTAAGACCCGCTTTGATGTGACCTGTTCCGCAAGGTGCGGCTCTGTCATAATCACTCACCTTAAGTGTCAACGGTTTTGCTCCCCCCTTAAAGTATGGTCCTACCGGTGTTGCAAATACTCTGAACTGATATTCATCCGCCGGTTTTACACCGATCACCGGATTACTTCCAAACATATACGGTCTTAAATACAGAGATGCACCTGAACCATACGGCGGTACATAAGCAGCGTTAGCTTCTACTGTTTTTGCAATAGCTTCCACAAATTTATCTTCCGGATATACCGGCATTTCCAATCGACGTGCAGAATCTGCCATACGCGCTGCATTTAAATCAGGGCGGAACACAACAATCTTTCCGTCCTTCGTTGTATACGCCTTCATTCCCTCAAAAATTGTCTGTGCATACTGAAGTACACCTGCGCATTCATTGATTACAACCGTCGCATCCTCTGTCAAAACACCTTCATCCCATGCTCCGTCTTTATAGTTCGACACAAATCTCTTGTCTGTCTGGATATATCCGAAACCGAGGTTTGACCAGTCGATATTTTTCTTTTCCATCTTCCCGCTTCCTTTCGTAACGCAGCTCTACTGTACACCAAGCCACTTTATACAAGAAACAGTTTACCACCGCCGATTTTATGCTGTCAATATATCATTTTTTCATATAGAATATAGCGAAAAATTATGGTATACTTTTTGTTACGGAAACTAAATTTCAAACAAAGGACTGTTACTATGACGAGACTTTATGAAAAAATAAAAGAATATATTCTTCGCGACATGGAAAAGGAAGGCGAATCTAACGACCTTGCAGTTTTACTTCGTGTACTTTCCATCATTGGCATTCTTCATTATTTTGTTATGGTATTTCCGGTTGCATCTATCGGAAATATTATGATGACCTTGTTTTTAACTTTCAGCATCGGAATTCTTCTCGGTGTACTAATCTGTACCTACGAAAACCGTACAATGTACGGTCTCTGGCTATACAATGCAATTTCCCTGCTATTCTCCGTTCTTATGTCGCTTTTCATCGGCTGGGGATACTTCTTTGCTCCTATTGTATTTGTCACGGTCTTGCTTGTTTTTTTCAGTATCAAACTCTCTATACGCAAAAAAATTCTCTATACCGTTTTTTGCGCAGTCCTTGTACTGCTTCTCGCAATCGGCTACAATTTTATGCCTCTTCAGACAACACCGGGCCTCTTGATAAGAATTGTGTTATTGGCAATCAACATCAGCCTGTCATTCTTTTCTCTTACGGCTATCGCATACGCATTCTGCTATAAATACACGAAATCCGAAGAGAAGATTATCCAGTACAACAAACGTCTCGAACAGCTTGTAAACACAGACACACTGACAACATTGTGGAACCGCCGTGCGATGAACGAGCATCTGGCAACTTTAGTAAATAATTACAACAAATACCAGACAGATTTTTCTCTCGCTATTCTTGATATCGACTTCTTCAAAAAAGTCAATGACGAATACGGCCATGGCATGGGTGACTTTGTCTTGAAATCTCTTTCTTATCTGCTGAAAACATTTATGGACGGAAAAGGACACGTTGCAAGATGGGGCGGTGAAGAATTTCTCCTGACTTTTGAAGATATGGATTATGATCAGGCCATCGGTTTCATGGAAGAGCTTCGCGTCCGCATTGAAGACCAGGATTTTACCTTTAAAGATGTAAATCTTCATCTGACGATTACAGCCGGCATTGAAGAATATCACTCCGGAATCGACCTTGACCAAACACTTACGAAAGCCGACGAAAAACTTTATACCGGAAAAACATCCGGCAGAAATCAGGTTGTAAGTTCGTATTATTCGATGTAGCATACCGTTTCATGACGTATAAAAAGACAGGAGACACCTGATTAGTCTCCTGTCTTTTCATACGTCGTAAAGCGATATTCGACATCGAAATACGTCTGCTCTTCGCTCTCCTGGGTCATCTTCCAATCCGATTTTTCATCGAGATTCGGGAAGAAGGTATCTGCCTCGTATGCATGGTCTATTCTTGTGACGTACGCCTTGTCGCAATACGGAAGGAACTGCTCGTACACGCTCGCTCCCCCAATGCAATACACTTCATCTCCGTGCTTCGCACTCTCCTCAATGGCTTCCTCCACGCTGTGAACCACAATAGCACCTTTAACCTTATAGTTTCGGTCCGACGTCAAAACGATATTCGTTCTGCCTGCAAGTGGCTGACTCTGCGGAAAACTTTCCAGCGTCTTACGCCCCATGATGATAACCTTTCCCATCGTTTCATTTCTGAAAAATTTCATATCACTCGGAATGTGTACAAGAAGAGCATTCTTGCGACCGATTCCCCAATTCTTATCTACTGCTACGATTAATTTCATGATGTCCTCCTTAGATTGCAATCGGTATATTCGTAATCTGAGGCCATGTTTCATAGCCCTCCAGACTGACGTCATCCCTTGTAAATTGATAGAAATCCTTTACATCCGGATTTAACGTAAACTTCGGTGCCGGTTTCGGCTCTCTTGCAATCAGTTCCTTGATAATCGGAACATGTCTGTCATAAATATGCGCATCTGCTATCACATGTACAAACTCACCGACCTGCATATCACAAACCTGTGCCAGCATATGCACAAGTACCGAATACTGAACAACATTCCAGTTATTGGCAGCGAGCACATCCTGTGAACGCTGGTTTAATATTGCATTGAGTACCAGCTTCTCCTCGCCCGGTTTCTGCGTTACATTAAATGTCATACTGTAAGCACAAGGATACAGATTCATCTCATGCAAATCCTGATGCACGTAAATATTGGTCATAATACGGCGACTGAACGGATTATTTTTCAAATCGTAAATCACTCTGTCCACCTGATCCATCATGCCTTCTTTGTATTGGTGTTTCACACTCATCTGATAGCCATAAGCCTTTCCGATGGAGCCGGATTCATCTGCCCATTCATCCCAAATATGACTGTGGAGGTCATTAATATTATTTGACTTCTGCTGCCAGATCCAAAGCAACTCATCCGTCGCACTTTTCAGTGCCGTTCTTCGAAGTGTCAGAATCGGAAATTCTTTAGAAAGGTCATAGCGGTTTACAACACCGAACTTTTTAATCGTGTAGGCGCTCGTTCCGTCTTCCCAGTGCGGTCTTACCTTTTCTCCCTCCGTACTCGTCCCATTTGTCAAGATATCCTGACACATATTGATAAAAATCTGATCTGCCATACTCATTGGCTTATAGTCCTCGCTTTCTCTATCTGTCCCATTTATCACACAAAGCATTAATCTGATCCGCAAACTTCGCCAAATCCTTATTCGCTCCGCCTTCATTCCTATGAATGACCGCAATAAGTCTCTGACCTGCATCAAGCAACCTGTGGAAAATATCGCTTGCGACTTTTTTCTTCTTGACCGGAATACCCTGCGCCTCGTAAGTAATCACGTTGTTTATGAGGTCAAATTCCGTTCCGCTGTAAGGCGCATAAGTCTCGTATCCGTATTCATGATGCAGACACTGCGCAAACGCACTGCAAACCGTATCCTCGCCATGCACAATGAAAACTCTCTGCGGTTTTTTCTCAAATCCCTGTATCCAATTGATGAGTCCGTTTTTATCCGCATGACCGGAAAGTCCTGTCAACTTTGCAATCTTTGCGCGCACCTGAATCGGTTCGCCGAAAAGCTTAACTTCATCCACACCCTCAACGATGATTCGTCCGAGTGTTCCGACTGCCTGATAGCCGACAAAGAGCACCGTACACTCCGGTCTCCAGAGATTGTGCTTGAGATGATGGCGGATTCGTCCCGCCTCACACATTCCCGATGCGGAGAGAATGACCTTCGGTGTCTCGTCAAAGTTGATTGCCTTGGACTCGTCACTCGTGATGGAAAGGCGCAGTCCCGGAAAACTAATCGGGTTGATGCCCTGCATCACAAGGTCCATTGCTTCCTCGTCAAAACAATTATATATATTTTTGTGGAAAATACCCGTCGCCTCCACCGCAAGAGGACTGTCGACGTAAACCGGAAAATCCGGATGTCCTTCCACCAGTTTTTCCATTTTAATTTTGCGGAGGAAATAAAGCATTTCCTGTGTCCTTCCGACCGCAAACGAAGGAATAACAACATTACCGCCCTTATCAAATGTCTCTTTCAGAATCTGCGTCAGTTCCGCCACATAGTCCGGACGTTCCGTAGAATGAATGCGGTCACCATATGTAGATTCCATCACGACATAATCTGCGTCTTTGGTAATCTGAGGGTCACGGATAAGCGGCTGTTCCACATTACCGATATCGCCGGAGAACACAATCTTCTTGGTAATCTTATCCTCCGTTACCCACACTTCAATACTCGCCGACCCGAGCAGATGACCGATATCCGTAAAACGAATCTCAATTCCGTCGCAGAGCGTAATCATTTTATCATAATGACATGGCACAAGACAACGTATGGTTCCGTCCGCATCCTCCATCGTGTAGAGCGGCTCCACCGCCGGATGGGATGCACTTCGTTTGGCTTTACGGTTCTTCCACTCAGCCTCCTGCATCTGAATATGCGCACAGTCACGAAGCATGATACTGCAAAGGTCTGCCGTTGCATCCGTCGTATATATCTTTCCGCGGAACCCCCTTGCATATAGGAGCGGCAACATACCAGAATGATCCACGTGAGCATGCGTCAACAAAACATAATCAATCAGTGATTCATGTACCGGTATTTCCACATTTTCAAACACGTTGACTCCCTGTTCCATTCCGTAGTCAACCAAAATATGCTTCCCGCATGCTTCAATGTAATGACAACTTCCGGTAACCTCATGATCCGCACCAATAAACTTTAGTCTCATACCTATACCTCCTGTTTATAAACATAATATCCTGACTCCGGCAAGCGCAAGCAGATGCACCGGATAGAAAAAGTAAAAGAAATATTTCGAACCGGTTCCTCTCTCTCCATTGTACACAGGCAGAAAGAATAAAAAAGCCGGAAAGCACCACGATTCCATGGCACCGAGACACATAACAGCATAACCTCCCATGCATGCCCACACACGTTCATTCCGAAGCAAATACAAAACAAGAATTAAGACAACTCCCACACCGCCGTAATCTGTCCGAAACAACTGCGCCACGCACACACAAACCGCCGCGCCAATCCATCCCGTAACATAACAGAGTTTCCATCTTCCCGCGCGCGCCATGCATTTCTCCTGTCCCCATCTCAGCGCAAACAGAGCAAGCAGTCCAAAGAGCAGTGTAAAAAATACATTCTGCATACTCATATCCCACATACTGTCGTGAAATGCGAGATCAAAAGGAAGTTCCGAGAGAAGCGCAAACACAAACAGGCGAAGCATATATCTCCCCATACTTCGCGTGTGCAAAAAACCTTCCACAATCAAAAAGCAAAACAGCGGAAACGATGTCCTCCCGACAATGCGCAACATCTGATAGCACAAATCCGCACCGGCAAAAGCGGCTGTCCCGTCATAAGATGATGTAAAAATATAAAAAAAAGCGGCACCGAGATGATCTGTCAACATAGTAATGACCGCTATTCTCTTTATTGCTGCTCCGCTCATACAACCCGTCTTCCTCACCGTACATTATTTATAATGTTATTTTATCACAAAACGCAGGATAAGTTGCTGACATTTTGACCAAAAATTGCCCGAATTTTTCTACGTCTTTTTTTTATTTTGGTATATAAAAATTTCCATTCTTTTGTTATACTAAGTATAGTGTATAAAAATATCGTATGTAAAGTTGCATTTTGATTGCACGTACATGCAGAAAGAAAGGACTTCAGACTATGAAAAAAATAAATGAATTTGCCAACTTCGAATCTTTAAACAAATATATCGCAGATTGGTCGGTTGTTACAGGGCTTGCTGCTGTTATTACAGACTTTGACAACTCTCCCCTTACAGAAGACTTTGATCGCGATGCATATGCTGCATGCAACGTGGAAGATGCCATCTCTGTACTGAATGTATCAGGCGAAGTTGTGGCACAGCTTACATATGGTACTCCTGAAGGTGTATCTGCTCAGGATGATACGGTACGCAATGCGTTCAGCCAGCTTCAGAATATTATCGCTCAGGCATTGACAATGCAGTTCACAGCATTCGAAAACGATACAGAAATCAACAAATACAAAGATGAGTTACAGGTATTCCGTTCTCTCGTAGACCAGATGATTGAGAAATCTCACGCATTGGATAAGATTGAATCCAAACAGCGTATGCTTGCATTGAATGCATCTATCGAAGCTGCGCGTGCAGGTGAAGCCGGAAAAGGTTTTGCAGTCGTAGCCGACGAAGTAGGAAAACTTGCCAGCGTATCAGGTGAAATCAATCACTCCATTAAAGAAGGTATGAACGAACTTTCAAACCGTGTCGACGCTCTTACAGCCGCACCGGTAGAATTGAAGTTATAATTAAATTATATAACATAAAAAGAAGCATCCGTATTTACGGATGTTTCTTTTTTGTACGCCATTTTTCTTTGAGTTCTTTTCGACCGGAAACGCCGGATTTTTCAAATATGTGCGACACATGCTTCTTTACGGTTGTTTCTGCTATAAACAATTCCTCCGCTATCTGCCGATTCGTAAAACCGCGATAAATCAGCCACGCCACTTCCTTTTCACGTTCTGATAAGTCATCTGCCGTCACAAGCTCTGCAAAGATGTCATATTCGTACACCGCCGCCTTCTCCGAAACACTCTGTTTCTCCTCTTCCGGCGCACAAGGCTCTGCATTCTGCCATCTGGAAAGCAGCATAGAAATCGAAAACACCGGAAAAACCAGGAGAACTATCTCCACCATCGCCATCCGCCGTTCCACGATTCCCACAATCAACTGGACATGCGTCATCAAAAGCCCGACAAGCACGGTCATATATACAATTACGAAAACCAACGCCCACGTTCTTTTCTTCACCGTTTATTCCGCCTCCATATAATCGATGATTCTTCTCTTTACTTCTATCTGTACCGGCAAAAGAAGCATTTCTAAAACCGCAGCATACAGCACTGTAATCAATGCCACCGCTATATTCACGCCGACAATCTCCGGCTTCTGAAGAAAGCCCAGCACAATAATAATGGCAAATGCTGTCAAAATCACTCCCGCATATAAAATTTGTCTTTGCATCAATTCCACAACATCCAATGCTCGTTTCAATTCCGCAAGACTACAAGTGTAACTCTTTTTCAGCAATTTGAATCCTCGTACAAAATCTTTCCACATTCCGTTTCTGAGCAAAATCGGAAGTGAAAGCACAAGAAGACTGATAAGCGACGGAAAATCGAGCAGACTGGTAAGCACCGTTCCCACCCCAATCTCTGAACCACACACAGCAGCCATAAGCACCACCGATACCAAAATTGCAACTACCTCAATCAACATAATCATTACCTCCGTTTCTTTTTTCGGATATCCTTAGCACAGATATTTCACATTACAGTATGCAAATCCATACTACTTTCCATCAAAAAAAGGAGTATTTTACTACTCCTTTTCCGCTTCTACCCTATTCATAACTTACAAACGCCGCATCTCCTCTTCGGTCAGGCAGCTCATAGTTTTCTTTGATGCAGGCGCCAAGTGCATGATTAAACTTGCCAAGTCCGTTTACATTCAGGTGATTTGGATCTGCAAAATCTGCAGCAAAATCAATCTGCATCTCGTCATACATCCGGTTAAAATCCACATAGAAAACATTATCGTATTTCGTCTGCGCTGCAAGATACTCCTCCAGCGTATTAAATACCTTTTTATCATCTTCTGTCATAATGTACGGTGCGTTTATCAAAAATACCGGAATATCTTTTTCATTTGCAAGAGACAAAATCTTTTCGAAATATTCCATCGTCTTAGGCTCAATTTCTATCGTCTCCGTGACATGCGCAAGCTCCGGTCTCTCCATCGGTGCCACCTCGGTCACCGGGTGAGCCCCTTTATAACTTTCATCGACCACAAGACTTCGGTCAAAGTCCTCCGCTGTTAAATCGACATATCTGCTGTGATACGAAGGAAACTCCACCATATGAAGAAGCAGGTCTCCCTTATCCTCCTCACTTAAGGACGCTTTGATTGACTCATACTTGTTATGCGAAAAACGCATACCATACGTGTTTTTTACAATCTTACTCTCCTTGGAATACGGAAACGCCTCGACAAGACGATATACATCCAGCACAATGAGCTTCGGCGTCTGATACTTAAGTGCCTCTTTCATATAATAGTAGGTGTTCCACATCGGCTGCATACTTCCGCAAAGATCATACGCAGCTAACCCGTATTCGTCATACAAAATCTCCGGATTTACATCCACAAAGGCATGGGAGGAACCGAGTACGAGTACATCAACCGTATCTTTCGGTAGTTCATAAAAGTACTCCATCTGCGTCACACCATCCGTATATTTGAACGCCACAACATCATTCAGTTTTAATATAACGATTGATAGAATCAACAAAAACCCTACAATCCTGACGATATTTTTTTTCATTGAAACCTCTAAAATTGGAAATATATAAATTCTGCCGCATCATAGCCCGGTCCGTAAATACCAAGCAAAAAGACAGCTACTGTAAGCAGAATATAAACACCCCAGCGAAACCACAGGGACTGCGTATTCAGATATTCGTAAAGTTGCATACTCTTGCGATATCGAATCAGATCCACCGCTAAGAGAACCACAAGCGCAACAAGTGCAATGCCGAATTCTGTCTCGGAAAGACCCAGCGTATACAAGGAGCCGTTCATTAATGCCCACGGATCCGGATGTTTTACCATCTGCATGATATACGCAAAACTCTCTCTCAGAGAATTGCAGCGGAAGAAAATCCAAGCAAAATCAACAAGTACAAACGTCACAACTCCCTGCAACAGCTTGTGACTGAAACAATCTGTTTTCATCTTCAGGACACGCGATGCCTTCTCACGGAAAGGCCGTGTCACATCTCCGATTACCTGATACAGTCCGTGCAGACCTCCCCACACTACGAAGCTGAAACTTGCGCCGTGCCAGAGCCCGCTTACCAAAAATGTAATCATGAGATTGACATATTTGCGCACCGTACCTTTTCTGTTTCCGCCGAGCGGAATATAGAGATAATCACGAAACCAGCTACTGAGTGAAATATGCCATCTACGCCAGAATTCCTTAATGCTTGTCGCAAAATAAGGCGTATTAAAGTTCTCCATCAGGGAAAAACCCATCACTCGCGCACAGCCGACTGCAATCAGCGAATAACTTCCGAAATCACAATATATCTGGAACGCAAAGAAAACCGCCGCAACCGTCAGCGCTGTCGCACCGTAAGCGGCATAATTTAAAAACACATAATCCACGAAAACAGCCAATCGGTCCGCAACAACCATCTTCATGAAATATCCCCAGAGCATCATTGCAGCACCGCTTGTGATATTCTCATAATTCCAAAGACGGAATGTGTGCACCTGCTGTACCTGTTTCACAAGATTCTTCGAACGCTCAATCGGTCCGGCCACAAGCTGTGGAAAAAACGAAACGAAAAGTGCATACTTAAATAGATTTTTCTCCGGTTTTATGTCGTTTCGATACACGTCCATCGTGTAACTGAGTGCCTGGAAGGTATAGAACGAAATACCGACAGGAAGAAGCACGTCAAACGGCTTATCCAGCATCTCGACACCGAATCTGCCAAGCACCCGGTTGATATTTGCAAGCACAAAATCAAAATATTTAAAAAAGAACAAAATCCCCAGATTTGTCACAAAACTGCCCGCAACAATCAGTTTCTTCCGTCTTCTTTCTTTCTTTTCATCCTTCAGTTCTCCTGCTTTTCCGATGAAAATACCGCTCAAATACGTAATGACGGTCGACAGCGCAATCAGCACTGCGTACTTCGGATTCCAGCTCATGTAAAAATAATAGCTGGCAATCAAAAGCCATATATATCGCATCTTTTTCGGTATTACAAAATAGATACATACCACAATCGGAAAAAACACGAGAAAATCTACGGAATTAAAAACCATTGTTTTCTTCTCCTTCTTTGCCTCCGTTTACATTTGTTGTCCGGCTTTCTGCTTTTTGTGTTTTTTATCCTCGTACATTTTCCTGTCTGTCACGCGGATGCAGTCCTCAAGATAGGTTTTTGCCTCCACTTTAAAGACATCATATCCAAAACTCATAGAAAGTTCTGCCCTTCTCCCCTGTGCATTATACTCGTCAATTCTCTGCTGAACACGTGTCCAATACTCCTCGACTTCTTTTTCATTGTGTACCGTGCCCATGACGATAAACTCATCTCCGCCGTAGCGCGTAACATAATATTTCTCTGACTCTTCCTGCAGAATTGTCGCCGCAGCATTGATGATTTCATCCCCCGCCTCATGACCATACACGTCATTGATCGTTTTCAGATTGTCCAAATCAATGAAGGAAAGCTGCATGGAAATGCGTGACATCATACACTTGCGCTTAATCTCAGCAAAATGACGCTCCATACCGAACCTGTTATACACTCCCGTAAGCGAATCCCTGATATACATCTCATCCAACCGGTTCATCGCATTCTGAAGCATGCTCTGCTTACGAATATTTTCAATCGAATCTCCCATATTAATCAGCCAGCTGATATAGAGCTGATTGTTAATCGGAAACGCACTGTCCACAAAAACAAAATATCCGAACGTACGCTCAAGATAGTGCATCGGGGAGAAAATATATGTTTTACATCTGTCAGAATCCTTAAACATGTCGTCAAACGCATATTTTGACTCAAACGGTGCTTTTGTCTGAAACGCATGATTCTTATAAGAAAGAATCGGAAACATCATCCTTGTGTACGTCAGTCTTTCTTCCGTTGTCATTTCTTCCTGCTCGAGAATATCAAGCTGACACACATCTTCTACAAATCCTTCATTGACACAACAGTAAAATTCGCTCACGTCAATCTTAGGAATAAACTCCTTTAAAGAATCTCTCCATTCTTCAAGACCGCCGCCCTCTGTAATATTTTTCTCAAGCCTAATGAACTGATGTATCATCTTGCGTCTTGCGATATCCTCACCGCGCACAATATGTCCGTCTTTTCCGGTGTAAAGGACAGATTTATCCTTACATCCGCAACTCTCATCCAATACAACCTCATCAGCCAGATACGTGTCCTTCTCAACATCTTTTCCGTCTGCCACATCAAGCAAAATTTTACATGCCTGCGTACCGAGTTCTTCGAAACGTGAACGCACTGAGGTAATTCGCGGATAGTGGCTCCGTGACTCAATACTGTAATCATATCCCGAAATAATCACATCCTCCGGAATGCGATACCCTTTTTCCATCAAAATGTCACAGATGGTAATCGCCATGACATCATTGGCACATATAATTGCCTGCGGAAACGGCAGCACACAGTTTAAAATCTCCTCCGCCGCCTCTTCTCCTCCGGTCACGTAGAAATCCCCCTGGCTCAGGCGCTCCGGCAAAATCGGAATGTCATGTTCCTTCATCACATCCTCAAAAGCGCGAAAACGCTCTATCGCATCCGAATTCCCTTCAATTCCCTTCACAAAGTGGATATCCCTGACCTTATGCTCCACAACAAAATGTTCGACAAGCTTACGCATGGCTGTATAATTATCCGTGCGGATACTGTAGTAATCCTTTACTTTACATCCGATGCAAACAATCGGACAGGTCAATTCTTCCAAAAGCCCTTCGATTAATTTTCGATTATGTTCAATATGAAATACATTGGCAAACACAATCACACCGTCAAACAGATGTAAATCCGGAAGATTGACAATATTTACTTCCCCAAGGTTGTGTTTTTCCTTCTCAAACGCACCGGTATACCAAAGAAAGACCGCAATATTATATCCATGTTTCTTTCCGTATTCTTCAATCCCTTTGAGTTCTTCCGCCTGCGCCTCCGAATCAAGCGCCGTCATTAAAACCGCAATATTCTTAAATCTCATGGTTACCCCCTTGTCATACTTCCGACTTTCAAAAATACCTTTCTGTTATTTTAACACCCCTCGACGTTATACACAAGAAAAAAGCTTTCCCCAAAAAAGAATTGAACTTTTTAACCTCTTCGTTTTTTAAAATTGAACTTTTTGTATTAAAACCATTGAACTTATTCTTTTTTCAGTGTATACTTACAAAAAAACAACCCAAAAGGAGAGAAAAGATGGAAAGTTCAATTTTTGCCGCCAGACTAAACGATATGATGCAGCAAAAAAAGATAAAGCAGATTGAACTGGTACGTCTCGCCGAAGAAAAAGGTATAAAACTCGGCAAAAGTCATATCAGTCAATATGTGTCCGGCAAAACAACTCCGCGAAAAGAAATCCTGCAATTTCTTGCAGATGTATTCGAAGTCGATGCCCAATGGTTATCGGGAAAAGCCGACGAAAATAAAGATGAAAAAAAAGTGTTTCACACAGTACATACAGGAGGCAATATGCGCGAATTTAAAAAATCAACCAAACTAGAGAATGTATTATACGATGTCCGCGGACCGGTCGTGGATGAAGCAGCCAGAATGGAAAACGACGGAACCCAGGTATTAAAATTGAATATCGGAAATCCTGCCCCGTTTGGCTTCCGTACTCCTGACGAAGTTATATACGACATGCGCAGACAGCTGACAGAATGCGAGGGCTATTCCGATTCCAGAGGTTTATTTGCAGCCAGAAAAGCTATCATGCAATACGCACAGATTAAGAATATCCCTAACGTAACAATGGATGATATCTACACCGGAAACGGCGTGAGTGAACTCATCAATTTATGTATGTCCGCACTTCTCGACGATGGTGATGAGGTTTTAATTCCGTCACCCGATTATCCTCTTTGGACAGCGTGCGTGACGCTGGGCGGCGGCAAAGCAGTCCACTATATTTGCGACGAACAGGCTGAGTGGTATCCTGATATTGATGACATCAAGAAAAAAATCACTTCCAGAACAAAGGCTATTGTCATCATTAATCCGAACAATCCGACCGGAGCTTTATATCCGAAGGAACTTTTAGAGGAACTTGTAAATATTGCAAGAGAACATCAGCTTATGATTTTTTCCGACGAGATTTATGACAGACTCGTCTTCGATGATGAAGAGCATATTTCCATCGCAGCTCTCGCTCCGGACCTTTTCTGCGTAACATTCAGCGGATTATCCAAATCTCACATGATTGCGGGATTCCGTATTGGCTGGATGATTTTGAGCGGCAACAAATCTCTCGCAAGCGACTACATCCAGGGCATTAACATGCTCTCCAACATGCGCCTGTGTTCCAACGTACCTGCACAGTCCATCGTGCAGACAGCGCTCGGCGGTTACCAGAGCGTTAAGAATTATATTGTTCCGGGCGGAAGAATTTACGAGCAGCGCGAGTACATCTACAAGGCGCTAAACGATATTCCGGGAATATCTGCCGTAAAACCGAAGGCAGCATTTTATATCTTCCCGAAAATTGATACGAAAAAATTCAATATTCTCGATGACGAAAAATTCGCACTCGACCTTCTCCGGGATAAAAAAATTCTTCTTATCAACGGCCGCGGTTTTAACTGGAGTCAGCCGGACCACTTTCGTGTTGTATACTTGCCTCGAATCGAAGTGCTCGAGGATGCAACCGAAAAATTGCGCGACTTTTTATCCTATTACAAACAGAGATAATTTTCTTATTCCTACGAAATATTAATTTCTGCACAATAGTCGGGTAGATTCTGAGTATCTTTCCCGACTATTTTTAACTTTTTGCTCCTGAGTCTGGATTTTTTGCTGAATAGAACCCGATTTTTTGTCGGTTTTCAAAAATTAGTCGGAAATGTGTTGTTTTTTTCACCGACCCAAACAAAAAAATTACGCGCTAGTCGGGACAAAGCCTAATAAACCACCCGACGAACAGAAAAAAAAGGGGATTTAGTCGGAAATCCGCTGCAATATTAACACGAAAAAAGGACATCCATCGGATGTCCTTTTTCCTATAATCTGAGAGCGCGAGACGGGACTCGAACCCGCGGCCCCGACCTTGGCAAGGTCGTGCTCCACCAACTGAGCCACTCGCGCATATTTGCCACGCTTTTCAGCGGGCAAAAATAACTATACTATATGAAATCTGTTTTGTCAATCACTTTTTTTAATTTGTAACCCGTGACTCATACTTTACACGGTAAATACGTCTAACCGACTCATCAATACGCTCTTCCGTAAGCGTTCCGTCATTGACTGCATCTAAAATTCCATTGTAAGATTTGAGGAAATTCTTCGGCGCAAGAATCATGTCGGCTCCTGCTTCTATCGCTCCTACTGCCGCCTCCGCATATGTATATTTCTGATACATACAGGACTTGTTCATAAAATCCGTAATTACAATACCGTCATATTCCCATTCTGTACGGATTATATCTGTAATCACCTCTTTGGAAAGTGATGCCGGGCGCTTATCACCTCTTACCTGCGGAAGACTGACATGTGAAACCACCACAAAATCCGCACCCGCATCAATTGCCTCAATGTACGGCGCATATTCTCCGGCCAAATCTTCCTTCGTCCTCTGCGAAACCACCTGTCCGCCGTCTCCGTCCTGTGTGACATCCCCATAGCTAGGAAAATGTTTCACAGCCGTGAAAATCCCTTGATCACTCAAGCCTTTTATATAATTCTTGCCCAGCTCCGCCGTCGTTTCCATATCTGCACCAAAACCTTCTTTTTGTGCCACACTTCCCTGCGTCAGGGAGACATCTACATTTGGTGCAAAATTAACATTGATATCATATTCTTTCAACATACCTCCGGACGAAATTCCTGCGCTATAAGCCCCGGAAGTCCCCAACGTTTCCCCTATTTCCTGATATGAAGAAATCACATTCTCTGTGAGTCCACCGGTAATCAGCGGAGACGTCTCTCCTCCATCATGTGCGATACCGACAAAAATATCCTCCGAAGAATAGGTCTGAATGTTCGATATCAATGCCGTGAAATCTGCATCCGCGCTCATATTGGAATCATCCAGCAAAATTCCTCCTACCGGATATGTTTTTATCTTTTCACCAAACTCACTTCCGACTATCGTTACATCACTTTCATTTCCTAACAGCTGATTCGGCTTTACAAAAAACAATTCTGCAATCTTTTGCTCCAAAGTCATGGAAGAAAGCTTCTGGGAAACAAGTTCCTCCAACGCCTCGTTATCCTGCTCATCAAAAAGTCCCGGCATTACGTCCACTTCTTCCTGCTCTTCCACAGCATCTTCATCGGATTCCTCTATGTCGACACTCTCCGTTTCCGGCTCTACTGCTTCTCCTGTGCCATCCTCTTCCTGTACCTCTTCCGGCTCAGGCAGCGCGCTTTCCTGCGTCTCGGATACAACACTCTCTGTCGCAACTGCATCCACCTGCGCGCTCTCTGTTTTCTTGTCCGGCCCGGAAAATACACGAACCAAAACAAATACAACCGCACCTATCACAAGAGCTATCACCAAAATAACAAACGCCAAAATGACAATTGCCTGCATTCTCTCTTTTTTTCTTCTTCTCTTTCTTATCTCTTCCCTGCTTAATCCGCTTGATTCAAAATCCACGTTGTAACCTCCAAAACAAGTGCATTCCTCAATTTATACCGCTATCAGTATAACACAAAGACTTAGCGGGCATCAATCTCTTTTCGAATGACACCCGCTAAATAACTATTTGATCCATGGGACCTACCTCCGTATTCTGTTGTAATTCGTTCCATCCTCGGCTTTGTACTGATTGTACTGCAGTGAGCGGATTCTCCATCTCTCTTATATGGTTATCACTTTATCTTTTGTACTCTACTGCTCTTCGTCTCTCCATGTACTTGAATGCAACTTGTGATTTCTTCCTATGTACTTCTTCTAAAGTACTGTACTTATGTTTTTGGTGGCTTGTACCTCTCTTTCATTAGATTTTAAATCTATGTGAATTTCTTTTGTATGAACTTAGTATACCTGCCGAAACGATATTTGTCAACACAATTTTGATATTTTTTTTAAATTTTTTCAATATAATTTGTTTTTTTATATATTTTCAGCATTTCTATCATGGTATATTGTCATTTTTTGTCAATTTATCTTGCATTTTTTAATTAAGTCATGTATTGTCGCACAATTTCCCGAGAATATGCTCTGAAAATCTATCCGATTTACCTTTTTTATGCTACAATCGAAATGGAAAAGGAGGTATTATCATGTCATTTGTAAAAGAAGCGTTTGCAAAAAAAGCAGACATCATCATTGCCAACTTAAAGAAAAGAAATATGGAAGGTTACTACTGTGAAAGCAGCAAAGAACTTTTGGAAACCATCCTCCCTATGATGGAGGACGGCGCAAGCATCGCATGGGGCGGTTCTGAGTCCTTAAAAGAATGCGGACTCATGGACGCCATCCAAACATGCGGCAAATACAATTTGATTGACCGCAGCAAAGCAAAATCAGCCGAAGAAGATCGTGAAGTTTATCTGCAGTCCGCAGGAAGTGATTACTATTTGATGAGCACAAACGCCATCACACTTGAAGGAGAGCTTGTCAACATCGACGGAAACGGAAATCGTGTCGCTTGCCTCATTCACGGACCGAAACATGTATTTCTTGTTGTCGGAATGAACAAAGTTGTCACCGATATCGGTGCAGGCTTATCCCGCACACAAAATGTAGCCAGTCCACCAAACACCATCCGTCTAAATAAAAAGACACCATGTGCCGAGACAGGTATCTGCGCAGGTTGCCTTTCTCCTGATTGCATCTGCAGTCAGGTCGTTATCACGCGCCGCAGCAGACACGAAGGCCGCATCAAGGTATTCCTTGTAGCGGAGGATTTAGGATTCTAAAACTTTCTACATAAAAAACGCGCCCGACAACAATGTCGGGCGTTGTTATTCTTATAACTGTACATCCACGAAAATACGGTAGATGGCGCGGATTGCTTCCTCAAAATCATCGTTTCTTACACCGATGATGATATTCAGTTCGGAAGAACCCTGGTCAATCATTTTTACGTTTACATTCGCATGCGCGAGTGCAGAGAAAATGCGTCCCGCAGTTCCGCGTGTCTGGCGCATTCCGCGTCCCACAACAGCGATGAGCGCAAGGTCTGCTTCCAGTTCAATAAAATCAGGACTTGCAAGTTTATGAATCGTTGCGAGCACATTCTGCTCTTTTTCCTCAAATTCGGACTGATGCGCAAACACGGTCATCGTATCAATACCGGACGGTACATGTTCGAAGGAAATACCGTTCTCTTCAAACGCCTGAAGTACCTTTCTGCCGAATCCAACCTCTGAGTTCATACCGTCTTTTTCGATGTTAATCGCACAGAAACCTTTTTTACCTGCAATACCGGTAATCGTATATTTAGAGCGCTGACAGGTATCTTCCACAATCCATGTTCCTTTGTCCTGTGGCGCATTCGTATTGCGGATATTAATCGGAATACCTTCCTTACGCACAGGGAAAATTGCATCCTCGTGAAGCACGGAAGCTCCCATGTAAGAAAGCTCGCGAAGTTCGCGGTAGGTAATCGTCTCAATTCCCTTCGGATTGTCAATCACACGCGGGTCGGCAACAAGAAATCCGGACACATCCGTCCAGTTCTCATACACATCGACTTTTGCAGCCTTCGCAACGATGGAACCTGTAATGTCGGAACCGCCGCGTGAGAACGTCTTAATCGTTCCGTCAAGTTTTGCACCGTAGAATCCCGGAATAACTGCTCTCTCGCAATCTTTTAAGCGCGCGCGGAGCACTTCGTCTGTCTTATCCGGCATGAAATTTCCTTCCTCATCGAAGAAAATCACTTCTGCCGCATCAATAAATTCATAATCAAGATATTTCGCCATGATAATACCGTTTAAGTATTCTCCACGGCTCGCTGCGTAATTTTCACCGGCTTTTGCTTTAAAGTCCGCTTTTACTTTTTCAAATTCTTTCTCAAGGGAAAGGTCCAGTTTCAGCCCATCAATGATTTCCTGATATCTTGCCTTGATATCATCGAGCTCTTTGTCAAAATTTTTGCCTGCCTCCGCAAGTGCATAAGCACCGTAAAGCATGTCGGTTACTTTCGTATCCTTGCTGTTACGTTTTCCCGGTGCGGACGGTACCACATAACGTCTGTCCTTATCCGCACGGATGATGGCACCTACTTTTTCAAACTGCTCGGCACTGGCAAGTGAACTACCACCGAATTTTACTACTTTTTTCATGTCTAAAACTTCTCCTCAATCTATACTATTTTGCAAATAATAAATCAATCATCTCGCAACCTTTTGCAACCATATTACCGGATGCTGCTGCCTCCGCTTCCGTGTAATCCCACGTCTTATCAAGCGGCGCGGACGAATCGTAAAGCATATAAGGAACGCTGTCCGCTGTGTGCGTACGAAGCCGTACCGGTGTCGGATGATCCGGAAGTACCAGCATACGGAAATCTTCGCCTGCTGCCTTAAGTTCGCTCACAAGCGGCCCGATAACTTTTTCATCGATATATTCAATCGCCTGCACCTTGCGCTCATAGCTTCCCTGATGACCCATTTCATCCGGTGCTTCGATATGAATATATACAAAATCATAGCCATCCTGCACAAGCGCTTTGACCGCTGCGTCTTTTTTTCCTGTGTAATTTGTATGAAGACCTGCGTCAGCACCTTCCACCTCTGCGTTATCCATACCTGCTCCGACCGCAATACCTTTTAAAAGGTCAACCGCCGAAATCATGAGACCTTTCTTCCCTGTCTTTTCATAGAAAGAAGAAAGCATCGGTTTGGTACCTGCTCCCCAGAACCAACAGCAGTTCGCCGGGTTTAACCCCTTTTTCTTACGCTCTACATTGATTGGATGATTCACTAAGATATCATAACTCTTACGCATCATTTCACGGAGCACTTCATCCTGCGGCAAATGCTGACCAATCACCTGTGTGAGTACATCGTGAGGAGGTGTCAGCTCCACAACCTGACCTTTATCCCAAATCAGGCAATGACGATAACTGGTACCTACATAAAACTGATATATTTCATTCTGAAGCTGCTCTTTGACCGCCTCGAGAAGCACAGCACACTCCTGTGTACTGATTTCGCCCGAACTGTGGTCAATAATCGTCTTTTCTTCAAAAGGAACATCATCCTCGGAAATTGTCACAATGTTACAACGAATCGCAATGTCCGTGTCTTTCATCGGAATACCGATGCTGAGAGCCTCAAGCGGAGAACGTCCGGAATAATAAATCTTCGGATCATATCCCATCACGGAAAGATTCGCCGTATCGCTTCCGGGCTTCATACCGTCCGGAATCGTATGCACCATTCCTATTTCACTCTTTTTGCTCAAATTGTCGAGACACGGAGTTTTGGCATAGGCAAGTGGTGTCTTGCCGCCGAGAGCCTCTATCGGCTCATCTGCCATACCGTCCTCAAGTACAATTACATATTTCATGCTTTCGCCTACTTTCTATTCTTCCACACGGATACGGCTGAGTACCTCGCCTACCTGCGTGCTCTTTTCATTAAATTCTTTTTCGCTCATCGCTTTTGTGAAAAATCCTTTTTCTCCTGCAACACCCGCTTCGATGAGTTCAATTTCACCGAACACATCCTGTGCTTTTGCAAAATCCGCATCAGAAACACGTACGAAGAAACGTTTCACAGAATCATCCATGCTGGAAAGCTCCAAATCTTCCGCATCCCAGAAACAGAACACCGTCTTACCGAGGTGTTTCACACAGTCAATAATATCGGAAACCACCGCGCTGGCTGTCGGAAGCTTACCCGCACCCGCACCGTAATACATCGTGTTACCGAGTGTATTGCCGTGTACTAAAATTCCGTTGAACACATCGTTGACACTAAAGAGCGGATTGTTCTGGTTAATCATGCAAGGAGTTACCATTGCGAAATATTTTCCATCCACATTCTTACTCATCGCGAGAAGCTTGATAGTCCATCCTGCTTTTTTAGCATATGTAAAATCTGTTGTCGTAATTTTCGTGATACCTTCGGTATAAATATTTTCAAAATTTACATTCTTTCCATATACAAGAGAAGAAAGAATTGCAATTTTACGACATGCATCATATCCTTCCACGTCAGCTTCCGGATTGCGCTCCGCATATCCTTTTTCCTGTGCCTCTTTTAATACAACATCAAAGTCAGAACCTTCTTTTTCCATCTTGGTCAGAATATAGTTCGTCGTTCCGTTCAAGATACCCGTGATACCATCCACGCGCTCCGGTGTCAGAGATGCATTCAGCGGACGGATAATCGGGATACCTCCTCCTACGCTGGCTTCAAACATGTAATTACATTTGTTGTCACGTGCAATCTGTAAAAGTTCCGGACCATGTTTTGCCACAAGTTCCTTGTTGGATGTACAAACACTCTTACCGGAAGAAAGTGCACGTTTTGTAAATGTATATGCAGGCTCAACGCCTCCCATTGCCTCTGCAATCACCTGTACTTCCGGATCATTTAAAATCACTTCCACATCGTGTACCACGAGGCTCTCGTATGGGTCCCCCGGGAAATCACGCAGGTCAAGAATGTATTTTACATCAATCTCATCTCCTGCTTTCTTGTTTACCATGTCCTGATTTGTCTTAATTACCTCAACGATACCGCTTCCTACGGTACCATATCCTAATACTGCAACTTTTACCATTTTCTTTACTCCTTAGCTATTATTTTCACGTAGTGAACACCTTTTTGCCGTTCCATTGCATCCACCATCTTGGACACATCTCCCGTTGTCGGAAGAACCTGAACACTGATGGAAAGCGATGCAACACCATTGATGGGAATACTCTGATGAATCGTTAAGATGTTAGCTCCGAACGTCGCTATCGTCTTAAGTACATCCGAAAGCAGTCCCGGCTCGTCATCCATCTGAAACGTCAGCGTAATCGTCGTGCCCGTCGCCGTGTCGTGGAACGGAAAAATATCTTCTTTATATTTATAGAAAGAACTGCGGCTGATTCCGACTCTGTCGACCGCTTCCTGAACGGAAATATTGCGCCCCGAGTCAATCAGACGCTTGGCCTCCACCACTTTGAGCAGCACTTCCGGCAACGCCTTCTGCTTCACCACGAAATATTCTGTTGTCTGTTTCATTTTATCACCTCGTGTCTGCGATACAAAAACAGTTGTCTTTCGTTGTGCGTCTATCGCGCACACTTGTTTGTCACCGAAAGATATAATAGCATAATTACCAAATATAAGCAAGAGAATTTGTGTATTTTTATAGATACAAAACGGACATTGCGAAGTGATACAATATGAATAATTACGGACTATATTTAAATATGTGAGGATTATATGAAAAGATCAAAAGACAGACGAATTAAAAAACTGAAAAGAAACCGGATTCTGCCGTCCCTTATCGGATTGTGTTTCCTTCTTTTTTTATTCATTATATTGTTGGCGGTCATTGCATCATTTACTGTTGTCAGTACGCTTTATACAAAAATGGACCAGTGCAATGCAAATTCCGAAAGAATTGCCTATGCCTACAAAAATGTTTCGGAGGGCGATATCGACAAAACCGGAGAAAATGTTTTATCTTACCTTTCCTTCTCTCCGGATATCGACACCGTCAGTATTCTGTCTGCAGATGAGAAACCGCTTTGGTCCTCTTCTGACCGGTATCCGGATATGTCTTCCGCAAGTACGTTTTCCATCCGGCAAAACGGAACAGACTATACCTATTATATTGCTGTAGAAGAAGATGCACAGAATATTTTTGAATTTGAAGACGAAGAACTTGCTATCTCTTCGGACATTTTTGATTTTATTAAATTACAGTCTCTGAACAAAATGTCGGAAACTTCCGAATCTTTCGATAATATAAGCATCATCGAAGCTAAGCTCTGGTATATCATTCCGTCCGGCGACTATAACGTCTGTGTACTGAATCATATTCATGTTTACGCCATGGACTTTATTTTTATCCTCACAATACTCGGCACTGCTGTTGCAATGCTTGCTATCTTCTGCATCTATTATGTGATTTCTTTCATCTTTGTACTTGCCGACCAGCACAAAATCACAAAGATTATTTACACTGACATGGTAACAGGCGGAAACAACTGGCTGCATTTTACAACACACAGCACAAAACTGTTAAAAAGAGCTTCAAAAAAACGAAAAAAATATGCTGTCGTTCATCTTCGCATGCGTAAATATCAAAGTTTTTGTACCTGTTTCGGTGTCAAAGACGGTGAGGAACTCCTGGAACGTTTTTATCACGCACTGCGCAAAAACATAAAGCGCAAGGAGCAGGTGGCATATCGAGAGAATGCAGATTTTGCTCTTCTGCTGTTGTATGAGGACGAAAATACCCTGTCAGAAAGGATTTCACAAATTGAATCTTCCATCTGTCAAGTCCTTGAAAATATTAAACTAAACTTCAGTTTCGGTATTTGTCTGCCGGAGAAGGGTGAGACAGATGTCGAAAAACTTTACAACAACGCATACATTGCAAGGGAACTTCTCTGCGAAGACAACGAAAAACACATTGCCTTCTTTGACATAGAAATGAATAAACAGCATCTTTGGGAGCACAAAGTCGAAGACGATATGGAAAAAGCTCTTTTAAACAAAGAGTTTCAAGTATATCTGCAACCGAAAATCAGCACAAGAGGTGAGCAGCTCGGCGGCGCGGAAGCACTTGTACGCTGGATTCATCCGACCGAAGGCTTCATCCCGCCAAACCGCTTTATTCCGATTTTTGAGCGAAACGGGTTTATTTTAAAGCTTGATGACTATATGCTGGAAGAAGTTGCCCGCAAACAATCGGAATGGATTGCAAAGGGACGCAAGGTTGTCCCGATTTCCGTCAATATCTCGCGCGCCCACTTTACGCGCGAAGATTTGGCAGACCACATCTGCCGTATCGTGGATAAATACAATGTCCCGCATGATGTCATCGAACTGGAACTGACAGAAAGCGCTTTCTTCGATGACAAGCAGGTGCTGTTAAATACGGTAAAACAGCTCCGTGAGCATGCTTTCCCTGTTTCCATGGACGACTTCGGGGCCGGCTACTCGTCACTGAACTCCCTTAAGGAGCTCCCGATTGACGTTCTCAAAATTGATGCAGATTTCTTCCGTGGCATTGATTCTCTTGACCGAGGAATGCTCATTGTCTCTGAGGTCATTGACCTTGCAAAGAAGCTTGATATGAAGATTGTCGCAGAAGGTATCGAGAGCCGCGAACAGGTAGACTTTTTGATTGAGCAGGAATGTGATTTGATTCAGGGTTATTTCTACGCGAAACCGATGCCAATGGATGAATTTGAGAAAACATATGAATAAAGGCTATACTAAAAAGGGGCGATTGCATTTATTTTGCAATCGCTCCCAGTTTATTTTCCCAAAACATATCTATCTTTGTTTTGTTATGGATATACGGAAGTTTCTCCGTCTGCACAAGCCGCGCCTCAATCCGCGTGTTCTCCCCCGGTTGTTCATAGAATCGGACGATAAATCCCCATTCCTGTCTTCCGTCAAAATCCTGAATGTGATTCGGCTTTTTATAATCTTTGATAATCAGTGCTCCAAAGCTCTTTTCCTGTCGCCATTCATATTGGTATATATCATTCATGTTGTCATGTGCCATAAATTCCATGCACTCTTCCTTGGTGTAATGTGTCGTGTAACAAAACTCCGTGGCCCGGTCGGTTCCTTCAAAATGCTCACGCAGAATTTTCTCCGCTTCCCTGCCACCCTTTTTTCTCATATAGAGCAAAACCGAAAAAAACACAAGCAAGAAAACAGCAGGAAACAAAAACTCCGTTTTCCATTTTTCTGCCAGGAACACTACTCCCATGGTACAGGATAAAAATACGACCAAGAACATCGGTATGATAAAACTCACACCGCTGCACGTTTTGATATTTATGCAGTTCATGTCACCCTTCTGTGAAATACTGCCTGCAAGTTGAACAAATCCCCCTGCCCTTCTCCGTCCGTTTTGCTGTGCCGGCGCCAATACCATAAGATGAAACTGTTTCGCTGTCAACCGGCCGGCCGGTAGAAATTTCCGTTTCATCGCTCTGAGTTCATCCAAAACAAGTTCTTCCTTCATGGATGTATGTATTTCATATACATGTTCTGTCTTCCCGGACATATTCTCACCACGCATGTTCTGTCTCCCCCAAGTTTATTTTATTTTATTATAAACACTTCTTACTTTCTGTGCAAGAATACGAACATTTTCTCAACTCTACCAACAGTCGGTTGCCCATTTACTACTATTATGTTAGTTTAAAGTCACAAGCAATTTATCGAGGTAACACATATGGAAAAAGAAAAACTCGGTTCCTTTATTTCTGAGCTTCGAAAAGAACATAGTATGACACAGAAAGAACTGTCAGAAAGACTTGGTGTAACTGACAAAGCTGTTTCAAAATGGGAACGCGGACTCAGTTTCCCTGATATTTCACTGCTGGAACCGCTAGCGAATACATTTGAGGTTAGCGTCTTGGAACTTCTGCAGGGGAAACGTCTTCCCAAAGAAGAAGCAATCCCGGCCGTGCCTGCCAATGAAGTGCTGGATGACTTACTCCGTATTTCTGATGACGAAATCCGGAAAAAGCATGTTATCAGCAAATCCATTATTATATTATGCTGCGTTTCGCTTCTGCTTTTGGTATCCATCATTTTAAATTAAAAGAAACAAAGTTTCTGGATTTTTGCAAAAAATATTACCTTTGGCTTTGCGGTGTATGCCTTGTGGCCTTTAGTGCCTTTACATACCTGAACGGCTATATGCTCGCAAATCACGGCTACTGGACAGAAACTGCAACCGATCCGGGATATGCAGACAAATTTATGACACTTGGACCTCAGCTTACCATGACGTTTTTCTTTGTATTTCTGCTGATCCTGATTTCCTTAAAATGCAGGTTCGAAAACCGTGTGCTTGATTTTCTGGGTAAAATTTCGCTGGAGCTTTATCTGATTCATAACCTGTTTATCATGCATTTTGATATGCTTTCCGGCATCGGTATCTATGTGGTCAGCGTGCTTGTCTGCTCGATTTTGACAGCGAGCCTGCTTCACGAAATCATCACCTTTGTATTTTGCAAAATAAATAAAAGGCCCTATCCGAAACCTAAGGATATACGTCCTGCGATAAAGGCTTATTTTCAAAAGAAATCGACTGATTGCAAAGCTTCCATCCGTTATGCAAGAAGACATCCGAAAGCAACCGGAGTCATTGTATTTCGTAACTGCATTTGCATTTTGTTATGTCTTGCAGCGCTCTACCCAATCAGCATTATGCTTGTCAATTCCACACGTACTGCTTACAGCATGGTACATCGTGGATTTACCCTGATTCCGGAAGGGAAATTTTTGGAAAGCTTCAATAATGTTATGGCAATGGAGAGTCATCATACCTGTCCTATTTCCAGAGCCATGGTGTATTCTCTCATTGTTTCACTCTCTTCCGGCGGACTTTCCATTTATTTCGGAAGCATGTGCGCATATGGCTTTGAAATGTTCCGCTTCCGCGGCAAAAAACATCTTTGGAAAATTGTCATAGCATCCATGATGTTTTCACAGATTTCAACTTCCGTCGGATTTTTTAAACTATCGCTGAGCATGGGGCTTATAAACTCACTCCTTCCGCTGATTATACCGGCCATTGCAGCACCTGCGACCGCTTACTTTATGCGGATGTACCTAAAAATGATTCCACTGCAAAGCATTGTCGAAGCAGCCCGAATCGACGGTTGTTCGGAACTTTCAATTTTCCACCGGATGATACTGCCTTCCATAAAACCGGCGCTATGTCTGCAATTTATCTTTACGTTTACCGCATCATGGAACAACGGTTTTATGCACAGCCTGATTCTTCAAATGCCGGAAGTGCGAACCATTGCAACATTCATAGAAGGTCCTCCGGCGCGCGGTTCTTCCGGAAGCCCGGAAATGTATGTGATGATGATTCTCTTTACCATTCCGACACTGATTGTATATCTGCTCTTTTCAAAGAGTATTGTTTCCCGCATTGTGCTGGGCAGCGTCAAGGAATAATATTTTATCTATTAAAAGCATCAAAAAAGGAATATCTTTCTTGCCCAAAGATATTCCTTTTATTTGTTCTATTATATTATCACATCTTAGATAATTAGATAAGCGGATATTTCTTTGTAAGTTCAGCTACGATAGCCTGAGCCTCAGGAACTTTTTCCTCGCCGCCTTTGATTACGAGCGCGATTGCCTCTGCAATCTTATCCATATCTTCTGTGTTCATACCACGGGAAGTTACAGCCGGTGTTCCGAGACGGATACCGCTTGTCACGAACGGAGATTTCGGATCGTTCGGGATTGTGTTCTTGTTCGCTGTAATGTGAGCCTGATCAAGAAGCTTCTCAACTGCTTTACCTGTTAAATCAAAGTTTGTAAGATCTACAAGCATCAGGTGGTTATCTGTACCGCCGGATACAATCTTGATGCCTCTGTCCATAAGACCTTTGGAAAGAGCCTGTGCATTTTCAATGACTGCTTTTCCGTATGCTTTGAATTCATCGGAAAGTGCCTCTTTGAAACATACAGCCTTTGCAGCAATCACATGCATAAGCGGACCACCCTGGATACCCGGGAAGATTGCTTTGTTAAAGTTGAATTTATCTGCTGCTTCCTGATTGCAGAGAATGAGACCGCCACGAGGTCCGCGGAGTGTCTTATGTGTTGTTGTCGTAACAACATCTGCGTAAGGAATCGGGCTTTCATGCATTCCTGTTGCAACAAGACCTGCGATGTGAGCCATATCTACCATAAGTACTGCGCCTACTTCGTCAGCAATTTCACGGAATTTCTTGAAATCAATTTTTCTTGCGTAAGCAGATGCACCTGCAATAATCATTTTCGGTTTGCATTCAAGAGCAATTTCTCTTACCTTATCATAATCGATGAAACCGTCGTCGTTTACACCGTAAGGAACACAGTTGTAATATTTACCTGACATATTTACCGGTGAACCGTGTGATAAATGTCCGCCGTGATCAAGGTTCATTCCCATATATGTATCGCCCGGCTCCATTACAGCAAAAAATACTGCCATATTTGCCTGTGCGCCTGAATGCGGCTGAACGTTTGCGTAATCACAGCCGAACAATTCTTTCGCTCTGTCTCTTGCAAGGTCTTCCACTACGTCCACGCAGTCACATCCGCCGTAGTAACGCTTTGCAGGATATCCTTCTGCGTATTTGTTTGTCAATGGACTTCCCATTGCTGCCATAACAGCCTTGCTTACCCAGTTTTCGGAAGCAATCAGCTCGATATGGTCGTTCTGTCTCGCCTGCTCCGCCTCAATCGCCTGGGCAATTTCAGGGTCTACGTTTCTTACTTCATCTAAAGAATACATGTTTGTACCTCCCGTATGATTTATATAATTTATAATTGATTTCGCATGTATTTACACATACATACACCCTGTCCGAAATTATACCATATTTTCAGGCGGCTGAGAATCCTAATTTTTTATTAAATTGATTTTTTTGTGGTAGAAGCACACATTTCTTTGTGGTATGATGAAAAAGAATTCGACAGACAAATGAGGGATAAGATATGTATCACATTATCGTTAATCCGAGTTCGAAATCCGGACTCGCAAAAAAACAATGGAAAGAGTTAAAAAAAATACTGGATGATAAAAAGGTAACGTATATCGTGCATTTTACCAAATCCGAGAAAGATTTGAAAAATTATACACATTCTGTTACCGACCGCTTACTTTTTGAGCACAACGCTTGTCCGAACCGGCTGATTGTTCTTGGCGGAGACGGTACTTTAAACTGCGTGCTCAATGCCATTGATGACCTGGAACACACTATCGTTTCCTATATGCCGACCGGCACAAGTAACGATTTTGCACGTGCCACAGGCATTTCTACCGACCCAACAGGTGCTGTGAGCGCCCTCAAAAAAGGCGGCGTCACAAGACATACCGATGTCGGTCTCGTGCGATTCGGTCGCAAACAGCGACGTTTTGCCGTAAGTTGCGGAATCGGTTTCGATGCAGCAACCTGCGACGAAGTCATGCGCACGCCTGCCAAGAATCTATTTAACAGACTCGGTCTGGGACGCTTAATTTATTGTGCCATCGCATTGAAACAGCTCATCTCTCTCGAGCATGTCTCTTGTGATTTGTATTTAGACGACAAGCCGCCGATTCATTTTAACCGGCTTTTGTTTGCGTCATTTATGCAACTTCCGTACGAAGGCGGCGGATTTATGCTCTGTCCGAATGCGGATTCCGGCGATGGACTTTTAGAAATTTGTGTTGCCAGCAATCTGACGGCCTTACAGGCTCTTCCGATTTTTCCGCTCGCTCTTTCCGGGAAACACACCGACAAAGACGGAATTCACATGTACCGTGCACGCAACATACGCATCGTGACATCAAAGCCGCTATGTGTACACACGGACGGAGAAGTTTGCGGTCATCATTCCGAGCTCGTTCTCAGTACACTTGAGAACGGTTTAAATTATCGCAAATAGCACAACTGCTGACAAAGCGACAAAAAGAAGGTTGTTTTAAAATGTTTGTAAAATTTAAAAATCTGCTTCATTCCTATGGCCATATGCTTCTGCCGGTACTGTACGGATTGTTCTACCTACCGACCTTTTCCTATTTGGAAAAGCGCAACGTAAACCACATTCATATCATAGAAATGAAAATTGACAGTTATATTCCGTTCTGCGAATATTTCATCATTCCGTACCTGATATGGTTTGGCTATATTGCTGTCGCGGTCATTACATTTATGTTTCTCGACCGCAAAGATTATTACAAGCTCTGCGCCATGCTCGGCACCGGTATGACGATTTTCTTATTTATCTCATACATCTGGCCGAACGGTCTGCAGCTCCGTCCGGAAGTATATCCGCGTGATAACTTATGTACCGACCTTGTCAAAATATTGCAAACCGCGGACACTTCCACGAACGTATTTCCAAGTATGCACTGCTACAACTCCATCGTTGTCAATGCTGCCATATGGAAAAACGATAAACTCGGCAAAAGGATTGGCATCAAATGGAGCTCTATGATTCTATGTGTTTTGATACTTCTGTCGACCTTGTTTTTAAAACAGCATTCGCTGATGGATTTAATTGCAGCACTCATTATGTTCGTTGTATTTTATATTCCGCTGTATGTAATACCTGAATTACAAACCAAAAAACAAAGCAAAAAAATTGTCTCCGGCAAACTTTCTTAGTCTGCCAGGGACAATTTTCTTTTGCGGCGGGCAACTACGAGTGCGACCTCAAATGCCTGCTTTGATATATTTTTTTGTTCACAAATTCTTTGCGCTTCTTCAGATGACTTCTCGCCCCTCACGTTAGCCTCTGCTAACTGATTCAAATCACTAACCCACGCCATAAGTTCATTAAAATCCTGCATGCGCTCAAGAATCACTTCCGGTCGGGCGCTGTTTTCCTGTTCACAGATGGTGATAATTTCAAGAGACATCATAAGTTGACCGTCCACATCCGATGCTTCCATCAGAATGTCCGGCCGTTTCGCAAGTGCTTCCTTGAAAAAAGCACCTGCACCGACATAATCCTTCCGAAGAAAATATTCTGCCAGTCGTTCTTTCACTTCTCGCGTCTCCACTTTCTCTCCGGGCATTCCGACTTTACACTCGCACACGGAAAGCCGATGATGCGTCGCATAGACAAGCAGCAGTATCTCCGAGATAAAGCCAAACACACGCTTTCGATAGTTGTCGTAATGTTCGACATCAATACGTTCTTTCACGCGAAACAGAATACCGAACAGCCACTCCGAGTAAGCGTCAAACAACTCTTTTTTGCAGACAATCATGTTTCCGAAATATGTTCGATTTCCGTGTACAATGCGTTCAAACTCCTCGTGATATTCCGGATAAAATTCCCGAATCACATTACCGGTCTCTATCAAATCCTTGATGTGGTGATTCACCGCATACCCGTCATAGTAGGAGTTGTTCAGGACTACCTGTTTAGTCGTTACAAGGTCATACGTTTCAAGAAGCGAATCATACTCCTGCTCCGTAATGACATTTCCGTTTTCATGAATAAAAAATCTGCGATAGTGGCAAAGCCCAACGTTTCCATCCGTCCGGAAGTTTTTCCACACCCAGTACATTCCCGTCAGTTCACTGAAATAAGGATTCCACTTTGAAATGGAATCCCCTGTGTCATCACCGATATAGCCAAGATCCGTGCTGAGTACGCGTCCCACCTGAAGCGGCACAAACATCGGATCTTTCGGCGGCGTAAACGCCTTATGTGTCATCGTAAAAATAATCGTACTCATCAGTTAAATTTCATCACTCTCTGTGCCAATTTGTATACTGCCACGCAAAAACTGCGGCCACCTTTTCCCGGAAGATTAATGGCATTGCCCATCAGCCCATAGCGGAGCCGGCAGAACACGCGCGGATTACGCTCGCGGATATACTGCCAAAGCTGCTCCTTCTTCTCCAGTGCCTCCTCCGTCTTTGCACGAATCAGCATAATGGACGACACCGTTGTGATAATATCAAGATATTTGAGCATATATTTGTATGCTTTCCGGTTCGTAATCTTCGTATCCGTTATATAATCAACCATCAGTTTATTGACCTTGAGCTGCTGGTCAATCCGTCCAATCATCACTTTTTCATTGACAGACTGATCTTCCCTTCCGATGAAATAGCGGTAAAAATTCGTATCGATGTAATACATCTTCTTGACATATGGAAGCGGATGAAATGCAAAAATATTGTCCACATAGAAGGTATGCTCCGGAAGTTCCAGTTTACATTCATGGAGCAGTCTGGTGCGGTAAATAATCGAATGCATCAATATGTATTCCGTCTTTTTAAAATGTCTGACTTCATCCCATGTAAAAATTTCATTCTTAGGAAGTGCACGGCGAAAGGAAACAACCTTTTTATGCTTCTCTCCCTGTTTTTCATAAACATAGTTAGCCAAAAGCATATCCACCTGTTGCCCTGAGACAACCAGTTCATGCAATGTTGCTAAAATCTCTCTGTATGACTTCTCATTTACCCAGTCATCGCTGTCCACCACTTTAAAAAAGAGCCCCGTGGCATTTGCAATACCTGCATTGACTGCAGAACCGTGTCCGCCGTTCTCCTTATGTATCGCACGGACAATACCCGGATACCGAAGTTCATACGCATCTGCAATCTGCGCCGTCTCATCACTTGATCCATCATTGACAATAAGTATTTCCACATCATCTCCGCCGACGAGCAGAGAATCCACACAGCGTTCCATATACGCTGCAGAATTGTAACACGGCACTGTAATCGATAATAATTTCATTTTAAAAACCCCTTGCTTGTATTTCCCTCAACCATTCGCCCTCAATATCACTCATTTTAACGCAAAAAGCGCTCATTGCCAAGTGCGACATTCACATATCCCGTAAACGCCTTAAATGCACTCGGAATCGGATAGTCGGTCTGTATCATCTCAGAGGTTACAAGATGACTTCCCTGACGAAAACTCTCCGAATGCTTCATCTTTTCATCCGCATCTGCTGAAAATCCAACCTCTTCCACTTTTATAAGATACCCTTTCATATGCCATTCTTTATGGGAAAACACGTGTACTGCCTCCGGAAGCTGCTCCATGTACAGAACGTGATAACCGAGTTTTTCTGCCTCCCGCCTGATTTCATCCGAACTCAGCCAGCCGTCAAAGAGAGGAAATTCGTACAATCCCGCCAAAAGACCTTTGTCCGGTCGTCGACGAATCAGCGTTTTGTCTCCATCCCGAAGCAGAAGTACTGTTTTAGGCTCTATCGTGCGCGCTTTCTTTTTCTTCTTATACGGAATCTCGTCAAGCCTTCCCTGCCTGCGCGCCTCACATAGTTCTCTCCAAGGACACTGATTACATTTCGGTGCACCATTCGGAAGACAGACCGTCGCACCGAGTTCCATCAGAGCCTGCGTAAAATCACCCGGTCGCTCCGCCGGAACAATTTTCTCAAGCTCCTTCTGTACCTGTTTTTTAAACTTTTCACTTAAGACGTCGGTATCATCCGCCGTCAGTCTCGTAATTATGCGAAGAACATTTCCGTCCACCGCTGTAACCGGCCTATTGAAAGCAATGGACGCAATCGCACCTGCAGTATATGCACCGATACCCGGAAGTTCCAAGAGTATCCGATATTCTCCGGGCATCTTTCCCCCGTACTGCTCCACAATCATCCTTGCGGCTTTTTGCATATTCTTAACACGATTGTAATACCCGAGTCCTTCCCAGAGTTTTAAAAGTTGCTCCTCCGGTGCCGTAGCCAGAGACTCTACATCCGGAAGTCTACGGATAAAGCGGTCAAAATATGGCTTGACCGCTTCTACCCTCGTCTGCTGAAGCATAATCTCAGAAACCCATATGCGGTACGGATCTCTGTTTTCTCTCCAAGGCAGTATTCTTTTATTTTGATCGTACCACGTAAGAAGTGGCAAAACGATACTGTCTGTAATCATAAGTTCTCCTGTTCCTATGCGGAATTTTTGTAAGGTACTCTTGCAGAAGGTACTACTTCTGCCGCCGCCTGCGTATGAACAATCTGATCATCAAAGAAGATATGAGCACCGAATGCCTTTAGGAAATCCCTCTTCGGAATTCCGCCGAGGAAAAATGCTTCATCCACCCTGACATCCCACGCACGCAGCGTCCTGATGACTCTCTCATGTGCAGGCGCACATCTCGCTGTCACGAGCGCTGTACGAATCGGAACTTCATCTCCCGGATACTCTTTCTGCAAATCGGAAAGAAGTCGCAAAAAACCTGCAAACGGTCCTTCCCTGAGAGGATTCTGTGCCTGCAGACGCTCATTTTCCTCAAAAGCTTCCAGTCCCTCTTCCTGATATATCTGCTCAGACTCATCCGAAAAAATCACTGCATCACCATCAAAGGCAATCCGAATCTGTGTCGGAACCTCATTATCATGATATGTATGAATACCATCACTGCAAATGATTCCTGCTGCAATACCGCAATTAATTGCACTCTGGACATCATCCTCATGGGCCGACAAAAACAAATCCGTGTGAAACGCTTCCAGATACGGTGCAAGCGAAGCACCTGAAACAAGCACCGCGCGCGAAATCGGAAGACCGTATTCCCTGATGGAATGAAACACGCGAAGCGATGTGTCCGCGCTGTTGCGTGACATGATAATCACCTCTACCCTGCGCTGACCTTCTCTTTCCAGATTCAACAGCGCACGAACAAGCGCAAATCCCGGTCCGGGCTTCAAACAATCCGTCTCGTGTTCACGCTGATATGCACGATATGCCTCCACACCTTCCGTCTCAAATATTTCATTTTCAACGGAAAGATCGAAAAGCGCCCTTGAACTTACACCGATGACTATTTTTTCTTTTAAATCAAATCCCATACTCTCTCCTCCTTTTCCTTTTGGAAATTTCAGAAAGAGAAATGAATTTCCGCAATTATCTGACTATCGAAAATATCTGTTAATAACGCTGCTTTTCAAACTTCTGCTTCATCAAGAGGCAGTTCTTGAGTTCCTGATATCTCTGTTCCACCGGCCCCTCGTTGATTTCAACATCTGTGACAACTGCCATCGTGTTAATCATCTCGTCCGTAATCCGATGATGAATCGCCGTCAAAATGTTGAGTCTCTCATCCACGTTTTCCGCCTCGAGATATTCAAGCACAGCCGGGTCCAGCTGCGGTTCCGGCTCCGAATTCGGCTGTGTTGAGGCCGTCGGTTCCTGTGGCGCAGTCTGCTGAGCCTGCATAAATTCCGCCTGTAACTCTTCTACCTGCTCGGACGCTGTCTCTACCTTCTCAAAACGGAATTTCTGCCCACAGTCCGGATATTTTTCCCTGTCAGTCTCGCTCATAAACATCGCAAGCTCTCTGACATATACTTTAAAATCCCCGTACATTGCCTGATAAACAACATGTATGCGACCATCCTCAGAATCTGTCGCAAGCGTTAGAATCTGATATTTATTTCCTTTAAAATGTCTGTAAACTTCAAACGGTTTCGGATTTTCTCTCATCTGTATTCACCTTTCCTTCAGGTCGTATATCGACCTATTAACTTATAGATAAGTATAACCCTATTTCCGCTGAATGTCATGCGGATTTTCATCTCTCCCTTCTGACAATTCCTGCTAATTACACAAACTCATTTTATTTTGAAAAAGAAACAGCGACATCATATCTCTCTCCGCCCGGAGCAACCACATAACAAGTCTCAATTTCCTGCTTCAGCCCGTCAAATATCTCTGCCGAAAGAGACTCAAATTTCGCATTATAAATTTGAATATTATATTCCCTCTCTCCGTCAAGTGACACAATTCTTGTCATCGTAAGTCCGCTGTGATAGCAACTGTAGTCTTCCAATACCTGTTGTACCTGCTTCTTGTATGCCTCTTCTGCCGACTCATAATTTCTGTTGTCAAACAAAATACTTTCCTGCGTGCGGCTCTGCACACGCACGGACATCAGCATTGTGATTGCTGCGACAAGCAGAACCCCTATCAGTACATAAATCAATTTTTCTTTTCTTTTTATTCTTCTCATGTATACTGCTCCCTTCGATATGATCGCGTCACTTATTTTGTTATCAGAATTCTAGCAAATGTTGTGTCCAATTATTTGGACAAAAAAAGAAGCAGAAACCACTTTTTTTGTGATTTCTGCTTCCATATTACAATTTATTCTTTCTTTTTAGATTTTACCGCAAACGTTCCTGCCGTTACCACACCCGCAAATCCGAGTATCATAAGCAACAACCAAAGTCCCAACGGAGCATCATCTCCTGTCTTCGGAACATTCGGGGTCGCCGGCGGTGCCGGTGGTGTTGGCGGTGCCGGTGTTCCCGGTTCTGCCGGATCATCCGGTTCGTCAGGAGTGTCCGGTTTTTCAGGCTCACCAGGTCCCCCTGGTTCTCCCGGAACAACAGGCTCGTCAGGTTCACCTGGCTCATATGTATTCGTTACATTATAGCCGTCATATGTGGTCGTATATCCTTCCACTCCGTCTTCCTTAATGGTGTATGTAATCTCTACACCGTATTTTTCTTTCGGAAGGTCGGTGAAAATCCACGACCAGTTTTCTTCTGCCGTTACCGTCTTACTTTCTATCTTCACTCCGTCCGCGTAAAGATGAATGGTGATGCTTTCCGGACGCTTGCCATCCTTATCATTTTCATCCTCCCAGGTCTTTGTTCCGCTGACTGCAATTTTTTCTACAAGATAGAAACCTGCATCCTGATATAATATCTCATACGGAGAATCGGTAATATCCTCATCCTCCGGCATATCGATTCCGGTAATCTTCGGATCCTTTCCGTCGTACTCGGCATCACTGTTCACATCCGCTGATACACCGGAAGCCTCCGGAACGGTCAATGAATAGTCGCCGAGTGACACATCTCCGTCCGTGAAGACAATGGTAAATTTACCCGGCGGAAGGTTTTCAAAACGGTAATTTCCGTTCTCATCCGTCTTGGCCGTACATTCCTGTCCGTTCTTCAAATCTTTTACAATATTTCCGTTTTCATCGTATACCGTAACGGTAACTCCCGGCAATATCTGCTCGCCCGGATCGCGTTCCCCATCCTTATCCTCATCAATCCATGTCGTTCCCGCAAGTACACGGTTGACACGCTGATTCAGAAGAGAAACCTCATCGGTTACTAGAGCAGTTACTTTCTTTGCAGCATTTCCGTAAGTCACCTTTTCACTATACAACGAATGGTCTTTTTCCGTGATTGTATAGGTCGTTCCTACCGGAATATCAACGAACTCGACCGACTCTCCGTCCTTGATCGTAAATACTACTTTTCCGCCATTTACTGCATATGAATTGTTTTCGGTATCTTTCACCTGTGTTAAAACAAGATCCCCCGGCAACGTCAGCGTCAGAGTCACCTCAAACTCGTGGTCCTCTCCCGCCTCCGCATCATTTACGGTTTTGGTTATCTTAAGCTTACCAAACTGATAGAAACCTGCATCCAAATTAAGTTTCTCATATGGCGAATCGTTAATATTTTCATCGGTCGGCATATCAATGCCCGAAATCGCAATCTCCGCTGCACTCTCGGATGCATCGCTGTCCTTCGTATCATCCGTTCCGGCATTCGGTACCGTCAGTGTATAATCGCTGAGCGTCACATCTCCGTCCGTAAATACTACTTTAAACGTACCCGGCGGAAGATTCTCAAAGCGATAATTTCCTTGTGCATCCGTTTTTGCAATACACTGCGCACCGTCTTTAAGATTTTCAACGACATTTCCGTATTGGTCATAAACCGTCACTGTCACGCCCGGTAACACCGGTTCTCCGGCTTCCTGCTTTCCGTCATGATCCATATCAATCCATGTCGTTCCTGCAAGCAGACGATTCACACGCTGATTGACAACCTCGACGCTGTCCGTTGCCAGTGAAATTTCTTTCACTGCAGCCGTATTACTGTAGACTACAGACTCATAATACAAATCACTGTCTGTCTCCGTAACAGAATACTCCGTTCCTTCCGGAAGGTCAATCAGTTCAATGACATCCCCTGCCTTTAGCTGGAGCGTAACCTGATCATTCACAATCGGATAGATATTCTGATTCGAATCTTTTATCTCTGACAGCGGAGCCGGCGGAAGCAATGTCACCTTTACGGTAAATACATCGTTTTCCTCTCCCGCTTCACCATCTTTTACTGTCTTCTTAATTCTCAGTTTTCCAGCCAGATAAAATCCTGCATCCTGATCTCTCACATAATGTGGCGAATCGATAATCTGGTCATCCGGCGGCATAACAATGCCCGGAATCGTAGGATATCCGTCTGTCACATTCGCCTCACTGTCGATGGTGTCGTCACTTCCCGCATTCGGTACTGTCAACGTATAATCTGTGATTGTAACATCTCCATTGGAAAATACAATTTTAAATGTTCCCGGCGGAAGATTATCAAAGCTGTAATTTCCGCTTGCATCCGTTTTCACAGTGCAATCTTCTCCGGTCTTTAAATCTTTAACAACGTCACCGTTCTCATCATAGAGGGTAACGGTAACTCCCGGCAGTACAGATTCGGTGTTATCGAAAATACCGTCTTTATCAACATCAAGCCACGTTGTTCCCTCAAGCACGCGATTGACACGCTGATTGATAATATCAACCGTATCTTTGGTAGCGGCTGAGATAGTCTTAGCAGCATTGTTGTGGGTTACTGTCTCATGGAATAAAGCCGTATCCTTTTCCTTCACGGTGTAAGTCGTTCCCGCAGGAATTTCCACAAACTCTACCGATTCGGAATCCTTTAATGTAAATACGACTTTACCGTCCGTAATCGGATATGTATTTGACGCTGAATCTTTCAATTCCGTAAACGTAAGTCCCGTCGGGAATGTCAACTCAAGCGTTATCTCAAACTCCGTATCCTCTTCTCCTGCTTCGGCATCATTTACCGTCTTCGTTATCTCAAGACTTCCTGCCTGATAGAAACCTGCGTCCTGATGCGTTATCTCATAAATCGTAGTGTTTTGAATACGATTATCTTCAGGCATTTCGATACCGGAAATCGTCGGGGTAGTTCCCACGTTTGCCGCATCACTGTCAACAAAATCATTGTCACCCTGATCCGGAACTGTCAACGTATATTCTCCGATCGTTGTCGTACCGTTTGAAAACTCAACCCTGAACGTACCGGCCGGAAGATTTTCGAACAAATAGTTTCCGTCCTCATCCGTTTCCATGACACAAGGATTACCATATAAATCCTCTACCACATTATCAGATGCATCATAAAGGGTCACCTTAACTCCCGGCAACAAAGCTTCTCCGTCTTCTCTGACACCGTCACGGTCGATATCCACCCAGGTTGTTCCTGATAATTTACGTCCTACTACGGTAATCGGAGCAGAAACCGTTATTTCATCGAGAAGTGCGCGGTTGTAATACACATCTCCCGGTTTGTTGTTTTCTGTCACAAGTGTATTGCGTGCAGACAGTTTATCTGCTTTCGGAATGCTTGCAAGCACAGCCCAAGCCGTAACACTCCCGTTATCTGCACCAAAATCGGCTTTGTTTGCTGTAACCGTAGCCTTTTTCCATTCAATACCATTGGAATTTCCGGCCTTAATATCGTCATAAACATATTGGTTTGCCTTCGTGCCAAACACATTGGCATCCAAGGTGTAGTACACTTCGTAATTCGGGTCTGCGCTTGTAATCGTAAGTTCCCCGATGGTATAACTTCCGTCAAAATCACTGGAGCCCTTTCCGCTGGCAGGAAGAATATCCATAAGTACTTCATTTTCCGCAATACTGTCACTGTTATTTGACCATATAATCTCATATTCCAACGTATCGTTAATGTCAGCTCTGCTCTTTTCAGCACGCTTGGTAATTGACATGTTACTTAATTTGATAACGCTGAAACCAACCTTGTCCAAATTTCCGTTCTGCGCCGTATGAGCTCTCGTATCCTCGGTTGTAGAAACCGTAACCGTATTCGTAAAATTCTGTTCATTTTTAACATCGCTTAAAATACGTACTTTAAAATAAATACTCGGCTGCTCATATTCAACAGAAACATTCGGTATGGTCCAGGTCAGCGTGTCATGCTCCACGCCGTCCACCATCGTCGTTCCGAGCACAGGATCAATCGCGGTTCCTCCTACAAAGGTTCCTCCTGCCCCGTCCGTTCCCGGCGTATAGGTTGCACCCCTGACCGCACTGTCCGCTACATATTTCACTCCGACCGGCAATGTATCAACAATAGTCATGGTCGTCTTGTTTTCCCATGTCACCCCGTTCGGAAGATTGATGTACGGAGCCAATTCATAATCTACAATATTCTGTCCCGCATCCAGATTATAAAAACTTTTCATCTGGTCGCTGCTGTCTTTTTGCAAAATATGTTTATTGATCCTTGCAAGGTAACCTGTCAAATGTAAAGAATCTCCGATTTCCCATCCGTTCGGGCCCTGCGTATGTCCTCCTGCCCATCCGTTGGAATCATAATAAGACTTCTCATAGTCTTCTTTTGCATTCGCAATCGTCGGTGTTACCAAGACTTCGCCATTTTGTATTTCATATGGATTCGGTACCGCTGAAGTATCAATCACTCCGCTTCCGTCATCCAATGTCCTTGCTCTCCAAATATTTGCCTCCGGAACGACCTGATATACCTTACCAATCAAATTCGAGTCATTCTTAATCTTAAAAAATGCCTTTGAAATCATATCCTGATTATTGAGCTGGTAGTTCCAATAATCCCTATGAATCACTTCACTGTGGTCGCATCGGAAAGACCATAGTATTCCGACACACACTCCATGTTCTTCGGCCTCTGCAAGCGTAGGATAATATTCCAGATCATCAATACCGGTGTCTTCCATTTCTTCATCGTCCGTCCAGCTTCCGCCGTCCGGTTTTACCGCATAATAGTAGGAGTGATTACCTGTCAGATATTCATATGTAACTATATTTTTCGTTGTATCTATCTCAAGCGCTTCATCATCGAATTTCATCAGGAAATCTCCTGCTTCCACCCGGTTTTCTTCCGCACTTTGTGCATAACTGATTCCGCCCCAGATAACTGCAATTCCGTTTCCGATGGCTGATTCGTCCATTCCGTTTCTGTAGCAATCGCCTCCATCCGACTCATCGCAATCCTCATGCCAACCAATATTGGCATTATTACTGTAACCATAGTAAACACGATTCACATAAGTTCCGGGCGTTGTCAGCCCCACCCCTTTTGAAGCCGTATCATCCGCGTTATTTGCCTGATCTGCAACCGCAACCCCCGACTTGGATGTCGCAGAGAAATCAGAAACTGTAAGTTGAAGATTTACCGTACCCGAACCATGTATATCCACAAGGTAATCTGAGCCCTCTCCGTAAGGAACCATAACAAATAACTCACCTGCCGAAAAACATCCTATATTTTGATTTTCTTTGTATTCCTGCCCATCCTGTGACACATTCTTTGTCGGAAACCAGTTCGGATTAATCTCATAATCCTTTACCGTCACAGAAATTTTCCTGCCGCTCTGGCTCATCTCCCATGTACCGCCGTTCCAACATGTTTCACAGTTATCCGGATTAGAAATCGCGCCATCTACCGCCAATGACTTCCCGCTGGCGTTATAAGGTGCTGCCAAATATGTCGTTCCGTAAGTTCCCGACATATCTCTTCCGTCTATGGAATCTCCTTCCGAAGACGGTCCGTAACTCCATACAAGAGGACAATATACATCCTCTCCTCCTAATGGCGGGTCTAATGAAATTGCCGGATCGTCTCCCACAATATATCCCGAAGACATATCAATATCAAATGTGATATCCCCCTTCGGGTATTCAATTCCTTTAATCCCTTTATTCGTCTCTGTATTGTATAACTGTAATGTAATACCGAATCCGACAACACGGCCTTTTACATTTCCGGCCCCCGTATTGAGTGCATTTCCGTTTCCTGTCGAAAAATCCCAAACTGCCTCTTTGTAAGCTGCCGTATCATTTATCGGTCGTATCTGAATATTATAAGAAGGGGCTGTTGTTACAACTACTTCATTCGGAACTGCTTTTTGGCATTCCAAACCTCCGTTTGACTCCGTTGCATGGTCCGGACATACTGCCCCCTCTGTCACCGCCTTGCTATGGTCCATATAGGCATAGAATATCGGCTGAATCGTCGCATTATTATCCATCGCACGCACCTGCAGCGCAATTTCCACCGTACCTTTTCCCGGAATGGACGTCGCATTTTCTCCTGCAAGTTTCAATTCCTTTGCACATTTAAGTTTCTGGGTTCCGTTCGGATTGGTCGTCACCTGCCACATATATCCGTCAGCAGTACTCATCCAGTTCATAACCCCTGTATCAAAATACACTTCATCTTTCGAATAAGGAAGATCAACTTCAATCCAAATATATCCCGTTTTAAACGAATCACCTATCGTGTACGTTTCGATATTATACTCGAGACTGTACTTTAAACTATCGTACGAGCGAACGCGCAAATTGCTTGCCGAACTGTCATTTCCCGCCTCATCATCATCATCAAACGGGTCATGTCCGTCCGATATCGACTTTACTGTCAAGGCTGACACATACGCATCGTCCTCTGTCAACAATTCCTGCTCCGTTCCCGCAGCCTTAACATCGGTTGTATCACGCCACACCGAAATAGGGCTAATCGGAGTCAACGCCAAAACAAGCGCCATCAGGACTGCCAACACTCTGTTCATGTTACCATGCAACTTTTTCATCATTCTCTTCCTTTCAAATTTGGGCGAATTCACATGTAATTACACATACTTATATTTATAGTAACACTTGTATTCTATTATCTGCAAGTTGTACTTCATATTGTAGAAAAAAATCGACAACTTGTACTATATATTGGGTATGTCATTGGGCAATTTGTATATAAAAAGGAGAAGCTTTGCAACTTCTCCTTCATTTTTACTCCGGATAAACAAGATGTTTTCCGTCTATTCCATATAATGTTTTCTCCAAATACCGGTCTGCAATATAATTTGCCATGCCGAGATTCATATCGAGATAGTTGCCGCAGTCCTTCGCAGACGCTCCCGGAACTTCTCCTCTGAAATCACGTATAAATTCAAACATCTCCGTCATCAAAGTCACAATGTCGGAAGATGCAAGGTCACCTGCCAGCAGCAGGTAAAATCCCGTCCGACAACCCATCGGTCCAAAGTAAATCACTTTATCCTTCCAATCGGAATTGCGGAGATAGGTAGCACCCAGATGCTCTATTGTATGTATCTCCGCCGTATTCATAACAGGCTCATCATTCGGTGATGTAATCCTGAGATCAAATGTCGTAATCACTTCAGCGCCGACATAATCCTTGCGGGAAACATAGATTCCCGGCTCAAGTTTAATATGATCGATTGTAAAACTGGCTATCTTTTCCATGACAGTCCTCCTATTCTTTATCCCGTAAAAAATTCTGCTTACCGAAGCAATACGGCATTTATGTCCGGACTACTTGTTTTCTTCTCCGGAAGTTTCGTCATCTCCGCTGTGTCTTTCATACCACCAGCCCCAGATTCCGGCTGCCACGGCCAAAACTCCCATCACAATTACAACAATATCTCCTGACATAAATTTACCTCCTGTTTTACTTTTTATATTTGTAAGTAAATCATTCAGCCTTTCTGTCCATCCTGCTTATGTATGTAACATATAATCCGCTCCGCGGTATTTTCCGGCTTCGTCAAAAGTTGATGCGTCCGATCCGGTATATAAAACCGCAATTCAAAGAGCAACTGATCCAGCACCGGTTGCGAGGAAACGGTTCTCTGACCGTGTTTCATCTCTGTGACACGATTGTCCCTGAGACAAAATATGCTCTGCCATCCTGCAGACATCTCTCTGACAATCTGATGCTCCGTCACCGGTAAAGATTCGGCAAAGATTGCCCCTGCTCCCGGATACGCAAGCTGTGCCTGCAACACACGCTCATCTGCGCAGGCAACAATACTGTCGGCTGTTGTCACCGCCATGCTGAAGCCGCCAAACATCAATATTAAAGCCAAAAAGATACTTATTCGATTTTTACGAAAAACATCTCGTCTCAACCAAATTCACCTCTCAAAACATCGTAACAAATGACCGTATGTTTTGCAATACGCTGTAAAAAAAGTTTTGACACAAAACCCTGTCCGATGCTATAAATATAGTAATACAAGGGAGTAGTCAGCAGCAATCATAAGCTGTTGTGTTATTCGTCATCACGCCGCAAGGCCGGGTAGCACACTTTCAAATCATTTTTGTTTGTGACGAGACTTTTATTGCTTATTTTTAGTGCAATAAAGGTCTCTTTTTTATTTCCTTTTTGCACGGAAACGGAGGAAATATTTTATGATGTATTTGTTACTTATTGTCGGCTTTGTTCTTTTGGTAAAAGGTGCGGACCTTTTCGTGGATGGTTCCTCGTCCATTGCAGGAATTTTGAAAGTACCGTCCGTCATTATCGGTCTTACGATTGTTGCCATGGGAACAAGCGCCCCGGAAGCTGCTGTCAGCATTACTGCCGGATTATCCGGAAACAGCGACATCTCGCTCGGTAACGTTATCGGTTCCAATCTCTTTAATCAGCTCGGCGTTATCGGTCTCTGCGCCGCCTGCTTTGTTGTCACAACCCACAAAGATATTTTAAAGAGAGATCTCTGGGTCAACATCGGTATCACCATCGCACTTCTCGTTTTGATTTTGGACGGAAAACTAAGTCGCACGGAAGGTCTTATCCTTCTTCTCGGTATGGCGGTTTACCTGTTCTTTGTTATCAAAAATGCGCTGAAAAACAGAACCGAAGGCGAAGATGTTAAACTCATGTCCGTACCAAAGAGTATTCTGTTTATGCTCATCGGCCTTGCAGCCATCATCGGAGGCGGAAACCTCGTTGTAAACAACGCCAGCCTGATTGCGCAGGCACTCGGAATGAGTGAAACGCTGGTTGGTCTTACCATCGTTGCCATCGGAACCTCACTTCCCGAACTTGTGACATCCTTTGTTGCCACCCGAAAAGGTGACACCGGAATTGCTCTCGGAAATGCTATCGGATCGAACATTTTTAACATTTTGTTCATCCTCGGTATTGCTTCGGTTCTTACACCGATTAATGCAAATACTCAGCTCATCATTGACACAGCGATTCTGATTGTCGTATGTATCATGATTCTTGTTTTTGCAAAAACGAGCAACAAGACATCCCGCGTTGAAGGTATTCTGTGTCTTGCAAGTTACCTGCTTTATACCGCATATATTATTTTCAGATAACAATATTGACAGACCACTTCCTTTTTTCTTATCATAAAAAGAAAAAGAAAGTGGTCTTTTATTTATGGAAATATACAGAGAAAATTTAAAAGAAAAAAGACCTGTTTTGTTGCAGGGAGCCATGGAAAGCGAGGTGTGCCGCCTCATTGCACATTTGGATGATGCCCGCGAAGAAGTCCTTTGCGGCTATTCTTTTTATACCGGTTCCTACCGGGGTTATCCGGTCATCGTACAAAAGACATTGCAGGGTATGACAAACGCGGCAGCGGCGACTATGCTTGCCATCGAACATCACTTACCGTCGCTTATTATCAACCAGGGCATCTGCGGCGGACATTCGCCGGCTCTTCACCGCGGAGATATCCTTCTCGGACAGGAGATTATGAATTACTCCAATTTTAAAGTCGGCATAACAGAACACAGCAATCCCCTGCTGGGGTGCGAGGCCATCGGATGTGAAACGTTCTCGGGAAAAGTCGCCCTGTTTTACAGTGATTCGGCACTTGTGCGCATTGCGCAATCATGCAACCATCCGGTTGACGGGTCCAACATCCTGACCGGCAAAATCTCTTCTGCTGACGCCTGGCTCGACCGCAAAGACCTGATTTCCCTCATGCATGAAACCTTTGGCAGTTGCGGCGAAGACATGGAGACTGCCTCCGTTGCACAAATCTGCCATATGCATGACATTCCACTTTTATCCGTACGGATGCTTTCCAACACCCGCGTCCACGACGAAGAATACGACGAGAGCGTTGCCGACTGCGTACAACAATTTACCCTGCGCGTTCTGGACAAGATATTGGAGGATGTGATTGCGGGCTGATTTCTTGAATAAAATTTCGCTCAAGAATTAAGCAAGGTATTATGAGGCCAAAACCGTGTGAGCATTTTTAGAAATAGTAAAGCCGGAAATTGTGTTTTATCCGGAAAAACATCACATGTCTGAGGAACAAAAGACAACGTCTTTTTGTTCCGAGTTTGATGTTTTTCCGGATGCATTTTACACAATTTCCGGCTTTTAGTATTTCTTAAAATGTGAAGTCGGTCTTGGCCTCATAATATTATGCTTAATTTTTTACGAATGGTTTTATTCAAGAAATCATCGCTTCAATCGCATCCTTACTAATGACTCCCGTAGACTTCTTCACAATCTGTCCGCCCTTTAAAATCACAAGCGTCGGAACACTCATGATACTAAAGCGCTCCGTCAACTCTGCCTGCTCATCAATATTTACTTTCCCCACCGTCACATCCGGATTATCCTCAGCAAACTTCTCGATAATCGGTGTAAACATCCGACACGGGCCACACCATGATGCCCAGAAGTCAAGCACAACCGTCTTTTCATTCTGCATAACTTCCTGTTCAAAATTTTCTGCCGTAATCGTTTTTACCATATCTGTCACGTCCTTTCCCACCTGTCATGGAGTTATCCATGCACAACTTTGTATTGTTATATTGTTACCTGTAGCACACTTTCTTATTCGAAAAGAATGGCAATAAGACCATTCTTACAATTTTTCTCTGCAAAAATAGCAGTTATAATCTCTTGCCGAACTATATGTCGGTATCAGATTTTCAGCGTTACAATACGAGCAATAAACCATCTTTTTGCCCTTCGGTACCATATCACCGAGTATGTATTTTTCGGCGTAATTGTGATGTCCGTAATGCTTTTTATTCTCCATGCGCTGTTTCTGTTTCTCAATCATTTCCTGCCGGTCATCCGCAAGTGCTTTTGCCTCAAGCATCTGCGTTGTACTCATTTCTTCTTTTTCCCCGGAGCGACTTGGCACCGGTTTGTTCTGTGCTGACCTTCCCGGTATCGGGGTCGGTTGCTGAGGTCTTGCCTGTTGCGGCCTTGCCTGCTGCGGTCTTGCCTGCTGCGGCCTTGTCTGCTGCGGTCTTTGCACATTTGGCTTAGAAGATGCTTTTTTCTTTTTGGATGATTTTAAAATTGCCGAAATAATAATAATAAAAATAATTAATTCCATAACATTTCCTTTCTTATTTCCTTACTTACAATAGTTACCTTATGCTAACTGCTGAATTTGATAATCAGCAGTTCGACCGCCAGGGTATCCGACATTTTTCCGGTCTTAACCCTCTCTTCCGCGGCAACACATTCCTCCATTGCCTTGCGCAGCTCCCCGGTCTTAAATTTCACAGCCTGTGACATATACTTGGATGCAATAAACGGCGCAAGCGACAGCTTACTTCCGATGGATTTGTTGTCATATCCTTTGCCGCGCAGAAGTTTCGTCTGATACAACAGATTAAACTGTCTTGCAATCAGAAACAAAATACGCATCGGCGGCTCCTTTAGCGCAATCAAATCATAATATAAATCCAGCGCCGCCTTCTGCTGTTTGGCCGCCACCTTCTCAATCATTTCAAAAATCCGGTTGTTAATCTGCCGCACGCAGACAGCATCCACATCCGCGGAGGCAATGTCTTCTTTGTCCATCGTGTAGCAGAACAGTTTTTCAAGTTCACTGGAAATATTGGCCATATCCGTCCCTGTGCGCTCCAAAAACTCGTCGAGTGCCCTCTGGGTAATTTGCTTGCCTTCTTTCTGAATCATTCCGAGAATCCAGCGTTTGAGTACCTGCTCATCCTGCGCCGCAAACTCCGCAGCGTATCCGTTGTCCTTGCACGCCTTATAGAGCCTTCCTCTCTTGTCGACCTGCTCCTCCACAAAGAGAAAGACCGTCGTCTCCGGAACCTCCTTCAGATAGTCGGCGAGTTTGTCCTGCGCACTTTTAAAAAATCCGCTGTTCTCAACGACAATCACACGGCGCTCCGCCAAGAAGGGCATCGTCTCCGCCAAATCAATCAATTTCTCCGGCACCGTGTTTTTCCCCTCGAAATAGTGATAATTCATGGTATCCTCAGGATCAATCAGTGCTTTCGTCAGGCGGTCCCTATACTGTTTCCTCAGATAATCCTCTTCACCGTACAGAAGATACATCTGTTTAAAACGCGATTCTTTTATGTCATTTGCAATTTTTTGCATAGTACACCTGCTCTTTTATATAGTCTGTTTTATTGTAGCATATTTCAGACTCTTTTTCTATAAAAAAGAGAGGCGGCTGACATATTTTATGTCCCGTCTCTCCTGTTTTGTTATGATATATCCTCGAGTAGCACCCGATTGTTTTTGCGGTACAATAATACAATCATTCCGGCAAGAAGCAGCGTTTCTGCCATGCACAAAACATTGTAATAATCTCCCGGCAAGAGGAGAATCAGAAGTGCCAGCAGCAGCGCCACCACTGTTCCGCCGATGCCGCCGAGAAACGACGCAGCACTCTGCTTGACCGCCACCGTCTCATTTTCCCAATCCATCTTCGGAAAAAGAAGGTTGATACGAAGTCCGAACACACATGAAAAAACAATGAGCAGTGCCGGAAGAAGCAAAATCCAAACGGCTTCAAATATACCGGGGCGAAGCGCAAGCATCACACAAATTTCCGCCACGACATAAAACGGTGCAATCAAAAGCAGATTGAACAAAAGCTTGGCATCAAAAATCATGCGTGCAGACAAAGGGAGATTTTTAGAAATCCACCACTGCTTTCCCTCCATGGAAACAGAGATACATACAACGTTCATCATCGACATCACTGCAGCAATCAGCAGCGGAATCACCCCTTTGACATTCATATTCACGGAATCAGGGATCTGTGCCGTAAATTGCACAATCATTTGATCCACATCCGTGCAGGCAAGAATCACACCCATCACCGCTCCGAGTACCGGACCGATAATCGTATTGGAAACATATGGTCCGGAGGCGAAATAACGTCTCGCTTCGCGGATAAGCAGCGCTTTGCGCACGGAATTTTGTTTCAAATGCCCCATTGCGTAATTATGCTTTGCAACTGTCGTATAAAGACTCCGGCAGACGGCATGGAACCTTTGCTTTACAATCCACATCACAGCAGCGGTTACAAGTACGGAAACAACTGCAAACACTATACATTCCACCACACCGGAAGTTGTCATCGCACGTCCTATCGCCACTGCGGGCGGATAGGCTTTTTCCATCGCACGGGTTGCTGTTTCGGAAAACTGTTTGAGCATCTCAAGTGAGAAATCATCTTCCACACCCGACAGCCTCATACTCAGAACTAAAACGCCGATGACAAGGAGGAGTGAAAATCCTGCTTCCGCCATTGCCTTGTGCTTCATGCGTGACGAAGCCGCCGTAATCAGCGTTCCGAGAAATACCGAGAGCGCCAGCGGAAGAAGCGGAACCGTTGCAATAACGAGGACTGCCAACAGATAAAAGCTAATCGCCGGATGTTCAAACACAGCATACACCGTAAGTCCCGGAGCAAATATGAGAACCGCCACAATCAGACTCTCCACGTACATCCGCACAAAGCGGCTTACCACGACCGCTCCGTCCGAAAGCGGCAATGAGGATATCATATCGTAGCCTTTTTGACGGAAGATAACTCCGCCGATTTTAAACACGTCAAAAAACACAGTAAAGAAACTTGCAATGAAAATGAGATACGCCGGTATCACATCCGCCGCTCCGAGAACCGCAAGTCCTGCGCAGAGCGCCACGATATACGACAACACCATCGCGAGAATCAGCGCAATGATGACTCCGAAAATCCGTGCTTTTTTCTTAAACTCCGTATCCTTTGTTTTGCGAATGATGTTGAGCCCGTACAGATTACAGAGTTCCAGCTTTGTAAGAAGCCTAGTCTGCCTCATGATCCAACACCTCCATAAACAGAGACTCAAGAGAACCCGCATCTTTTACAACCTCACTCATGACACCGCTTGCAATTACAGTTCCCTCTTTGATAATCGCGACTTTATTACAAAGCTTTTCAGCCACTTCCAAAACATGCGTCGAGAAAAAGACCGCGCCTCCCTCCGCGCATGTTTCTTTCATAATATTTTTCAGCACAAGCGACGCTTTCGGGTCCAGTCCGACAAACGGCTCATCCAAAATCCATAGTTTCGGCTTATGCACCAGTGCCGAAATAAGCGCAAGCTTTTGCTTCATCCCGTGTGAATATCCAGAAATAAGGTCACCGAGTGACTCTGTAATCTCGAACATATCCGCATAACTTCGGATACGCTGCTCTCTCTCCTCTTCCGGAACCTCAAAAACGTCCGCCACAAAATTCAGATATTGTATTCCGGTCAGATACTCAAACAAATCAGGATTGTCCGGAATGTACGCAAAACTCCGCTTACACTGCATCATATCTTCTTTTAAATTCATTCCGCCAATGATGACATCCCCGCTGTCATACCCCTGAATTCCCGTGATGCATTTGAGCGTGGTTGTCTTTCCGGCCCCGTTATGACCGATAAACGCATATATATCGCCTTTCTCCACATGAATATTGACATCCGTGACCCCTTTGTTACTTCCTTTGTAATGTTTGGTCAAATGACTGATTTTCAGCATTATATTTTCCTCCGTTTTTGCCCGCTGCTATCGGGTTCTATGTACATCATATAACATATTACGCAACGTCACAAGCAACAGGTGACGCAGGGGGATTTTTTTATTGTTCACAAAACAAGCTTCTCAGGAGGGTATTTAAATCCCTACTGTTAAGTGCTTTCCTCCCCGTCTCAAAAGTCACATACAAATTCAGCCCCAAGAATATTCCGTTCCTCTCATAAGTCGCAAGTTTATAAAGTGTTTTTTCTACGTACTGCGGGTCATCCATCCTTCCAAAATGTTCCAAATACGCCTCTTCTCTCGACGAAACCCGAAGAATCGTAAAATCCGGATAGATGACAATATTCCCCTCAAGAGTTATCGGATATTCATATCGATAAGGGATTCCCAATGCATACAATTTATCAGCAATAATTTTTTCCGACTTTGACCTTACACGCTCCCCTCTTTCTGTAATAATCTCATTCTCGTCATCTAAAAACGGCTTTCCGGTGTATTCAACTTCCATCCATTGTTTTATATATTCATTATCCGGTATGATCTCCGGTGAAATCAAAAGTCTGCGTTGTCTGTTTGTCTTTTCGTAAGCTTCCGCCAACCCATTCCTCTCATATTTCTTTAAAAATCGGTTGATTGCTTCAATTCTTGCTTTTGCACATTCTACTATGCGTGTGTCGTAATCCCTCTGCGCAATCGCTTTGGCCAAGTTCATCTCACTCTTTTTCAGATATCGCCCGTTTTTTCTTCTTTTTTCCCGTTCTTCTTCGCTCTTGTAATAATATTCTGTCCTTCCCTTCTTATTATTGATTCGTAAATACCCTTTCGGCGCCCCCTCCAATCTTTCTTTCGCTCTCTTTACTATTTTTTCCAGTTGATTTACTTCTTCGAGCAATACTGTCTTCATTGTTTTCATCCTTTTTTCCTCCTCAATTGATGTTTTTGGTCTGTAGTCGGGTATTATTTTTTTCCCTGTCCCGACTTGATTTGTGTTTTAATGTTTAGGTCGGTCACCTTTTCTGTCCTCGCCCCTACTGAAAATCGCTTTTTTGAATGTAGTCGGTCTATTCCGCTCCCGAGTCCCCGACTAAGTTCTTCCTTCTTCAGTCCAGTCGGTCTAGGTTCTTTTCTCTTTCCCGACTAAATGCATACACTTCTTTTCCAGTCGGTAATCTCTCCCCATATTGCCCCGACTAAATTCTTAATTTTACCAAATAGTCGGTTATTTCCTAAAATTTCACTCAAAAGCATCCAATACTATTTCCTCCCCTATCTTCAATCCTACTTGCCCGCTTTCAGCCGTAATAAACACCTCGCACCCTGTGGCACGAAGGCGCTCAAGAAGTTCCTTGTGGGGATGTCCGTAGGAATTGTCTTTTCCGCAGGAAATCAGCGCCACATCAAAATCAAACGCCTCCAAAAGCTCCGTGCACGTCGAAGTCCGCGCACCATGGTGCGCCACTTTAAGGCAGTTGATTTTTTGAACTCCCATGTCGCGCAGGCTTCGGATAACCTCCGCATCGCAGGCGGACGAAATGTCTCCGGTAAAGAGCATCGAAAACCCGCCGAGCGTCCCGAGAAGCACCATGGAGCGGTCGTTTTCGTCCGCCGAAACTCCTCCCCCTCCGGTTGCAGACATCAGACCTCCATTGCCCCCGGAAACATTGCCCCCGGAAACATCCGGATATACAACCGTAAAATCCATCTCCCCACAGGAAAGCACATCTCCGGCGTTAAGATATACAATCTCGCATCCGGCCCGGCGGGCCGGCGAAACAATCTCCTCAAACCCATACTCCGTCAGACAAAGTGTACGAACGCGCACCCCCTCCTTGCCCTCCGTCGCAAGCAACTCGCAAATGGCGGAATAATGGTCCTCATGCGCATGCGACAAAAAGACAACATCTATCTCTGAAATCCCATGATATTTTAGGTACGGCAAAAGCCGATATTCGCCCACATCAGAGACATCCGTACTGCCGCCGTCCACAAGCGCCACATGTCCCTTTGAATCCCGTATACAGATACAGTCACCCTGTCCGACCGAAAGCATGTCCACGCGGTTTTCATGGTGCACCGGCACAAAGAATATGAGCATACACAGAAGTGGAAAACAAAAGCGAGGAAATAAAAAGCTCCGCCCTCCAAACCATATGCCCCTGAATCGGGGGCTCCTGAGCCGGAGCCCCCTGCGCTGAATGTCCCAATGCTGAATTTCCCTGCTCCGACTCTCACAGACAAGCCAAAGCATAATCAGACCATAATAAATAACCATCTGCCAAACTGCCGGTCTTCCGGTTACAATCAGAGCTCCCGGAAGTTCCTCTGTCAGACTGCAAAGCCATTTATAAAACGAAAGGATTGCATCTGCCACACCAAGTGCAAAACCACATCCGGGGAGAGGAAGCGTACCGATAATACCACTGATAAGGACGACACTCATACACGGAATAACCATTAAATTAAGAAAAAAGGAATATGGAGGAAATTCATAATAGAACCACAGTGTGATTGGAAAAAGTAAGACCTGAACACTGAAACCTGCCAAAAGACTTGACCGGAGCGCAGTAAAAATCCTCCGCCCAAATTCGCGCACCGGATGAGAGGACCTCCGGCGCTGCTGACGCTCAAATTCCATACGCCTCCTGCTATCTGCCTGAAGCACCGGATTTACGACAGCAAGAGATAACACCGCCAGATAGGACAAAAGAAATCCGGCTTGACTAAGCGTCGCCGGGTCATCTGCAAGTAAAAGCAAGGCCGAAAAAGCAAGCGCTGTCTTCAAATCATATGTCCGCCCCAATAAATCAGCAAGCATATACAACATAAACATACACACTGCACGGAATGATGATATACCGAAACCAATCATTTTTATGTAAACCAATACCAGAAACATCCCAAGCAGAGAACAAAGACGGGGAGGAATCCGCAGCCTGCGCAAAATGCGATACCCCATCATCCCGAGCAGAGAAATGTGAAGTCCGGAAATTGCCAAAACATGCGCAATTCCGTTTTTCCGATATAAGTTTTTGATTTCTGCATCCATCGACGTCTTATCACCGAAAAGCATTGCGCTTAATATCCCTGCATGCTCGGGTTGCATATACCGCTGCAACCGGGAGATTGAAGACATTTTTATGTTAACCAAAAATTCGCCCAAAGAATCGTATCTCTCTCCGTGTGACAACACTTCCCCGTCCCAAAGCCGCAGCCCATATCCGATGCTCTCGTAATATTCCGCTGCATCAAACTGTCCGTCGTTTTCTGCCCGGTCAAACGGCAAAGCGGTCCCTCTAATATGCAGCCAGCACCCTACCGGATGCATAGAAAAACCCTCAGAAACAGATACTGCCTCCAAGCCGGAAGTTTCCCCCGTCATATAGCAGATTGCGCCGCGCTGCTGCTTATCCCATATATTGTTTTGTGTTGGAATTTGTGTTGAATGTTCTTTAGAATTTTTGTTTAAATTGGATTTGAGGTTCGTCTCCGCAACGGAAACGTCCTTCAGATAATAAATCAGACGATTGTTCTTTATCTCTTTTTTGTGCAAACGCCCTGTCAGATATATCTGTGTTCCCCCCGTAAGTCCGGGGCTACCTTCCGGCGCCGCCCCGGACAAGGGCGACGCCACCAACATCTGTATCAAAAAACTGACAACGGCAAAAGAGATAACAAACAGACACAGTGGTCTTCTCATATATATCTCTCCTTCTGCCTATGAGTCTCCTTCCATCAGCTCTAAATTTCTTCCGTAAACTTCTGAAAGAGACATGGTTTCTTTGTATGTCAATTCATTTTCTCCGTTGACAAAGAATTGAACTTTGTTGACATTGCTGAGCTCTACGAGCGAATTGGCAATGGAATAAATCACAACTTCCGCACTTGCATTCGTTGTCGGGACAAGGAAATCATCATCCAAATTGACATAGCAGACACCGTCACGCACGGTGACAGCAACGACATCCGTATTCGGATTCAGCACAGAATAAGCATCCTCACTTTCTTTGACTCCTTTGATAAGCTGCTCCACCACAAGTTTTTCCAATGCAATATTACTGCTGTAGGCAACTTCCCGATTCACCTTGACAAGTTTGTTTCCATCTTTGTTCGTAAAATAAAGGAAAAGAGAAGCAATCTCCTCCGTATTAATCACATTTCCGGAATTATCAATAAACTGTTCTGCCGTCATGACTCCGACCGGTACTCCCGATTGGTTGAGCAAAGGATTCCCATCCACCAGAAACGTGACATATTTTACTTCCTCGATCTGTGTCAGCGTGCGCACAATCGCCGCGCGGGAAAGTATTTCCCCCATACGGCTCATCGTAGCATAATTCGGTGCGAAATCCAGCGTTATCGTCCCCTCCGCAAAAGAGCAACTGTTCAATGTTACCGTCGACGGAATGGCCGGTCTTGTGTCTGCATTATCCGAAACACGGGCAAGTTCATCCGTATAGACACGGACAAGTTCTACCACATCTGTCTCCTTCGTGTAAATCGTGCGCTCCACAACCTTCGTTTCTTCCTTATTCACTTCATAAATCGAATGGGCCTGTCCCTCCTGTGCCGGGTCGCTGCGATGACATCCGGTAAGACAAAGCAGGGCAAGCACAATCAGAATTATGCTGCTTTTTCTCATATTCATTCCTCTTCCTTATTTGCTTACAAAAATAATCGGTATTCGGATGGTAATCTGCGTACCTGCCCCTTCCTCACTCTCCACCTCAATGAATCCTCGATGCATGAGGATGGCGTTTCTTGCAATGGCAAGCCCCAGACCGGTACCTCCGATTTCTCTTGAATGTGATTTGTCGACACGGTAAAATCTCTCAAATATATGCTCCAGTTCTTCTTCCGGAATACCGACACCGTTGTCCTCAACAACAATCGTTGCATACTGGTGGTCAGCATTTAACGAAACCTTTACATAACCGTACTCATTGTTATATTTGATGCCGTTTTCCACAAAGTTGGAGAGCGCGAGCGTCAGCTTCACCTCGTCGACTTCCGCATGCACTTCTCTCTCACTTTCGTAAAGCACGTCAATATGTCTCTGCTTTGCAATCGGACGGAGCCGCTTTAATATAAGCTCAATCAGCTCATTTAAGCTGATGTTTTCGATGTTCATATCCGTCGATGTTTTGTCCATTTTTACAAGGGAAAGCAAGTCGTTAATGATTTTATTTTCTCTCTCTATCTCATCTGCGATATCCACCATAAATTCCTGATATAATTCCACCGGAACATTCTCCTGCGCGATCAGGGAATCCGCAAGTACCTTCATGGACGTAATCGGCGTTTTGAGCTCGTGCGAGACATTGGAAACAAATTCCTGACGCGACTCGTCAAGCACTCGCATCCGCCCAAGCAACTCATTGAACGCTGTGATAATATGCTCCGTCTCCTCATAGTCCATGACACTGATTGCCTCGGTATTAAACCCTTCCTTCGTCTCTCGAATGGCCGTCGTGACACGGTCAAACGGCTTGACGAGCACATTGGCGAGGAACCATGCAAGCGCCAGAAGAACAACCACCGCGAGCATCTGAAGCGTCGTCGCCTGGCTTCTCAATATCTCAACATTAGTCGCAATGTTATCCGTCGACACACTGGTTAACATAACACTTTTTGCCGCGACATCATCCTGGATAACAGCATCCGTTTCCGGCTCCGACGTCTCCTCCTTCGGCTTCGTTTCAATGATTGGTGTAATCACTTCAATATACTGGTTATGCGCATCATAATTAGACGAAGTCTGACCTTTCATACCGAGCATTACTTCCTCCGATATGATGGTTTTCCCTTCGCTGATGGCATACGTATCCTTTATGATATTACAGTTCTGGTCAATAATGATGACACGTCCGTCGTAAAGTTCCGCAAGCATGGCAAGCTCGGCGTTTACAACCTCTGAGGACGTATCCGAAAGATAATTGTATGTAATCAGGTGATCCGCAAGAATTTTAAACTGGTTCTGTACATCGCTGATACGCACACTGACTGCGCGCTCCTCATAATTTTGAAGAATCGCATAACGAAGTATCATCGTCGGAATGATTCCGACTGCCAGAATAATGAAAAAGATACGGTATTTCAAACTTCGCAGACCCGGTATTTTGTTAAATAATCTCTTCCATATGGTCTTCAATGTCTTCCTCACCCTTTAAAATAATAGCCAACGCCCCATTTGGTATGCACGTACTTCGGTTCACTCGAATTGGTTTCAATCTTCTCGCGCAAACGACGGATATGAACATCCACCGTGCGCACATCGCCCGGATAATCCGCTCCCCACACGAGAGTAAGCAATTTTTCCCTGCTGTATACCTGATTCGGATTCGTCGCAAGAAGCTCCAGCACATCAAACTCTTTTGCCGTCAGATTGATCTCTCTGCCTGCAATCGATACACGTCGGTTGTCGCGCTCGATGGTCATATCGCCGGAGACAATCGTTGTATCCTTCTCTTTTTTCGGCGCATTCTTTGCTGCCCTGCGGATAATCGCTTTGATGCGCGCTTTTACTTCAAGAATATTAAAAGGTTTTGTAATATAGTCATCGGCTCCGTATTCCAGCCCGAGAATCTTGTCCATGTCATCGCCTTTGGCGGTCAGCATGATAATCGGTACGTTGGAAAACTCCCTGATTTGCTGGCAAACTTCAAACCCCGTCAGTTTCGGGAGCATCACATCGAGCAGAATAATGTCAAACGACTGCTCTTTGGCATACTGCAGAGCTTCCTCTCCGTCATATGCACATGTCACTTCCATTCCGTCCTGTTCCAGACTGAAACGGATTCCTTTCACAATCAGTTTTTCATCATCCACTACCAAAACTCTGTTCGCCATCTTCTTCATCCTTTACACTTTAATCTTATCTTTTATTTTCTCAAAGAGACCGTCTTTGATCCCGCTTACTTTCATAATATCCTCAACGCAGCCAAAGGCTCCGTTCTGTTCCCTGTATGTAATAATGCTCTGCGCACGCGTCTGCCCGATGCCCGGAATCGTACAGAGCTGCTCCAAATCGGCCGTATTGATATTGACACGTCCGTCCGAACTCCCGGCATTTTCCGGTAACGCATCACTTTGCATGGTATCTGTGCTCTGTACCCTTTCCCCCCACTCATGTTTGGTATACAGTACAATCATCGCTCCATCCGCCACTTCCACTGCCTGATTGACAGATTCCGGGGCCGCATCATCTGTCATTCCGCCGGCCTTTTGCACCGCCTCAAACACCCTGGAACCCTCCGGAAGTTCATACACGCCCGGATTTCGTACTGCCCCTGTTACCTGTACATATATCGTCGCGGGTTGCTCGTTTTGCAAAACGCTGCTCTCCTGTCCGGAGGCCACATCTTCTGCCGGCTCCGACACCGTCTCTTCTGCCTCAACCGGATCCGCCGTCGAAATCACCAGGTCGCTTTCCCTGCTGCAACCGCAAAAGAGCAAGACTGTCAAAACAAGACAGCCTGTGATACAAGTTACTTTATTTTTAATTTTCCGCATAACATAGTCTCCTTATTCAAAAAAGAGCCCCTCTATGTCATTGCTTTTTTATTGTATTCCAAATATCTTTTTATAGCAAGAAAATTTTACTCCCATTTAAACAAAATAATCCCCGAAATTGCGACAATCATTCCGATGATTTTTTGCATGCTGAGCGGTTGTTTTTCCACGCCGAACCACCCAAACACCTCTATCAGATATGCGCTGATCAGCTGTGCTACCACAATAAACATTACCGCTTTCGCCGGTCCCATTTTATCCATACTGACAATGACCGTGTAGGTAATAAAAGCGCCAATCAGACCTCCTGTCAGAAGATAGCGCGGACGCACGGCAAGAACATCCGAAAATCCGGTCCGCTCCGTAAAAAGCCACGCGGCCAAACAGACAATCAGCGCCGTAAAATGCACAAAACCTGCGGATGACCAAATCGTTGAATTTTTTGTAACCGCCGTATTGAAAACACCCTGCAGACTCATCAATATTCCCGATGCAATTGCAATCAAAAAACCAATCATTCCCATGACCTCCTGTTATGTTCATCATGTCCGAATGATTGGTTTTTATTCATCTTATTGAATCTGTTTCAGCATCTGCTCCTCAAGGCTCTGCATTCTCGCGTCCGCATCTTCGCCCTGCCAGATTCCGGTATACGCCACCTCGAGCTGCACCCAGAAATTGCTCGCCTGCATAATCTTCGGAAGACTTGCGCTCTCCGCGTAGGAATCCATCGCCGCCGCAATGACCGGATTGTCATATGCCACGCTGCTGTTTGCCGCAAGCTTGCCCGTCCTCTCATACAAGGACACATCCGCGTCGCACGCCAGATAAGATGCAAATGCGTTAGCGTAATCCTTCTTTTCGCCGAACCCGTTTACCACAACCGTGTTCGTCACGGAAAGTGCACGCGTTGCAAGGTCTGCATTGATGTCCGGCATTGTTGTCACGCCGTATTCCCATGTAAAGGTCCCTTCCGCCTTCGCCTGCTCGATCTTTTCGATGGCATCGGTCGTCGCAACCGTAAACAATGTTTTCCCCTGTATAAATTCGTCGAGTACAAGCTCATAATCCGTCTCGTCCGCCTCGATGGAGAAGAACTGATTTAAGCTCTGGTACAGTTGCATACATGCAACCGACTGCTCATTATACACATCGACAATGCCCGAATCATCTCCTGTCTCACCGCCGATGTCCATGTAGTTACCTGCAAAAAAGTAATTATAAAAAATATCAGACACATCCCACTTAAGAATTGCCTCCACACCTTCCGGTGCATCGTATTCGTCCGCCAGTGCCAGAATATCGTCAAACGACTGCGGAATCAGGTCATCCGCTCCGGTCGGTATCACAACCGGCTCCGTCTCCTCCCCTTCTGCTGCCTCAGCATCCGCTTCGGCCTGCGATGCAAGCGCCTCTGCTTTGGTCTTTGCCATCGCATCTAAATACGTACGGTTGTAAAGAAAAACGGAGGTCTCATAATAAAAAGGATATGCAACCTTTTCGCCCTGATAAGTAACTGATTTCAGCGCTGTCTCAGGGAAGAGGGCGCTGTTTACCTTCTGCTCCGGGTCCGTAATCTCCGTCGCAAGCCCTGCCATATATGCTTTTTCCAGACTGTCATTGCTGATAAGATACACATCCGGGTACACATCCTGTCCCATCGTCGCCTCACCTATCGTCTCCAGATATTCCACTGCGGACACAAGAGTCGGAACAACGCGGACATCCTCATTCTGCTCCATAAACTCAAGCGCCCGGCTGTTCATGTAATCCGTCAGCGCCTCGTCCGTATACCAGACATGAATCGTCTCTTTACCACCGAGCACATCTGTTGCTGCGGCACCTGACGTTCCGTTCAGCCCCTGATAAGCAGTAAATCCGAGCATCGCAACCACGAGAAGTACCGCTGTAAATCTGCTTCTTAAACTCATGTTATTACCCTATCACTTTCCTAGCACGAAGCTTTCAGACATTTGTCAAGAATCTCTATCATTGCATCTACATCCTGTTTCGTCACAACAAGCGGCGGAACAAAACGGATGATGTTCGCACCCGCATTAATCAGCACAAGCCCTTCCGAAAGCGCCTGTTTGATGATGTCACCGACCGGTTTGTCAAGCACCAGTCCCTGCAAAAGTCCCACACCACGGTGTGTCTGTACAAAATCGTATTTTTCCGTCAGCATCTCAAGCTTCTGCTCAAGATATGCGCCAACCTCTCTTACATTTTCTAAAATATTCTGTTCCTCGAACAAATCGAGCACTTTGCTGATAGCTGCACATGCAAACGGGTTACCGCCGTAAGTCGTTCCGTGATCCCCCGGCACAAGCGAAGCCTGTCCGACCTTTTCCGTCATCATAAATGCGCCGACCGGAACACCGCATCCAAGTGCTTTCGCGGAAGCCATCACATCCGGCTTGATTCCGTAACGCTGCCATGCAAACATCTCGCCGCATCTTCCCATTCCGCACTGCACTTCGTCAAGCATGAGAAGAATGTCCCTCTCGTCACAGAGCGCGCGGACTTTCTGCATAAACTCCTCCGTCGCCGGATAAATTCCGCCCTCACCCTGTACGGTTTCAAACAAAATCGCACATGTCTTGTCCGTCACCTGCGCAAGCACGCTGTCAAAATCGTTGAGCTGCGCAAACTTCACATTTCCTATCATCGGCTCAAACGCCTTACGATAATTCGGATTGCCCGTCACAGAAAGCGCCCCCATCGTACGTCCGTGGAACGAATGCTCCATCGCAATGATTTCGTGGTCCGTACTTCCGTCCTTAGTGTACGCATATTTACGCGCCGTTTTAATCATGCCTTCAAGCGCTTCCGCGCCGCTGTTTGTGAAAAAGACACGGTCCATTCCGGAAACGTCCTTGAGCTTTCTCGCCGCCTCAATGGCCGGAACATTGTAATAGTAATTGGATGTGTGTAAAAGCTTGTCTATCTGAGCCTTTAACGCATCATTGTACGCCTTATTATTGTAACCGAGTGCAAACACTGCAATACCTGACACGAAATCAAGGTATTCCTTTCCTTCGATGTCATATAAATGCACTCCGTCGCCATGGTCAAATACGACCGGATAGCGGTTATAAGTATGAAGCAGGTCTTGTTCCGCCTGCTCAATATATTCCTGCATCATCATTTCAACATCTCTCCTTCATCTTTCACAATCGCCGTACCGATTCCTTCGTTTGTAAAGATTTCCAAAAGTAAGCAATGGGCAATTCTTCCGTCCAGAATATGCACACGGCCAACGCCGTTTTTCACTGCATCCGTGCAGTTGTTCAATTTCGGAAGCATTCCTCCTCCGATACATCCCTCTCCAATCAGCTCATCTGCTGCCGTCGCTGTCAGACGTGAGATGAAGCTTGACTTGTCGTTGATGTCGCGATAAAGTCCTTCGATGTCTGTAAGGAACGCGAGTTTTTCCGCGCCGACCGCCTTGGCGATAGCACAGGCAGCATCGTCCGCGTTGATATTGTATGTATCATAATTGTCATCGATACCGATCGGTGCAACAATCGGAAGATAGTCATTTTCAAGCAAATCAAACAAGATTTTCGGATTGACCGCTTTCACATCGCCGACAAAACCGATATCCTGTCCGTTTGACAATTTCTTATCCACATGCAGAAGGTCGCCGTCCTTTCCGCTGATACCGATGGCTTTGACACCGAGTTCTTCCACCATCGTCACGAGACGTTTGTTTACTTTGGAGAGCACCATCTCGGCAATTTCCATTGTCTCTGCATCCGTCACACGGAGTCCGTTGATAAACTGTGCTTCCTTTCCTACCTTTTCCACCCAGCTGCTGATTTCCTTACCGCCGCCATGCACGATAATCGGTTTAAAACCAACGAGTTTCAGAAGGGTAACGTCCTTGATAACGTTTCTCTGCAGTTCCGGATTCGCCATCGCACTTCCGCCGTATTTTACAACGATGATACGACGGTTAAACTGCTGGATATAAGGGAGCGCCTCGATGAGCACCTCCGCCTTTGCCATAATCTGATTCATATCTTTCTTGTTCATGATTCTCCTCTTTTCCTCCGACTGCGCTCTGCGAGCCTTTCGCAGTTAGCCTCGGCTTACTGATTAAACTGTACTATATTTTCTTTATTTAGTGTAAAATCGTAATAATTTAAATCTTCGCGCTTCGTCCAGCCGATTTCTTTCCAAAATGCATTTCCGATATCGTTGGCAGTAAATGCAATCAGCGAGACCTTATTGATTCCTTCGCTGTGCAGAGCATTCATACAGAATACAACCATCTCCTTACCGATACCGCGCAGACGATACTCAGGGTCGACACACACATGGTAAAGACATCCTCTGCGTCCGTCGTGTCCGCACAAAATCGCTCCGACAACCTTACCGTCTTCCTCCGCCACCACGCTGATGCCCGGATTCCGCCTCAGGAAGCGCTCTACGCCCTCCTTCGAGTCGTCAATGCTGCGGATTGCAAAACCCTTGATTGTTTTCCAAAGCTTATATACCTGATCATAATCTGTAATCTGCATTGCGCGAATCATATTGTTTCCTCTTACGTTTTTCTCAAATCTTACGGGAACATCGGAACGAGCTCAAGTCCTTCGCTCTCCTTAAGGCCGAACATGAGGTTCATGTTCTGAACTGCCTGTCCTGCTGCCCCTTTCACCACATTGTCAAGCGCGCCCATCATAATGATTCTGCCGGTACGCTCATCAATCTTAAAGTTTACGTCCACATAGTTGCTTCCCTCTACCCATTTCGTCTCCGGAAGCACATCTTTTTCCAGCACGCGGACAAATTTCTCGTCTTTGTAATATTTATCATAGACAGCCTTGATTTCCTCGTAAGTCGGAAGCGAGCCGTCCGGTTTTCTTGTGAGTGTTGCATACTCCGTTACCAAAATACCGCGATTCATCGGTACAAGGTGGGGTGTAAAGTTAATCATAATCTCTTTGCCCGCCGCGTAACCGAGCTGCTCCTCGATTTCAGGAGTATGTCTGTGGCTTGCCACGCCATACGCTTTGATATTCTCATTCACTTCGCAATACAAATTCGGGAGCTTGGCGCCTCGTCCTGCACCGGACGTTCCGCTCTTTGCATCCACGATGAGTGTTGCCGTGTCAATCAGCCCTTCCTTCACAAGCGGATAAGCTGTCAGGATGGAACATGTCGTGTAACATCCCGGATTGGCAACGAGCCTTGCCTTCTTAACGTCCTCGCGGTTAATCTCGCAAAGTCCGTACACCGCCTCCTCAATGTACTGCGGCGATTTGTGCTCAATTCCGTACCATTTCTCGTAGACGCTCACATCCTTAATGCGGTAATCCGCAGACAGGTCCACGATTTTTACCTGATCTAAAATCTCATCGTTCATCACGGAAGCGCAAAATCCCTGCGGTGTGGCTGTAAAAATGACATCCACCTGCTTTGCCAGTTCCTCCATATTGTCATCGAGACATGTGTCTTCCACAATCTCAAACATATTGCCGTACACGCTCGCGTATTTCTTATCTATGTAACTTCTGGAGCCGTACCATTTAATCTCCACTTCCTTATGCTGTGTGAGAAGTCTTACAAGCTCTCCTCCCGCATAACCGGTTGCCCCGATAATTCCTGCCTTAATCATGTTCCTTCCTCCTGTATCCTGTGCTCGTGCCGCTGTCTGCGCACGGACAAACCGTTTATATCATACTTTAAAATCGCATTTCGTTCAAGTTCTTTCCTATATTTTATGCGTTCTTTCCGTCCGGCTTTTCTCTTTGTTGCATAATTATACGTCCGCAATGCATAATATGCAAGCTTTTTTTCATTTTATGCACATTTTTCGCGAATATTCATATTTTTATGCATTATTTTATGCTTGCATTATGCAAAATAATGATGTATATTAGTAAAAGAGTTTCAAAAACAATTTTTAAAAATACATAATGGAGGCATACTTATGAAAGAAAAAGTTATTTTAGCGTATTCCGGCGGACTGGATACGACAGCCATCATTCCGTGGCTCAAAGAGAACTTCGATTATGAAGTGGTTTGTGTCTGTGTAGACTGCGGACAGGAAAGTGAATTGGACGGCTTAGAGGAAAGAGCCAAACTTTCCGGTGCGGAAAAATTATATATCGAAGACATCACGGATGAATTTTGTGATGAATATGTAGTTCCTTGCGTACAGGCACATGCTGTTTACGAGAACAAATATTTACTCGGAACATCTATGGCCCGTCCTGCTATCGCAAAGAGACTTGTTGAGATTGCACGTAAAGAAGGCGCAACTGCCATCTGCCACGGTGCAACAGGAAAAGGAAACGACCAGATCCGTTTCGAGCTCGGTATCAAAGCACTTGCTCCGGATCTTAAAATTATTGCAGCTTGGAGAAATGACAAGTGGACAATGAACTCACGTGAGGAAGAAATCGAATACTGCCGTCAGCATGGCATCGACCTTCCGTTCTCCGCAGACAACTCTTACAGCCGTGACCGTAACTTATGGCACATCAGCCATGAAGGTCTTGAGCTCGAAGAGCCGGGCAACGAACCGAACTACGACCACTTACTCGTTCTCGGTGTTTCCCCTGAAAAAGCTCCGGACGAAGGCGAATATGTGACAATGACATTCGAAGCAGGTGTTCCGAAGTCTGTCAATGGTAAAGAGATGAAAGTTTCCGATATCATCCGTGAATTAAACAAACTCGGCGGAAAACACGGTATCGGTATTGTAGACATCGTAGAAAACCGCGTGGTTGGTATGAAGAGCCGCGGCGTTTACGAGACACCGGGCGGAACAATCCTTTACGAAGCTCATCAGCAGCTCGAGGAACTCATTCTCGACCGTGACACATACAGAACGAAGGAAGACATGGGTAACCTTTTTGCACAGATCGTTTACGAAGGAAAATGGTTCTCTCCTCTCCGCGAGGCAACACAGGCTTTCATTGAGAGCACACAGAAATATGTGACAGGTGAAGTGAAATTCAAGTTATACAAAGGTAACATTATCAAAGCAGGAACTACTTCTCCATACTCTCTCTACAACGAGAGCATTGCATCCTTCACAACAGGTGATTTATATGACCACCACGATGCAGAAGGATTCATCAACCTCTTTGGTTTATCCACAAAGGTTCGCGCAATGAAAATGAACGAAGTAGAAGGCAAATAATCTGAGGTAGTTATGGACGTAGTTTTAATCATCATTTCATATGTCGTTATGATGAATCTTGTGTCTTTTGCCCTGATGGGAATTGACAAATACAAAGCAAAAAAAAGAGCGTGGCGTATTCCGGAAGCAACATTATTCCTGTTTGCCATCTTCGGCGGAAGCCTCGGAAGCACACTCGGAATGTTTACCTTCCATCACAAAACGCGTCACTGGTATTTCCTCTACGGAATGCCGTTTATACTGATTGTTCAGCTTATCTGCCTGTATCTCTTATGGCAGTCACCGCTTCAGTTCAGTATTTTATAATGATTTAGCTGAGTGCTGTCGCATGTGCGGCAGCGCTCCTTTTTACAAGGAGAACACTATGCACATCGCAGTCGTAGCAGATAACATCGCAGACAGAAAGCAAACAGAACGTCTTTTAGGGCGCGCAAACACTGCCCTGGCCGCCTCCATCGGAACACTTTTTGTGGATTCCTACGGGGATGAGGCGTCTTTTTTGCACGCGTGCATGCGCTACGATCTCTTCATTCTGGACTTTGACAACGACGTAGCACATTCTATGGAAGTCGCACGCAAACTCAAAGAAAAAAGTGCGCCGGGACTGATTACCGTATGCAAACATGCAGATGCACCGTTCCAGCACGAAACTGCCATCCAGGGACTTTACACACTCGACAAACCGATTCTGACCGCTCCGCTTCATAAGCTTCTTTGTGATATTCATCTGGAGCTCGAAAAAATGCAGAGCCGGCTCGACCTTGTCGAACTGCGCACTGACACCGATACACACTACGTGTCGCGCGCAACGATTCTCTATGCCCGCGCTTTCGAAAAAGAGCATCGCCTCTGCTACCACTTCACCGACGGAAGTGTCCTTGAGAGCACCGGCGGTTTCGATGATTTGAAGCGCTATCTGGGAGACTTTGACGAATTTTCGGTAAAACCGGGAAATCTTCTCGTCAACAAAGACCACATAAAAGAAGAAACAAAAAAGAGCATCCGGCTCTCCAACGGAGAAGCACTCGAATACTCTCTTTTCGGTCGTTTCTTAAAATTTTAACTACAATGTTACGATAAAACCGCCGTCGTTGGCGTACATACTGCTGATTCCTGCAGTATCCAACATGATCAAATCTTTGCATTTCATTTTGGAGAGGAGAACGTCTCTGAAAATTTCTGCTCTTTCCCTGCAATTACAATGTGAAATCATTACTGTCCTGTTCTCGGAATCCGGTTTCTCTCTGGCAATCAAATCCACCATTTTCTGCATGGCCTTTTTCATTCCGATTGCCTGTCCCCTCTGAATAATATTTCCGTCATCAGTAGCTCCCATCACCGGCTTAATGGAAAGTGTAGATGCCACGAATGCTTTTACCTTGGAAAGTCGTCCGTTTTTGCGGAGTGTTTCCAAATTGTCTAAAATAAAATACGTATCCAAGTCATCCCGGAACGCCTTCGCCTTCTCCGTAATCTCATCAAAAAGAAGTCCTTTTTGCGCAAGCTTGTGAATAAAAAGTGCAATCTGCGTCTGTCCGACAGATGCAGAACATGAATCGCACACAAAAACATTTTTATCCGGATTGTTCTCGAGAAACATATCTTTTCCTACATTGGCGCTGTTGAAACTTCCGCTCAAATTTCCGGACAATGTAACAACGTAAATATCCTGTGCTCCGCAGTCATAAGCCTTCATATAACGCTCCGGCGAGGGACATGCAGACTTCGGACAAGTCGGGCACTCTGCCACTCTCCTGAGAAAATCTGCCTGATCAAACGTATCGTCATCCCACGTCCTGTAATCTCCGACATGAAGTTCCAGCGGAACACGTTCGAAATGTGGGTCTGTTTTTAAGTCCTGCGGTAACTCACCACAACTGTCCAGTATAATCTTGTATGACATTACTCCCTCCGTCTGCTTAGATGTAGTTTTGATTACTACATATCATAGCATAGGTTTTTACATTTGAAAAGAGAAAAAACTCTTTTCCTTATGGATTTTTCAGAAGACATATATTAAACTATAAAAAGAAAAGGAGTCATTTATGATTGCACTTAAAATAACCGATATCAAAAAAATGATGCAGACATTGCTTCACTCGACATCGTTTGACCAGTTCTCGATGCAGGAGATTTCCGTAACAAAAGACATTTCGCTCTTTATGGAAGGAAGACTGCATCCGGAATATTTTTCTTCCGAAGAAATTGAAAATTATCCGCAGCTAACCTCACGCGAGTTCTCCCTCTGGGGCGAGCACAGACAGCTTCTCGCTGGCTTTATCAAAGGGGACAAAGCACCACTTTCTTTTAAATTTGTTCTTCAGGCACCGGATTCGTATATGCAAAAACTCCTCGCAAGTCCGGAATTTACCGCGGACCCGGGCCTCGTAAAATCACTGATTCTGACGTTCCGCTATGAGAACATGACGCTTACGTGTCTGACCGGAACCGCATTCCGCACGTTCGTTCCTGACAAATCGCTCGATGCGCTCTGGGACAGTGCAATCCGCAAGTCACTTGACAACATGCAGATTGGATTTGAGGAGATGTAGCCTACTTCTTAATCTTTGGTTTAAAGAGAAAACTTGCAATGTATGCAAATATGAGTGCGGCGCTGCATCCGACGGCGCCCGCCTTAAAACCACCCATAAAAAGTCCGAGAAAGCCGTTCTGATCGACGGCTTCTTTTACGCCTTTCATCAGCACATTCCCAAATCCAATGAGCGGGACCGTCGCGCCTGCGCCCGCAAATTCCACAAACGGTTCGTACACTCCCACAAAACTTAAGACCGCACCGAGGCAGACCAGAATCACCATAATTCTTCCCGGCATAAGTTTCGTCTTTTCCAATAAAATCTGAACGACGGCACAGATCAGTCCGCCCACCCAGAATGCATTTACATAGCTTGCGATATCCATAGTTGTTCCTTTCCGTCCGTGTGCTCATGTGTTAGCCACTGCTAATACATAAGCACAAAAAATAGCAGAGAAACATTTGCTTCTCTGCTATTGTGTGCAATTTTGATTTTTTTATTCTTGCGACTATTCGCCGAGGTAGGCAATCACTTCCACCTCACAAAGCACATTCTTCGGAAGAGTCTTAACTGCCACGCAGCTTCTCGCCGGTTTCGCCGTAAAGTATTTTGCATAAATCTCATTGAATGTTGCAAAATCATCCATATCCGCAAGGAAACATCCTGTCTTAACGACCTTGTCATAAGATACTCCCGCAGCCTCCAAAAGACCTCCGATGTTTTTCATTACCTGCTCTGTCTGCGCCACAATATTGTTCTCCGCAAGCTCTCCTGTCTCCGGAATGATGGCAATCTGACCGGATGCAAAGAAGAAATCTCCTGCAATGATACCCTGTGAATACGGTCCGATTGCTGCCGGCGCCTTCTGTGTACTAACTACTTTCATGTTTTATCCTTCTTTCTGTATTTTACTTATATTCCGGTTATCCGGTTCTTACCGGACAACAAATCAATCTTCCAAAAAACTGACCGTCACATAAAACCCGCGTTCATTTTCAACAACGGAAACGACAGTTCCCTCGCGGCTCTTCAGCCTTTCACGAAACGGAATGTTCCCGGACATCGCAAGCGAAGGGTCAATCGTGTAATAATAACTGCTCGGAAGAACACCTTCCGTAATCGAAACCTTCTGCCCGGTCTCCAAAAGTCCCGGTCGTTCCATTTTAAATTCCATCTCACGCATTTGCAGCCGCCTCCTGCTCTTTCGGAAGTTCTTCTCTTTCAAGAAGCTTTACAAACACTTCCACAACATGCGGGTCAAACTGCGTTCCCGAACAGCGCTGCAGTTCTGCAATCGCATCCGCCTCCGGCATTGCTTTGTGGTAAGGTCTGTCATTGACCATAACATCGTGCGAATCGACAGCTGATATGATACGTGCAATGAGCGGAATCTCCTCCCCCTTTAATCGGTTCGGATAACCGGTTCCGTCCCATTTCTCATGGTGGGAAAGAATACCGTCCGCGATATCCTCAAGCTCCGCAGAGCTCTTTGCAATACGATAACCCTTGACTGTGTGCTGCTCGATAATTGAGCGTTCCTCCGGGGTGAGCTTACCCTGTTTTTTAATAATATCCTGCGGAATCGCAACCTTTCCGATGTCGTGAAGCACGGCGAGAAGCTCAAGTCGTCCGATATCCGAATCGGAAATCCCCATCTCGCGGCCGAGTCTTGCTGCCATCACCCTGGTTCTCTCCACATGTTCCTCTGTCTGATAATCACTTTCACAAAGCGTCTGCTTAAGAGAATCCACAAGAGAGCTACTCGCTGATTTGTCCTTAAGCATCTTTTTCTTCTGCATACTCGCGCGAGCATTCTGAAGCGTCTTTTCTATTGTAAGTTCACTGTCTTCCTTGGTCGCAACACCAAACTCGATAGAAACCGGCATATTTTCGTAGAAATCCGAAATATCCATCTCTATCGCCTCAAGGAGTGTCGCAGCATCCGCATTTGACATACCCTCAAGAACAACAACAAGGTCTCCGTTGTCAATCTTGGCGCAGAATACTTTGTCACCGACACGTCTGCGTATGTATCGCGCAATGTTCCGCATTGCCGCGTCACCGAACGCCGTTCCGTACGCTTCATTGATCGCGTTCATACCATCGACGTTACAAACCCCAACCGAAACCGGCCAATACTCCGGAATATTCCACTGCGGAATCTGTGTCAAAAAACTCTGCTTGTTATAAAAACCGGTCACGGAATCAAACAGCATCGAATGCTCAAATTCAAAGAAGGTCTGTCGCATACTCGTAATATCATGGAACACAAACAGCTTACCGACAAGCTTTTGCTCGTCGTCCTTCATGCAGTTGAGCTGGCACTGATAAATTCGCATAATGCCGTTCTCCTGGTATACCCAGTCAATTTCCTGATTTAAGTTCGTTCCGTTCAAACCGGAAAATCCGTTCTCCTTCACGAACTTCTCAATCGTCACATCATCCTTAAAACTGAAATCAGGCATCAGTTCTTTCATCTGGTCACTGAATGCAACCAGACGTCCCTCATAATCAAAGAGAATAATCGGGTCCTTCATATACTGAAGAATCATATTTCGCGTAATTTCAATCGTGACGGAAGGCAGATAATTAAATGTGTAAAAATACAAAATCAATCCGACAAGCACGTACAGCAGCAACGTCGGGTCTACCGCCAGCGGAATGTACCCTGCTAAATAAATCGAGTAAATAACAACCGTAAGCACCATTCCGAAAATCGGTCCGTAATATCTGTTCAAATACACCTTCGGTGCCTCTTTACATTTGAGGAACAACAGAATGATTGTCGCCGCAATCATAATGATGTTAAACACTATGTGCGCATGGAACGGAATCAGCGGAACATAGGTCAGTACATATCCATCCGCAAGCGGTTCTTTTCTGTAGGAAAGAGCCACTTCCATGAACGGATTGACAAGCATAAAGATTGCATCCACCACCGCATACGCCAGGAAGATATATTTAAAGACAAGCGCTGCTTTTTTCTTCCAACCGATGTAGACAAGCGTATACGTGTAATAACAATAAAGCATGCAGTCCATGAGCACGAAACTGACAGAACAGCCGACAGACTTTACAATCTCCTGCTGCGAGCTGATATTTAAAGTATACGCCAATATCATCAGGAAATTCATAAGCATGGCGATACCCAGCTTTTTACTGATGGCTGTATCTTTACGATATGATTTTACTAAAAAGAAGGCTGACACTAACGCCGACAAATAATACCCGGCAATGATAAGTTCTTCCATTGCTTGACCCCCTATAAACCATATATAATCAAAGTATAACACAAGCTCCTCTTATTTGGCTAGAAAAATGGCACGGAAAAAGCACATTTCTGAATATTTCATTCGTTGCAGTGGAATACTAATCCCAAAAAAGGAGGTAATCAGATGAAAACTTTAGACTATATCGCTCTTACCATCGCAATCATCGGCGCCGTAAACTGGGGCCTGATCGGTTTCTTTGACTGGAACCTTGTAGCTTCACTCTTCGGTTCCATGAGCCTGTTTTCACGTATCATATATGCGCTGGTCGGTCTCTGCGGAATTTACTTACTGACCATGTATATGAAAATCGCCGCTGTAGACGAAGCATAAGCTTAGGCGCAGCCTGTCAAAACCTCCCGCCCGATTCGGGCGGGAGGTTTTGTGTCGCGTTTTGTGTCCGACTCATGGCGCGGGCGGGGCGGTTTTCCCCGCGCGGCGGGGCAGATATACTTCGGCAGTTCTGGCTTGCCCGCGCGGCGGGGTATTTCTACTGTTATTATGCGCTGCATACCCCGTTTTTTGCAGAACGGGGTATGCGGATGTTTTCTTTATCTCCCTGTACCCCGCTCACTACATTTTTCCATGATTTTATGCTTGTTTTTAGCTTCCGCGGGGTATGGCAGGAGAAAAATCTCCTGCCATACCCCGCCTGTCCCGAGCAAAAATTACTTACTAAACAATTCCATCACACATGTTCCAGTACAATTGCATGAGCAATTCCCGGAACTGCAAGTCCTTCGTTGAAACTTGTCTTGCTAAGAAGCGCACCGGTCGGCAAAAAAAGCACCCGCTTCCACTCGCCGCTTTTGATGCGCGGGAGAATGTGCGCCGCCAAAGTTACCGCAGCACAACCGCAGCCCGAACCGCCGGAGCCGACCTGCTGCTTTTCAATATCAAAAATTGTGGTTCCGCAGTCCATATGATTGGCGGAAATGTCAATTCCCTTTCCGGCGAGCAAATCAATAAGCGCTTTGCTTCCGACCTGTCCGAGGTCGCCCGTAATAATCCAATCATATTCCTGAGGGTCTCTTCCGAAATCCTCCAGATGCTGGCGAATGGTATCCGCAGCCGCCGGCGCCATGGCACATCCCATGTTCGAATTATCCTTGATACCCATGTCTATAATTCTTCCGGTCGTCACTTCCGTAATTGCAGCGAGCACATTTACGCTGCGCTCTGCCGTAACCAAAAAAGCCCCGCTTCCGGTCACCGTCCACGTAGAGGATTTCGGTCGCTGTGCGCCGTACTCTAGTGGGAAACGGAATTCCTTCTCTGCACTTGCAAAATGTGACGAAGTGACGCAGACCACCTTAGACGCGAGTCCTGTCGCAATTGTCATGGCACCGAGACTCAAAGATTCCCCGCATGTCGAACACGCGCCGTACAAACCAAAAAGCGGTATTTCATAATCAAGCAGGCCAAAAGAACTTGCAATCGATTGACCAAGCAGGTCCCCCGCAAACAAATAGCGAATTTCGCGCTTATCTGTGCCTGATTTTTCAAGCAAAATCCGTACCGCCTCTTTTTGCAAAAAGCTCTCTGCCGCCTCCCAGCTGTCCATACCAAATTTGTCATCTGTGGAAAGATGATCAATCTGTCTGGCGAGCGGTCCCTCGCTCTCCTTGCTTCCCGCAATGCACCCGCTTCCCGAAATATATGCGGGCATCGGTAACCTGGCGCTGCTTCTGCCCACTTCAAATGCTGATTTTTTCATATTTTTTGCTCCTATCTTTTCCTAAACAGTTTTTGATAGTATATGTAAAATATCCAAGATTACACTTGACGCCCATGGTTTTTCTCACTATTATCATCATAAGAAACATTTCCGGAAAATCTCTTTTCCGACTATTCTTAATTTTCATTTCCAAGGAGGTTCTTATGTACTATCAAACCATGCTAACCCGAAAACAACATCTTGATAAGGAAATCAAACGCTTACAAAAACGCATCCGACAATATCCGCCGGAAAACCTCATCTGCGCCAGGAACGAAAAACGCTACAAATGGTATTTATGCGACGGGAAACAAACTGTTTATTTGCCCAAAAAAGAGAAAAAACTCGCAGAAAAACTTGCAGAAAAGAAATACCTTTTGCTTCATCTGCAGGATCTTGTCAAAGAACGGAGCGCCATAGAGGCTTACCTTTTGCGCGCCGCGCAGCAACCGCAGACCGAAAAATTTTTCAGCGAACATCCGGGATTTGCCGCGCTGCTTTCCGGTCGCCCTATTTCACAAACACATGCGGAATGGTCGCAGGCAGTTTATGAAAAAAACACCTCTCATTCACAACATCTGATCCACAGGTCCATCTCCGGTCACCTTGTCCGCTCCAAATCGGAAGCCCTTATCGACACAATACTTTTTCTCAAACAAATCCCCTTCCGCTACGAATGCGCCCTCTATCTCGGCGACACCACACTATTCCCCGACTTTACGATTCGACATCCAAAAAGCAATAAAATATATTACTGGGAACATTTTGGTCTGATGGACGATGCTGATTACATCAAAAACACCTTTTCCAAGCTGCAGCTATGTGCACAGCACGGAATCATTCCTTCCATCAACCTGATTACCACCTACGAGACGAAAGAGCATCCTCTCGACTCTTATCATATCGAGCAGATTGTGCAGGAATATTTTCTCTCGTAAGGCGCGACTTTTTCGGAACCTCCGCGGCAGGGTTTCCTCGGCGTTTCCACGCCATGCTTCTCCGCGGCCGGGCTTCCTCGCGTCTCCGCGCCATGCTTCTCCGCGGGGTATAGCTCGCCAGAAACGCAGAATTATACCCCGTTTTGGAGACATTTTGCTCACTTCTGAGCTGCGGCGGGGTATAGCCGCTCTTGGAGCATTGACACTGCCCCGTTTTTTAAGCAAGCGGGGTAATATCAAGTTGTAGCAGCTCGCCATACCCCGCCGAAAAGAAAAATCCGAAATATCATGAAAATCCCTGATATGAAGAAAAATCCGAAATATCATGAAAATCCCTGATATGAAGAAAAATCCGAAATATCATGAAACTCCCAACTACACAATCCCCAAAACTATCCCAAGCCAATAAAAAAATCCCAGAAGCCAGCTTGTAAAAACACCGTAGAGAATGACCGGACCGGCGATAGTAAATATCTTGACGCCGATACCGAAGACCTGTCCCTCAGTCTTGTACTCGATGGCGGGCGAGGCGACCGAGTTGGCGAAACCGGTAATCGGAACGAGGGCGCCCGCGCCTCCCCAGGCGGCAATGCACTGATAGAGACTAAATCCAGTCAGAATGACACTGAGTAAAATCAAAAGAAGCGACGTCCAGGAACCTGCTGTCTCTTTGTCGAGGCCGAGCGACTGAGCGGTGTTTAAAATAAACTGTCCAATCACACAAAACAGCCCTCCCACAAGAAATGCCTTGCACATCTGCCACCAGAGATTTTTGGTCGGCGTCACCTGCTTGACGTACTCATTGTACTGCTGCTTTTCTGCTTCTTTTTCGTCCTCGCGTTCCTTGTCTGCCTGCGCCGAAGACGGCGCCTCGGGCGGTGTCATTCCTTCCAGCGTCTCGCTGTTTTCCTGAATATCTTTTGCCGCGCGCGGACTGATTCGAATTTGTTCATCATTTACCATGCATATCACCTTTTCCTTTTTGGGTTTATTGTGTGCGGTTTGACTAATTTCATGCATGAGGGTAGCGGCTCACGCAGAAGTCTAAGACACTACCATGCAGACACTCCGTTCATATAATAAAAAAGTGAGCCGATGAGTTTACCCACGGCTAACCCTGCGATGACAAGACTGACGCCACGCTTTAAGTTAATACGATGCGCCATTATGGGAATCGCATCCAGCATTTCTGCGATAGAGACAGCGAGCGTTCCGACATAGACGCCTGTAAAAATTCCCACGACAGCGAGCACAAACCATAGAAACACTGAAAGCACCGATACCCCGGACAGAGATGCACCGGGCAGTGATTCCCCGGAGAGGGATGCCCCAAAAGATTGTGCGAGTGACCGGAGGGTAAAGTCAGCCTCAAGCAACTTTTCTGCAAAAAGGCTGAACAAATTCCCGAGAAAGCATCCGACAATAATCATATTTTCGTATTTCATAACGTGATTGGCGCTCTTTGTGTGCTCGGCGAACCGCGGGACAAGTCCGACTGCCGTAAAAACCGTAAATACTCCGCCCGCCACGGAAAGCCCGGCGCAAAGTCCGAGAAATCCGAGCCAGAGCTGTTGCATCACCTGATTAATCCACATCTATCTTCTTTCCTTCCCTCTCCCAGCGCTTTACCACCGCCTCGTCCATATCGCGCTCGTAGTTGCGCATGGACACCTCAATCGGCGTCGGCTCCGGCACAATTTTTTTCTTGCCGACATGATTATAAAAAACAAGAATTCCGACAAGAAGTCCTATGCTGTAGCTGATTTCAAGAACCGTGAAACCACTCGATACGTTACCCGTAACAAACTCATAGAACTTTGAAAAAAGTGCCGTGATGTCAATGTCATTGTGGAACGCCATAATCGAAAATGCACCGCCGAACAGACATATCAGGCTGACAAGTGCCACTTTACATTTCTGCAGGAAGGTATTCTTCCCGTCCTTCTCAGAGGCCGGTACAAGCTCCACCACGCAGTCGGACTCACCGTGCGGAATGATGACACAATCCGGAAACTGACTGAGTACCGTGCGGGTAAGCCAAAGCAAACTGATGACCTGCTTACCGGCAGAAGTGTTTTCAAAATGGTATATCACCGCATTTTTTATTTTGGAACAAAGTGCCGGGTCGGCGGTCCAGACGGTAGCAATGTCGCTGATGCGCACATTTTTTTCAAAGACCTGAACGCTGTCCTCAAGCTCTACATACACATAATGTTTCAAATTATCACCATACTTTTCGATTTTGATTTATGATTTGCGCTGTATGGATTTTTTATGCAACAAAAAAACTGCCAGTCGCAATTTGCAACTGACAGCTATGTGTCGTTTTATTTTTATACAAATGTAATTCCGAGTGCCTTGATAAGACAGCCCACGCCAACTCCGATTGCCCAGAGAAGAGCCACGATTTTGATGTTTTCCAAAGGCTTTTTGTTCACACGGATAAGTACCATGAGACCGATGCCTGCGCCGACCAAAAGTCCTGCGATGAGTGCGCCCTCACCGAGCATTCCCCATGCATAAAGTTCCGCCAAAGCAACCGATGCCGCACAGTTCGGAATCAGACCGATGATTGCTGCAAGAACAATGACACCGTAAGATTGTCCAATGGTAACATACTGGATACCTTCCACACCGATTTTTTCCATAAAATATGTGATGGCAAACGAAAGGATGAAAATAAACAATGTCACCTTTCCGCTGTGGATGAGCGCTGATTTCCAAATGCCGTTTTCACAATGACAATGCTCGCTCTCACACATCTCGTGGATGTGGTACCCTGTGTCTTTTTTCTTTTTACCGAGCCGACATACACCGTCGATGATCAGACCTGCTGCCATACCTGTGATAAACTTCACAAGAAGAATGGAACCAATCACCTTGGGACTGACCTGATTTTTTACCATGATAAAAATCATCTCGTCCGAAGTCGACAGATAAACTGCCATGAGCGTACCGAGCGACACAATGCGTCCGGCGTAAAGGCTTGTCGCCGCTGCGGAAAATCCGCACTGCGGGAACAGTCCGACCAGCGCACCGACTATCGGTCCGAGCGGTCCTGACTTTTTCAGCCACGAAAGCGTCTTATCGCCCGCGCGATGTTCCAAGTATTCCATTAACAAATAGGTCAGAAACAAAAACGGAAATATTTTGACCGTATCGATTATCGTTTCTATAATTACGTCTATAAGTAAGTCCATTTCAAACTCCATCCTGATATGTCCTAAACATACGACGTTATAATAGCACACTTTTTTGTATTTGTGTATAGGAAATTTGTAATAATTTCTTAATATTCAGTGAACGTTTTTAGTGCAAAAGGTCTTCCCTGCGCAAATACGAAAGAAACGCCTCGCACCCCTGCACCACATCGCGGTAGGTCGCGTCAAAGTCGCCCGTGTACCACGGGTCCGCCACATCGCGCCCGCTGTCTGCAAATGTCAAAAGCTTATATATCTTGCCTTCCGGATCTCCGCCTGCAATACGGTTCATGTTGCGAATGTTCGCCGTATCCATTCCAATCAGATAATCATAATATTCGTAGTCCGCCTGCGTCATCTGGACTGCGCGGTGCGGAACGACCGGAATCCCGACCTGACGGAGCTTACCAACCGTCCCGTAATGCGGTCCGTTGCCAATCTCCTCGCGGCTTGTGGCTGCGGAGCCTATTTCAAATAAATGGGCAATGTGGTTTTGGTTTACTATATGGGTCATAACGGATTCTGCCATTGTGGAACGGCAGATGTTGCCGTGGCAAATGAATAGGACTTTTATCATAGTAATTCTTTACTCCTTTTTGCCCGGAAATGCCCAGTTTTGCGGACATTCCGAGATTATGATTAAATTGTTTTTTGCTTGTTAACTAGGCAAATTATAGCATAATTTAGCAAGTTGTGACTAGCTGTTAGTAGTAGAAATGGTAGTAAAAGGAGAAGTCTTACTACTAAGGGTTAGGACTATTCTTTTTACGAATAACCTTCAATGCATCTTTACTTGGCATTTCATAATGTTTTAACTTCTCATTATTTCTCAATATTTCATAGCAAGAAATCGATGTATACGATAATAATTTAATAACTGCAACACCAAAATAGAGACATACACCTGTTGAACAAGCATATTCTCCTATAATACCATGTGCAACCTCATTCCGGATATTTGCTCCTGCTTGCTCGTTCAACAACCCTTTAAAGGTAAAAATAATATCATTGTCATAACAATCTAATAATTCCGGCAAGGAAAAAATCGAACTTAACACCTTCTCCATTGAAGAACCATCGTTTTCCAATGTTACTGTAATTCCACCAACTTCTCTGGCAATATTCCTAAATAAATTCTCCACTTGAGGAGCAAGTATGTGTATTGCTTCAAAAAAATCACCTCTTAAAAACATACCTATTCCACTTCGAAAAATGCGTTCTCTCCCTTCTGGAATAATAGGATTGTCTTTTATGAGAAAATCAAGCATAGAATTATCAATCGTAAATTTATTTCTTATAAGTATTAGTGCGTTTTTAAACCATATATCTCCTGCTATTTTTTGCTTTTCTAAAGCATTTTGGTGCATATGAAGTTCCAATAATTTAATATTTTCTTCTGGATTATGAATATCTAAAGCAGGTAATGCTAATACAGTTTGTCCCTGAGCATTGATTAAATTTTTGCCAAATAAATGTGACAACGGACTGCTCCTACATTCTTCGATAACCCTATCTTTTATAGAATCTCGACTATCAAAGACTAACATTTGAGTAAGACGAATAATACTCTCTTCAAACGAAAGTCCCTCTAAATTGCATTTTATATTTTCGACTATTTCCTTAATATCAAATTCTACGGAAACCGGCACCATAATCTTTGGAATTTCTTTTTGAACTTCTACTAGCTTTCTATGTGTATTTTCTGCTTTCTGTGCTTGTCCGTTATTTCTATACAACACAATAGCTTTCTGTAAAATGTGTACTGCTCTCAGTGCTCCCTGAATATCTGCTTCCATAGTTTTTTCTGCAAAAGAAACATAATAATCAGCCAACAAAATATTAGTATGTGTTGCATCTTCTTTTTTCTTAAGCTTATAAAAGCACTGTGTTTTTAATTCATATGCTTGTTCAACTTTGGATAAATCATTTACATTTTTCAAAATAAATTTATCCAACACCGGGAGAAAATTAGTAACATCATAATTCTTTTGTTCTGCGAATAACTCCATTATTCTTAACGAAAAGAATCCATCTATATTTACAAACTTCTCATCCAAAAACTTTTCAAACCACGCACATATTTTTGAATACAAGGAAGAATAATTCGTTTGAATAGCTATGCACAATGCTCGTCTTATCATATCCAGTGTACCAACATTATCCTCATCTGAATACCATAATTCAAACAAATCCCAGTATGCATCTGCTGCAATTTTAGATGCAAAAAACTCTTTCTTCTGAGTCCATAAAATATCTGCTACCAACGCCCGTAAAATTAATGGTACTTTTTCAAATTCAATTTCTTTTAATAATTCATAATTTTCCTCAGTAATATCTTCTATCGAAAATGTTCTTATTCCGTCTGCCATTGTAAACATAGGATGAAACTTAATACACGAATTATGAATCTCTGTTCCAAGTGATGAAATATCTTTCAATAAATCAAAAAGCACCTCACTATTATCATCCAACTTTTCTTTATCTTCTGGAGTGTATAAATTCGATGATAACTCATACCTTCTGTTTAAAATATTCTTATTTAACCATTCATAAATATCCATCTATAATGCCTCCATTACAGTAACATTTCAAAATATATTATATCGTCACCCTTATCTTTTTTCCATAGAAAAAACGCCCCAGTAATCCCGGAGCGTCTCTGCTGTGAATGACTACCTTTCACGTTACGGCAAATCAAGATATTCTCCCAATATTTCTTCGATTCTATCATACCGTTGCGGAATAATAACATCACAATATATTTGCTTTTGACGTCGGTCATATGTTTCTCCGGCAAATATTTCTTTATATTCCTCTCTTCCCATCATATATACACTTGAATATGCAAAATCAATCGTCAAGTCTAGCAGCTCATCTACAATCTTCTTTGAAAAAACCAAACGTGATTTCTTAATCTCCGTCCTCAATTGTGTCGCTAACCCTTCATCCGTCATATGCCTATCTGCAAGTAAACAAGTCCGCAAATTCTCCATATTCTTCGAAAACAATACATATATTCTTTTTGCAATTTCTTTCTGTGTTTCCTGCGGACACTCTCCCATTTAGCAACCGCCTGTTCTTCTGTCAAGTAAGGACTAAAAAAAATTTTATTTTTTTGATTTCTGCACAAGTCCGTATGTCAACCGCACTTGTGCATAGTTTCCAAGTCAAAGAAACTGCTGTCAAAGTTCCAA
>SVFI01000002.1 GCA_015056905.1 Lachnospiraceae bacterium
ATTTTTTCCTTGGTCAAAATTTAGCTTGGCTAATTTAACCGTTTTTACTTTGTTTAGGTTTTGTTCTCTGAACAATTCTTCTTAGAATTTTCAGGGTTGCATTGCTGTTTATTTGTCAAGGTTCTGTTGGTAATCTGTAAGAAATACCGACGGAGAAGGAGGGATTTGAACCCTCGCGCCGCTATTAACGACCTACTCCCTTTCCAGGGGAGCCCCTTCAGCCTCTTGGGTACTTCTCCAAATATAGCTGAATGTCTACTACATTATTACCTCTTCGGAAACCACATTTCCGAGCGGAGAGGGTGGGATTCGAACCCACGCGCCCTTGCGGACAAACGGTTTTCAAGACCGCCTCGTTATGACCACTTCGATACCTCTCCATTCGCTTTCCCTCTCGGTCAGCGCAAGGATTATTCTAACAAATGAATTTGGTTGTGTCAACAACTTTTTTCTAACTTTTTTTATTTTTTTGTTTTTTGTAAAAACGCCTCTGCAATTACCATATCTTCCGGTGTTGTAAGCTTAATATTCGTATAGTTTCCTTCCACAAGACGAACCCTTGTTTCTGTCATATATTCTACTACCATGGCATCATCCGTAATCTGTATGCCCTGCGCAATAAGTTCCTGTTCCTCTTCCATCAGCTTCTCATATGCATCACCGACCAAGCGGAATTCAAAAGACTGCGGCGTCTGTACTGCCCATACTCTGTTTCTCGGTGGCGTCTGGGCGCAAAAACCGACCTCATCTGCAATCTTGATTGTATCTTTCACAGGTGTCCCGATGACGCACGCCTTGTGAACACGGGTTTCCTCCGCAAGCTCACGAATCATCTCTGCTGTGACAAACGGTCTTGCCCCATCATGTATCATAACAACTCCCGTTTCACCCGGCAGTTGTTTTAGCGCACGCAGACCATTGGCAACGGAATGATAGCGCTCCTTGCCTCCCGTCACAATCGCCTTTACTTTTTTGAAACCATAAAAATCAACAATCTCTTTTTTACAGTATTCTGCCTCATCCTGTCCGGTCACGAGAACAACGGTGTCAACCTCGCTCCCTTCAAACGCATTCAATGCATAATATAAGACGGGTTTCCCATCCAGCAACAAAAACTGCTTTGCGGTATCAGTACCCATCCTTTTCCCTTGTCCGGCGGCCAAAACAACCGCCGCTATTCTTTTTTCACTCATAAAAAACTATCTTTCTCCCAATTTCAGATTCGGGACTGCATTTAATGTAAGATCACTTCGCGTTCCATTCATATATTCATAATATCCGGCGACCGCAATCATCGCCGCATTGTCTGTACAATACACAGGGGTCGGGCGATAGAATTCCACACCTTTTTCGGCACAGGCGGTTTCAAACGCCTGACGAAGCGCCGAATTGGAAGCTACACCTCCTGCAATCGCAAATTTCTTAAACCCGTATTCCTCAACTGCCTGCATCGCATGGTCTACAAGTACGTCCGTAACTGCTTTTTGGAAAGAAGCCGCCACATCAGCCGTATTAACCTGTTCCCCCTTCATCTCGCAAGAATTAAGATAATTGAGTACTGCGGATTTCAAACCGCTGAAACTAAAATCATAAACATTGTCACCGACTTTGGCACGCGGAAAATGAATCGCTTCCGGATTTCCTTCTTTCGCCACGCGGTCAATCTTCGGTCCGCCCGGATATCCGAGTCCGATAGCCCTTGCCACTTTATCAAACGCCTCACCGGCCGCATCGTCACACGTTCTGCCGACAATCTCATATTCACCGTAATCTTTTACGACAACAAGATGAGTATGTCCGCCGGATACCACAAGACACGCAAACGGCGGTTCCAGCTGCTTGTGTTCTATATAATTGGCACTGATATGTCCTTCAATGTGATGAACCCCCACCAATGGTTTCCCGAGGGCAAACGCCAGTGCTTTTGCCTGGGCCACACCTACCAAAAGCGCACCGACAAGTCCCGGTCCGTAAGTAACAGCAATGGCAGTAATGTCTTCAAATGTCACTCCGGCTTCCCAAAGTGCCTGCTCAATTACCTGATTGATACGCTCCACATGCTTGCGAGATGCAATTTCCGGAACAACACCGCCGTACAACGTATGCAGGTCTATCTGCGAAGAAATCACATTGGACAAAACCTCTCTCCCGTTTTTCACGACAGATGCAGCCGTTTCATCACAAGAGCTCTCTATACCTAATATCAATACATCTTTCTGTTCTGCCATATTGTCACATCCGCTTTCTGACTTTTCACAGGCCGTCTACTGTGCACTTTCAAGTTTCTGTTTTTCCTTTGCCAATTTCCAGCCGTATATTTTGTAATGCTCGTTCTCGTCTTTTCGTAAAATAAATACCATATTGGAGTTGTGGAGAAGTTCTCCCTGCTTCACTCCATAGTTACAATACAATCTTGCCCACTCATAACCGTCTTCCGAGAATGTCTCCACATCAAGACTGGAAGATGGCTCATAGCTGGCAATCGTCCTCTTTTTGCTTTTGAAATCCTGTATATCATATTTTAAAGAATCCATATAGTCAGCTTCCGTCTGATTCGCCACAAGCTCCGCATCGTACAACTCTCTTGCCTTCATGCCGAGCGCATAGATATCTTCCTCCGACAATTCTTCATTGTAAAAGCACTGCGTTATCTCGCTGTAATACTTGATAACTTCGCGCGGTGTCGGTGGATAATTAACAGAAAGGTCACGAGCAAGCACCTGTTGCGTCGCCGTCATAACCTCAAGTTCAGAAATCGATTCCTCCGGCTGCGGTACATTGCGATTGGAAAGATAATAAAAATATCCTACAACAAGCACAACTAAAACAAAAAACACAATCCCGCCTTTGTTGCTCGATAATTTCTTCATACGCTGTACCGCCTCCTTTCTGTTTCTATTCTTCTTCAAAATCAAGTTCTATCGTCTGTCCGTCTTTCGCCGTCAACGATGCACCGAATATTTTACGCACCTGCGGAAGATACTGATCCGGCCAAGGCAATGACGGACTGTAGTGCGTCAGCCACATTTGCTTAACCTGCGCCGCCTTCGCAATCTGCGCCGCCTCGTAAAATGTCATATGCTTATGCTCTCTGGCCTTCTGCTGCTTATCCTCTTCTCCGTACATTCCCTCACAGATAAACAAATCAGCTCCTACCGCATGCTCCTCGATGGATTTGGTCGGACGCGTATCTGTACAATACGTTACCTTTAATCCTTTTCGCGGCGCCCCCATGACCATGTCCGGTGTGTAGGTCTTGCCGTTAAACTCAACCATATTCCCTTTTTGCAGCGGATTCCAGCACTGCACCGGGAGACCGAGCTCTTTCGCCTTATCAACCTGAAATTTACCGGCTCTTTCCACAATCATGTTATAGCCATAGCAAACAACATTATGATTGACACGGAAAGCCTCCAAGCGGTAATCACCCATATCAATCTGCTCAAACGGCTGACTCAGTTCGTGAAACTTTATCTCAAACGGCAACTCCGGCGCTATCATTCGAAGCGCCCCCACTACTCTCTCAAGTCCTTTCGGGCCAATCATAAGCAGCGGCTCTGTTCGTTCTGCATTTCCCATCGTCAAAAGCATCCCCGGTAATCCGCTGATATGGTCCGCATGATAATGTGTGAAGCAAATGACATCTATCGGCTTAGGGCTCCAGCCCTTTTCCTTCATCGCAATCTGTGTTCCTTCGCCACAATCAATCAATATGCTTTTTCCGTTATACCTTGCCATCATCGATGTCAAATAACGATACGGAAGCGGCATCATACCGCCGGTTCCGAGCAGACATACATCTATCATTTTAATTCCCCTGTTTCTATTATTGCCGGTCAACCGGCCGTCCGTCAGATAATCTCCGCATTTTCCGTCTCTTCAACCGGAATCCGAAACATCTGAATCCACTCGTCGTAACATGACTCACAAAGATCAAACCGGTGTGTCACACCGTCTCTTTCCGAAAAATATCCAAACGACTGCTTTCCTTCATACGCTGCATCCTTTAAAAGACCGTTCTCAACAAGCAGCTCCTTTTCGCAGCGATTGCAGACCATCTTCTGCAACATCTGATGTTCATCATATACCTTCATTCGTTTTCCTCCCATATCTAAGCTGTCTTCAGCATTCTGATAAAACAATTCAAATATAGCGTACATCAGCATCTTATGTATGACTAGTGGGAATTACTGTTAGCCTTGGCTAACGCTTCCACATAATATATGCATCTTCTTTCGGCAGTGAGTAAAAATCTTTCCTTATACACTCCGTCACAAAACCGCAGGCCTCATATAATCGTATGGCGCTTCGATTGGAAACTCTTACTTCCAATGTATACGCATCAATTCCTCTCCTGTTACCATTTTGCATGAAATCCTGCAAAAGTTCCCGGGCAATTCCTCTTCCGCGCATATCTTCACGGACCGCAACCTGTGTGATGTTTCCTTCATCCAGCACCTGATACAATCCGCAGTACCCGACAATCGCACCATCCTCTTCCGCCACCATGTAGAGGTAATCTTTTTTGTCAAGCGCATCCAAAAACGCCTGTTCGCTCCATGGTTCTGAAAAATACTGATTCTCCAACTCGGCAACCTGCAAAGTATCCTCTTTTGTCATCGGTCGGATTTCAACCATTGCTTTTTCCTTCTTTTTCAAGCCGCTCACGCTCCGCCTGTGACAAACGAAGGTAATCCGGCCGATGCGCCGCAGCTGATACTGTATTTCCCTGTTCATAATATATAGCCGCAAGAGATGCCAGCGCCGTTGCATCCTGACGATTACAACATGCAGGAGCGAACTCAAAATCCACCTTCGTCTTCTCTTTCAGCACTGCTTCATGCACCGGAACACCATCCCCGAGATAAATTACCGGACGTCCGAGCGTATTGACTTTCTCTATCACATCTTCCACTGCTGTCGCACATTGCGGCTCCAGCACAATGAAACGTGTTGTTCCATCTTCTCTCTTAAAACAGTACAGTCCTGTATAGACCTGCCCGCGCCTTGCGTCCATCATCGGACATATCACCCGCTCCACAGCATAAAGCTGATATGCCATCGCATCCAGCGTCGGAACTTCAATAATCGGTTTTTCAAGTGCCTGGCCGAGACCTTTGGCCGTTGCCGAGCCGATGCGCAGTCCCGTAAACGAACCCGGGCCTTTTGCAACCGCAATCGCATCCAGCGTATTCATCTCAAACTCTGTCATCTGCGTAATCTCTGCCAGCATTGGCAGAAGAGTCTGCGAATGTGTCTTTTTGTAATTGACACTATATGTCGCCAGAATGGTCTCACCATCGAGAATCGCGACACTCGCCACAAGTCCCGAACTGTCTATCGCTGCAATTTTCATATTATCTGCCTTCTTCTATCGTGATTGTTCTGAATTCAAATCCTTTGGACAGGTCTTTTTCGATACAAATCCATTTCGTCTGAGCCGGCATCAGTTCTTCTATCAGATTGGCCCACTCGACAAGGCTCACTCCGTTCCCGAAAAAACAATCCTCATATCCGATTTCATCCATCTCTTCCGGATCTCCGATTCTGTATACATCAAAATGATAGAGCGGAAGTCTCCCCTCATCATAAACCTGCAAAATGGTAAATGTAGGACTGCTTACATGCTCATGAATGCCAAGCCCTTTGGCAAAGCCCTTGGTAAATACTGTTTTCCCTACACCGAGGTCACCGAGCAGCGCATAAATATCACCCGGCTGTGCCTCATTTCCTATCTTTTCACCGAGAGCAAATGTCTCCTGCTCACTTTTCGTTTCATACTTCATGCACATCACCTTTATTTTAACATAAACCGCAAAAAGTGTACACTATTGTTTGAACTTCACTTTCTTCGGATCCATATATCTGCAAAGAATTTCGAGAAGCACCGGAACATCATTTCCGAGGTCTTTTCGCGGAAAAACGGACGCGTTGACTTTGGATGTATAAACGATGACACTTTTTCCGGTTGAAACCGCCTTAAGCATATTTTCCCAGCGCTGCATCTCCACTCTGTCATCCTGCGAAACATAAATTCCATCCTTGGTAAAGGAATAGTGGAGCGGCTTTTTGAAGGCTTCATTCGTCAGTGCCTGTCTTTTGGCATTCAAAAAAAGGGTCCACGGAAGATATAAGATAATCACAATACCAGCAAAAAGATATATCAAATTCCCGTTATTAACAAAAAACATAATACACATGATTCCGAGCAGCGTAGCAATCGGCCCTGTAAGACTCATGTAAGTGTGTCGCAACATATAATCATATAAGACAGAAGCTGTCATATGCACATCCACTTCGTACAAGACATCTGCCGGATTCAGCGCAACTTCTTGCTTCATATCTTCCGGTATCTCCTGCGTTAATTTTTCCTGTTCCATCCGGATTCCTCCATTCTGTTTTGCAATTTTTCCTTCACATTGATTTATCATATTATACCAAAAGAAAAAGTGCAAGCGATAACGCCTGCACTTTATATGAAAATTTTATTAATCATGTCTGAGCGCTTCAATCGGACTCATCTTGGCCGCCTTTTGTGCCGGATAGATTCCGAAGAACAATCCCACACCGGTTGAAAACAGCGTAGTTATCATCACGGTGCCAAATGTTACTTTTGCAACAAATCCCATCAGTCCGCACACCATGTTAGCACCGGCTACCCCAAGTATGATTCCGATAATACCGCCGAGGAGCGTGATAATCGCCGACTCTGCCAAAAACTGCAGCATAATCGATTTGGTTCTCGCGCCGAGCGCCTTTCGGATACCGATTTCGCGCGTCCGTTCCGTCACGGACACAAGCATAATATTCATAACACCGATGCCTCCGACCAGAAGCGAAATTGCCGCCACAAATACAACAAAAACCGTAATCATGTCGATAACCTGCGTAATACTCTTCATCGCGTCGTTGAAATCCTGCATCTGTACCGCTTTGGAATCCACAGACAACTGATACTTCGTGCGAAGCAATCTCATAATGGAAGCTGCCACATCCGTCGAATATTTCGGTCCGTCCGTAAAGACATAAAAATCACTGAAATCCTCAACATAATATCCGAATGCTGTTCCCATCGTCGTGAGCGGAATTTCCATCTCAACTTCATCATAATACATCAACAGACCGCCGAGGGCGCTTGCTGCATTGTCCTCACGGATACCGATAATGGTACAATCCATGGCCTTTCCGTTTACAATCGTCTCGTAGCTTTCGCCGATTACATCTGTGGTACCAAAGAGTGCAATCGCACTACTCTCGCGGATTACACATACCCTGTTTGCCGATTCGTAATCCGATTTGTTAAAATAACGCCCCTTGATAATCGGTTCGGTATAAATATATTGAAGCGCAACCGTTCCGCCATATACGTACGCCGTAAACTCACCTTTTTTACTCCGCGCACTTCCATAAGTCTGATAGCTCGGACTAACTCCCTTTACATGCTCTATTTTCTCTTCGATTTCCTCAAAATCATCTGTCGTGAAGCGGATTGTCTCCTCCACCGCTTCCCCCAGCATACTGCCGGAATAAAAATACAACTGTCCGCCGGCAAGATTGTTGAGTTCTTCGTTAATCTGGGAAGAAACACCGTTACCAATGGAAATAACCATGATAACCGAGGAAATACCGATGATAATACCGAGCATAGTCAAAAGAGAACGTCCTTTATTGCTCTTAATATTCATAAGAGCCATTTTTACATACTCTAAAAACTGTGTCATAATTTCCCCCTGCTAACTATTCTTCCATTTCCTCTGTTTCTCCGCCCATCAGCGCCGAAGTGTTCATTTCCGTCGCAGGCATTCCCTCCGTAATGGTTCCTGTTACATTCGTCACTACTTTTTCCCCTTCAGATAAGCCTGAGGTAACCTGAATAAATTCATCATCGCTGATTCCGGTCACAATCTCTCTTTTCTCAATGATTCCATCCACAAGCACGTAACAGAAAATTCCGTCACTGGAATAATTCACACTCGCTCCCGGAATGATAAGGATATCGCTCTCCTCCGCCGTCTGCACGGAAACTTTTGCCTCCATTCCCAGGATGATATTTTCATCCGGATTATCAATATGAATGTCTACATCCACAACTGCTGCCCCCGAAGCATTCATCGATGCGATACGACTGATATTGCTGACACTTCCCGTATATTCCTTTTCATTAATTTCAATTTCTGCTTTCTGACCGACAGCAAGCTTCTGCATATCGTACTTTGTCACCGAAAGAGTTACCTTCACTGCATCAACATTGTGAATTGTAAATAACGCAACCCCCTCTGCTGCCGTCTGTCCTTCCACAGCTGTCACCTCGCTGACAATTCCGTCAAAATCAGCCTTTACTCCTTCTCTCGCCGCCGCAAGCTGCTCCTCAACACTGATCTTAGCAAGTTGCGCCGACTCCTTCATTGCCGACTGCTGTGCCTTGCTCAGGGCGGCCGTCGGATCACTTTCTTTCGTCATTTCATATTCTTTTAAGAGCGCTTTGTATTCCGCAAGGTCCGCGCTGCATGCTTCCAGACTGTTCTTTAATGCTTTTACATCATACTTTTCAATTTTCTTGGAAACTTCCTTGAATTCCTTTTCTGCCTTTTTGAGTGCCTTGGCTGACGTTTTGTCTTCCGGATTCGCAACAAGTGCTTTCTTCAGTTTCTCAATTTCTCCCGCGAGCGTCGCCTGTTGTGTTGAAAGTTCCGTCACGACTCCAAGTTGCGAATTTAACTGCCCCACACATTCCGTATAGTGCGCCACATACTTTTTCGCATCCTCATAGTTAACCGCAGCTTCCGCTGCCTTCTGCTGCGCATGGTTGATTCCGACAATTGCAGCATCCGCCGCATATGTACTGATTTTTGTCTCAAGCTCCGTCTGTTTCATCATCTGCTCGAGATCTTCCGTGTTGTAAGTAAGCAGAAGGTCACCTTTTTTTACTGCCTGCCCCGGCTCAACAGACATCATATCTATCTTTGCCGTCACATCCGCAAAATACGTCCTCGTCTCCTCTGACGCCACAGTTCCTGATGTATCTACCGTCTGCGCGATACTTCCCTTCAGCGCCTCTGTCACCTCAACCGGAGTTCCCATTCCCATCATAGCCTCCGTCATTTTAGAAACCATCAGAACCGCAAGCACAATGAAGACCACAACCGCTGCTGCCGTAAAAATCATCCACGGCTTAATTTTTTTATTCTTATTCTTCTTTTTATTCTCTTCCATTTTCATAATCCCTTTCCACTTTTCCGTCCATGATACGCACCACACGCTTTGCCTGTGCTGCAATGTCATTGTCATGGGTAATCAAAATTACCGTTCTGCCATCTTTGTGAAGTTCTTTCAGAACGTTGATAATCTCTTTACTCGAAGCCGAATCAAGGTTACCCGTCGGCTCATCCGCCAATATCACAGGAGGTGCCTGTGCTATCGCACGCGCAATCGCCACTCTCTGCTGCTGACCGCCCGACATTTCGGAAGGTCTGTGATTCATACGGTGTTCAAGTCCGACCACCGACAGCGCACGCTCCGACAGCTCATGTCGCTCTTTTTGCGAAACACCGCGGTAAATAAGCGGAAGCTCCACATTTTCTCTCGCTGTAAGATTCGGAATCAGATTAAATCCCTGAAAAATAAATCCGATTTCACGGTTACGGATGTCGGAAAGTTCGTCATCCTTCAACCTTGAGACATCCTGACCGTTTAAGATATACGTCCCCTCCGTCGGAACATCCAGACAACCTATCATATTCATGAGAGTAGATTTTCCGGAACCCGACTGTCCGATGATTGCTACAAATTCCCCTTTTTCAATCGTCAGACTTACATGGTCCAAGGCTCTTACTTCATTTTCCCCGGGATTGTAAATTTTGCTCATATCCCGGATTTCCACTAAAGCACTCATATAATCCCCTTTCTATTTTTAATAAAATAGTCTTGCTGTACTATTCGTGTAATACACTAATACAATAATACAACAAGACTCTTTTGTCAACGCATATTTGCGAAAAGTTTTCTTAAGATTTGTTTAGAAATGTTCCTTTGATAATCGGCGAAATTCTCTTATATACAAGGAAGGTAATCACGACGCTGATCATTGCTTTCCCAAACGTGAACGGTGCGTTAAACTTTATCAGCGCTTCAAGTATCGTATCCACATTCGGATTGATAGCCTGATACATCCCCAAAATGACCTCTTTCGGCATCATTTTGTAGTAAAGCGGATATACCAAAAAATAGTTTGACACAATGCCAAACAATGCCATCGCAACCGCTCCGACAAATGCCCCCGTCAATGCTGCCTTTCTGCTTTTTTTCATCTTGTAGAAGACACCCGCTGTCCCAACAAAAGCTGTTCCCAGCAGAAAGTTACTCAATTCACCAACGCCGCCTGTCATACTGTGCATAGCATTAAACAAATTCTTAATCAGACAAATAATAATACCCGACAAAGGTCCCATTGCAAATGAACCGATTAATGCAGGTAATTCTGAAAAATCAAGTTTAATAAACGACGGCATAATCGGAATCGGAAAATTTAATGCCTCAAGAATGCAGGCTATCGCCGACAACATTCCGATCATTGCAATTTTGTAAGTTTTGTTTCTTGTTGATGTTTTCATGGTTTCTCTCCTTTTCTTATGTGTCTTGTTCTAGCGGAAAGAATGCAAAAAGCCCCAAGTCAAAAGACTCGGGGCATAGCACACCAAGATAGTTTCCGCCGGGAGATAATAACCCTTTTGCGGTCATTTCACCTGCGGACTCTCTCTTTCTTCTCTCATCCAGACTTTACTGTCGGTTCCGGAATCACACCGGATCAGCCACTTGCACAGCAAGCGGGTCGTGGACTTGTCACGGGCCTTGGCACAAGCATCTACACCTTGTCGTCAATCCATCATGCATTACCACCGGTAGGGAATTTCACCCAACCCCGAAGAACGTAACATTATTTTTACCTTTTGGATTATACTACGGTTCTCCCCATAAAGCAATAGGTAACAGAGAATACCATTTTATGTTATGAATTTTTACTCCTGCGGAGCATCCGGATCATATTCCAATATATCGCCCGGTTGGCAGTTTAATACCTCACAAATTGCCTCTAACGTTGAAAAACGTATTGCGCTGATTTTTCCGGTTTTCATTTTGGAGAGATTGACATTGGATACTCCAACCTTCTCCGACAATTCATTCAGACTCATTTTCCGGTCTGCCATCACTCGGTCGAGTCGCAAAATTATTTTTCCCATAGTCACCTCCTGCTTACAGCGTTTCGTCGGATTCCTGCTGAAGAATCGCACCATACTTAAAGATATAAACCAAAAGGAATACCACAAGTACGATAAGCACTACACCAAGATCCACCGACAATGCGATACTTTTACTTTCTCGAAAAATATTACTGACAACAATGTCACTCAATGAACTTGCAAATGTCCATGGTATCAACGCATATGCGAGATTCTGCATTTTCTTAATTACATTCTCTTCAAACGGTGATTCACAATCGCGGAATGCTTTGCACAAAAAACCGACAAAGTAAAGCGTTATCTGCGTCAATCCGAGCAGTACTGCAAGTAACAAAAGCCCCCACGCCAAATCCCTAAAATCCATGTGATACACGTTGGTAACACCTATCATTTTGAAACCATGCTCCGTTCTCTCTATTGCCGCCGGAACAAAATTCTCACCATCGACAGTAATATCAACTGCGCCACTCTCAATTTCGGCTGTCATTTCATTTTCCAAGTCTGCTTTTAACTTGTCGAGCTGTTCCTCTGTCACATCTGTCGCAAGCTTTTCTGCATCCACTTCAATGATATTGGTTTTTTCCGTCGCATAGTTGACACCGTCTTTCGGAATGCAAAAGCAAAGAATAGAGCCAAGCACTAAAATTGCAATGCCAAGTGCTACTAATATTTTACAAATTAAAGCGATAACCCCTCCTATTTTCCCAATTTTGTTAATTTTTTGAATTGATTTTTCCTTCATTCTAATCTCTCCGTTTCTTTTTTATTTCCTATTTCAGTTTCGATTCTTGCAAGAAGATAAACGATATGATAAATCATTTATCGTTTATCGTTAAATACAGCATATTCCTGTTTTTATCTTTTGTCAACACTTTTTTAATGTTTATCGATAATTTTTTATCTTTTTATTTTCTATAAAACAAATTTACAAACGTAATGTGCACAAAAACGAGAACATAAAAATAAAGAAATCAAAGCTAATAATCAATATCAGGAGTCAATAACCGCGACAGGGTATCGAAAGCAACAACTCTGTCTCAACACCCTAATTTTCCTAATCCGGGACACTACAAGAAAAAAGTCACGCCAGATACCCCGCCATGCTGTAAAAGAGCATAAAAAGCACTAGAAAAACAAGAAAACGGGGTATCAGACTCACAAAACATTGTCTGATACCCCGCCGGATAAAACTATTATTATTTTCCGATTTTCATCGTAAGCTGGATACGTTTCTTCGGAATGTCCACAGACATAACCTGTACTTCCACGATATCACCGACGCTGACTGCTTCCAGCGGATGCTTGATAAAGCGGTCAGTCATCTGGGAGATGTGCACAAGACCATCCTGATGTACACCGATGTCGACAAAGGCTCCAAAGTCAATGACATTGCGGACCGTTCCTTTCAAAATCATGCCCGGTTTCAAATCCTTCAAATCCATGACATCACTTCGAAGAATCGGGGTCGGCATATCGTCACGCGGATCGCGTGCAGGCTTCTCAAGCTCTTTTAAGATATCCGTAAGCGTGAGCTCACCGATGCCGAGCTGCTCTGCCATCTTTTTCTTATCTCCGACTTTTCTCTCAAGACTGGAAATTCCTTCCGACACAGTTCCGCCTGTCGCCGCATTGCCGGATGGACTGTTGCCGGACATCTTTGCAGATGGTGTATCGCTGCCGGCAGAAAGGCTTACTCCGCCCATCGCCTGCGCAAGAGCTTTTCCCATCGCTGTATTGGTATTGCGGATGACAACCTGCTTTTCTTTTTTCGGAGGTCTCTTCTTCTCTGAAACAGCAGGTGTCTTCTTCGCTTTCAGACGATCCTCTGCTGCCTTCTTCTGTGCCTCTCGCACGTCATCCATCGTAAGTCCCGTCAGCTCCAGAAGTTTCTGCACCGCCTCATAAGACTCCGGATGTACACTCGTTGCATCCAGCGGATTGTCGCCACCGACAATTCGCATAAATCCTGCACACTGTTCATACGCCTTCGGGCCGAGCTTTGCAACCTTCAAAAGCTGTTTCCGATTCGTGAAACGACCGTTGGCCTCTCTGTAATCGACGATATTTTTCGCGATAACTTTGCTGATACCGGAAATATGGGAAAGAAGTGGTGCCGAAGCGGTATTTAAATCAACACCGACTTTATTTACACAGTCTTCCACAACTCCTTCGAGCGCCTCGCCGAGTTTCTTTTGATTCATATCATGCTGATACTGACCAACACCGATGGACTGCGGATCGATTTTTACAAGTTCTGCAAGCGGGTCCTGAAGACGTCGCGCAATCGAAGCTGCACTCCTCTGTCCGACATCAAAATTCGGAAATTCCTCCGTCGCCAGCTTGGACGCAGAATATACCGAAGCTCCCGCCTCATTTACAATGACGTATTCCACTTTCGTGTCGAGCTCTTTTAACAATTCCACAATGACCTGCTCCGATTCACGGGACGCTGTTCCGTTTCCGACCGATATCAGGGAAACATTGTATTTCTTTATAATCTTTTTGAGAATCTCCTTGGATTCTTTAATTTTGTTCTGAGGCTCAGTCGGGAAGATAACCGTTGTATCAAGCACCTTACCCGTCGGGTCAACCACGGCTAACTTACAGCCTGTACGGAAAGCCGGGTCCCATCCGAGAACAACGCGTCCTGCAATCGGCGGTTGTAAAAGAAGCTGCTCTAAATTCTTTCCGAATACCGTAATCGCACCATCCTCCGCTTTTTCCGTCAGCTCATTTCGAATTTCACGTTCAATCGCCGGCGCAATCAGACGGCTGTAGCTGTCCGCTATTGTCTCTTTGAGCACAGGGGTTGTCTCAGGGTTATCGTTTGTGATGGTCTGCTTTTCGAGATAACCGAGAATACGTTCTACCGGTGCTTCCACCTTTACGATGAGCATTTTTTCTTTTTCGCCTCGGTTTAAAGCAAGTGTTCTGTGACCCACTACCTTTTTAATCGGCTCCTCGTACTCGTAGTACATTTCATATACACTTTGTTCCTTGGACTCCTTGGCAGTACTCGTAATCTTTCCTTCCTGAAACGTCAGGTTTCTGATATAGATACGGTAATCCGCCTCATCGGAAATCTTCTCCGCAATAATGTCCTTCGCACCGTCAAGTGCATCTTTGGCAGACTCCACGCCCTTCTCCGCGTCGACGTATTTCTCCGCCTCCTCCATAAGGGAAGTTGCAATGTTCTGCTCGAGAATCAGTTCGGCCAGCGGCTCCAATCCTTTTTCTTTTGCTACAGACGCACGCGTTTTTCTCTTCTGTTTGTAAGGACGATAAAGGTCCTCCACAACCACAAGCGTCTCCGCTGCCAAAATCTTTTCCTTCAGTTCATCTGTCAGCTTCCCCTGCTCCTCAATGCTCGAGAGTACGCTCTGCTTTTTGTCTTCCAGGTTGCGAAGATAATTGAGTCTGTCGTATAAATTACGAAGTATCTCATCGTTCAATGCTCCCGTTACCTCTTTTCGGTAACGGGCAATGAACGGGATTGTATTTCCTTCATCAATCAGTTTTACGGTGGCTTCCACCTGTTCCTTTTTGATACCTAATTCCTGTGCAAGTTTTACATTGATGTCCATGTTGTCTCTCCTCAAATCATTGTTTTAGCGTTCCATCACACCTGCAATCAGATAAACGAGCGGTGAGTTCCAATAAATTGTAACCTCATTACATGAAAAACTCTGCTCATTATCCGCATAGCATTTTGCCTTCGGTTCGCCTTTCAGCGTCGCCTGTGCATATGGATCCTCCAGGTTACTGTCCGGACCTCCGACCAGCATACCGACCATCGACTGTTTCAATACCTGTGAAGGTCTATGGTGTGTCGACTGTGGTGAAAGTGTACCATAACCTGTTACGAAACAATAGCTGTTTGCATTGGTTCCGAGCAGGTATGCCAGCTGACTCTCCGCCTCTGCAAGATGCTCCGTCATCAGATATACCATTCCGTTGTTGGCAATGCTCATATTAGAGCCCCATGGATATACATCACCGAGTGTCGAATCATATGCATCCAAATCTTTATTTTCATTCATAGTCTTAACAGTAAAATCAAAAATACCTTCAATTTCATCGACAAGTTTAGCATCTGCGTTGTCGCAAGAAAGATATGTATTCATACCATAAAAACCGACACCTGCCCATCCGAGACCATTCGAAAGGCCGAGTGTATTGATTCCCTTTATCTTGTCATTGTAAGACACTTCACCGGTAGTCTTGTAAAGTTCTGCAAGTGCCCAGAAATATTCATCGCTGCTCTTGTCATCCGGATACTCTCCTGTCACTACATCATCCGGATTTTTGAAGCCTTCTGCATCCAAATTGGCCTCCAGATATTCCAGTGCTTTCTCAGCAGCTGCAAGACATTTATCCGCATATGATGCATCAATATCTTTGTATACTCTCGCTGCCATTGCCATAACCGCTGCGAAATCTCCTGTTGCCGTATTTGAAATCGGTGAAAGATAAAGCTGTTCCGTCTCTTCTTCCGGCATTACGGTACCAGGGAAATTCTTACATGTTACCTTGTGGTACACACCGCCGTTTGACTCCTGCATCTTGAACATCCAGTCAAGTTCGTATTTCACTTCATCCAAAATATCCGGAATACCATTGCCACTCTCCGGAATGTTGAGTTCATCATCGAATGCATTCGGATATTTTTCATATGCCATGAGTAAATCCGCTACTGTCTTGGCACCGGAAACCACATATTTTCCGTAATCACCTGCATCATGCCATCCGCCGGACACATCTTTGGCAGTATCTGTTCCGTAAACAATTGCCGAACCCGTATGACATTCCGCATGTGCAAAATCTCCTGCGAGCTCCTCCGTAATTTCCAGTCCGCATCTCTGCAGATACATCATACGAAGTGTATCATCAAGAAGGGCATCATATACATCTGTTCCGATTTTAAACTCATAAGACTCTCCGCAGTTGTCGTTGACTACCTTATAGGTACCTTCTGTTTTGAGTGCTGAGAAATCACCGACAGCACAATTTTCCTGTGAAGAAGTATTTTTGCCTTCCCCTGTAATCGTTCCCGTAAACACACTCTCTCCGCTCGCCACGTCGATTACCTCAAATTCTGTTCCGATACTGTCTCCGCGGAAAACAGCCTTCTTGGACTGTTCCGGAAGATATCCGACCTGACTTACGTTGATATCTGGTGTCTCGATTGCTGCCTGCGGAAGCACTCTGCCCGAACCGTCCAGGACGGAAAATTCAAAATTATCTAAGAGAATCTGATGTGCACCAAGCTCACCGTCTCCCTCATATTCGCCTACATTAAAACAAAGACGCGGTGCCGGATCGGAAAATCCTTCCGCCTTAAGCTCATATTCATAGCGCTGCATCTCTGTTGTCGCTGCAATCTCCTCAAGGAAATATGCACTGTAATCACCGCCGTTGATCTGAATACGCCAAACCACGGTTCTCGGTACGGTAACCGCCATATCAAAGGCAAATTTGTAAACAACACCATCATCAAGTGTAATGCCGTCATAATATGCCTGTACGCTGTGGTCAAGTTTTCCCTTCTCCTGAATATCAATGACAAGCTGACCTTCCTCATTGACATCAAGCGTCGCTTTACCGCCGTTTAAGTAGGACGACCACTGTCCTTTTCCGTTTGAAAAATCCGGATTCAGAATCATGTTACCTTCCGGTAACGGCTTAATCTCTTCCTCTTCTGCCTTCTCCTTCTCAGGTTCTGCCTCCTCTGCCGGCTGTTCCTGCACTTCCTCTTCCGAAGTTTCCTCCTCGGTCTCTTCTGTCTGCTCCGTCACCTGGGCGGTTTCGGTCGAAGTGTCTTTTGCGCCGCACGCTGCCACAGAGACTGCAAGCATCATACACAACATAATTGATACTACTTTTTTCCTCATAAATACTCTCCATACTTTTTATTTTGCAACTATGCAAGGATGTTATTGTTTCCCTTCCAGTATAATCAAAAAAAAGGGTTTCTTCAATCTTTATTTCGTGCTATTATGAAAGTACACAAACAAAGGAGTATTTTTATGGAACAGAACATAGAACAGCCGGATTTTCAGGAATATCTGGATTCGACTGACGTTTCACAATATACAGAAAGACCGCAAAAGCCGAACATTTTTATGATGCTTTCGCTCATGATGGGAATTTTGGCATTTACATCGTGTACATTTATTTTTACCGCGATGATTGCTGCCGGGCTCAGCATCTTGTTCGCCATCCTTTCCAAAGGAAATCATTCGAAGATGAATTTCATGGCAAAGTCAGGTATTACTGCAGCGATTGTCGGTCTTGTTCTTTCCGTCATTATTACTTCTTCTGCTGTTTATCTTGTATTTAACAGTCCGGAATACAGAGAACTACTCAACACAACCTATGAATCAATGTATGGACAGACCTTTGATGAAGCATTAGAGGAAATGTACCCATCCACGCAGGGAGGTGGCACATATGATGCTGGGAATTAACGGATACGCAGGCGCATACGCCTATGGCAGTTCCTACGGCATTACAGGAACAGGAAATTCGTTGCAAACAGGCGACCGTTTTTCCAAGAACCCGGGCGAATCCGATGTCAAAAATGTCGGACGCGCATCATCACCGGCAGATTGTCAGACGTGCAAAGAAAGAAAATATCAGGACGGTTCCGATGAAATGGTTTCGTTCAAATCAGCAGCACATATTTCGCCAAACGCTGCAGCAAGTGCCGTGCGGGCGCATGAACAGGAGCACGTTTCCAATGCATTCAAGAAAGCCGCAAAGGGAGACGGCCAAGTGCTTCAGGCAAGCGTACGTCTGAAAACCGCCGTATGTCCGGAATGCGGACGCTCCTATGTAGCAGGCGGTGAGACCGCTACCAAGATTAAATACTCAAACGAAGAAAATCCTTATCAAAAGGCACTCAAAAAGGCGCAGGAATCTGCTCTTGCGGGCATGAATTTTGATGCCGCCGTATAAGGTATTCATATATTGGAGTCACTTATGAAACAGTTAAAAACATCCTCTGCCCTCAAGGCAGATGCCAAAGAAATACTTCTGGGCAAATACAAAACAGCGGTTCTGGCCTATGTGATTATGGAACTGATTGTATCCGGTTGTCTGACCTTGATTGAACTTCAGGTCAACCTTCAAACCGCAGCCGGAATGTTACTGTATTATGCAGTATATTTTATCGTCGTACTGCTTTCCACCGTGCTTGTAGTCGGACAAAACCATCTGTACCTGAACTTCTATCGCGGTGCAAAGTACGAAACCCGCGACATCTGGATTGGTTTCCGCACATGCGCGGACCGCGCAATACTGATATATCTTACCATCTTCGGTAAAACGTTTTTGTGCTGTATACCATGCATGATTGCAACGGCGATAATGATCTTTACACAGAACTATTATTTTGCGCTGCTTGTTGCCGCAGGCATTGTTTTCGCACTGGTAAAAGGTACATTGATACAACTTGACTATTCACAGGCACTCTATCTCATTCTCGATCACCCTGAGCAATCTGTCGGTGAGCTTCTTTCCGGAAGCAAGTCAATGATGAAAGGTCACAGAGGAAGTTACTTTTATCTTCTTGTCAGTTTCCTTGGCATTTTCCTTTTATCCATCATGACTTTCGGCTTAGGAATGCTTTGGATCTATCCGTATTTTACCGCCACAAAGACCGGCTATTATTTAGAACTGACCAAACAATCATAACACAAGACACAAAAAGAGCCTCTGCCACGGACACTAACCGTCCAAGCAGAAGCTCTTTATTTTTTTATTGTTTACTCTGTTTGATTTTTTCTTTGAGCATTTCTTTCGCATCAAGAGCACGCTCTTTCACTCTAGGGTTTGTCGATTTAGATATGATAACATTACTGAGCATCTTTGCGGACAAATCGTACTTTCCGCATTCCATGGCAAGAACTCCCATCAGGTAATCCACTGTAATCTCATCCATTCCGCACATTGGAAAGCCTTCATTCTGGCTGGCAACCATAAATCCATCCAGCGCACTCATAAGATATTCTCTCTCCATCTTACCATACGCATTTTTCTTCGCTTCATAATCCGGAGCATCCGCGTCAAGTGCCTCTGCCATTCCTCGTATCAGCCATCCTGTTTTTAAACAAATGTATGCTTTTTCGCTGGCTTTGGCTTTCTTAACAACCGCATTTGCAAGCGTCAGTTTATAGCGCTCCAATGCCTCCTCATGTGTGTAAATATCTCCGTTCATCGGATGCGGATGATAATTGGCACAAATGTTTTCCTTAATGAGCTTAAGCTGCATGCTCGTCATATATTTAAAATATCGGCTGAGTGCAGCATATCCACAGTACGGACAACATATTGTCTCATACTTCATCATATCGATATTCTCGTACTTCGGGCGCAGATCCATATCCGTTCCGAGCATACGGATTCTACCGGCACGAATTGTCTTGGCTTTAAACTCACGATCACAAACCGAACAGGTATACGTCTTATCAAACAACATTTCTGCCTCTCTTACTTCAGCAGGAACCTGTTTTTCCACTTTCTTTTTCTCTTTTTCACTTTCGCTCTCATACAAGGACGCGCCTTCCAAATTGCCGAGCCCTAATGCGCCGAGTCCTGACAATAAACCCATTACAAAAATCCCCCTATGGCCATTTATTTCGGAAGTTTGAACGAACTCTTAAGGGAAACAATGCGGTTAAACACAAGTGCATCCTCCTTTGAGTCCTTATAGTCTACTGCAAAAAATCCGTTTCTCACAAACTGGAAGCTGTCAAATGCTTTGGCTCCCTGAATTGCCGGCTCAATGTAACAGTTCTCAAGAACCTGCAGAGAGTTCGGATTTAAATTCAGACTTCCATCTTCATTATATACACCTTTTTCCTCATCAATGAGGTTTTCATACAGGCGCACCGTTGCTTTCACTGCCTGTGAAACCGGTACCCAGTGAATCGTTCCTTTTACTTTACGCTCACTGAATCCCGAGCCTGCTTTCGTCGCCGGGTCATACGTACAATGTACCACGGTCACATTACCGTTTTCGTCCTTTTCAAATCCGGTACATTTTACAAAATAAGCATGCATCAAACGAACTTCATTCCCTGGGAAGAGTCGGAAGTATTTCTTCGGCGGTTCCTCCATGAAATCCTCACGTTCAATGTATAACTCTCTCTCAAACGGAACCTGATGCGATCCAAGCTCCGGATTTTCCATGTTGTTCGCTGCATCGAGCATCTCAGTCTGACCTTCCGGATAGTTGTCAATAACTAACTTAATCGGGTCAAGAACTGCCATCATACGCGACTTCTTTAATTTTAAATCCTCTCTGACGCAATACTCGAGCATTGCATATTCAGCAGACGAATTCGCTTTAGACACACCGCAAAGTTCAACAAATAACTTGATAGACTCCGGTGTAAATCCTCTTCTGCGGAGCGCTGCAATCGAAACGAGACGCGGGTCATCCCAGCCATCCACAATCTTGTCTTCCACAAGCTTTTTGATATATCTCTTACCTGTCACCACGTTGGTCAGGTACATCTTTGCAAACTCAATCTGTCTCGGCGGATTCGGATACTCAAGCTCTCTTACCACCCAGTCATAAAGAGGTCTGTGATCCTCGAACTCCAGCGTGCAGATAGAATGTGTAATACCCTCAATCGCATCCTCAATCGGATGTGCAAAATCGTACATCGGATAAATACACCACTTGTCACCTGTATTGTGATGTGTCATATGCGCCACGCGATAAAGAATCGGATCTCTCATATTGATGTTCGGTGACGTCATATCAATCTTGGCACGAAGAACTTTACTTCCGTCCTCGTACATACCGTTTTTCATATTTTCAAAAAGTTCAAGGTTCTCTTCTACGCTTCTGTCGCTGTACGGATCTTTCTTACCCGGCTCTTTGAGCGTACCTCTGTACTCACGAATCTGTTCTGCCGAGAGATCGGAAACATATGCTTTTCCCTTCTTAATCAGCTTAACCGCGCCTTCATACATCTCATCGAAGTAGTTGGATGCAAAAAACAGTCTGTCCTCCCAGTCAGCACCGAGCCACTGAATATCCGCCTTGATAGACTCCACGAACTCAATCTTTTCTTTGGTCGGGTTCGTATCGTCGAAACGCATGTTAAATTTGCCGCCGTACTGCTGTGCCAGTCCATAATTTAAGAGAATACTCTTGGCGTGTCCGATGTGGAGATATCCGTTCGGCTCCGGCGGAAACCTGGTATGCACCGTATTATAAACACCTTCTGCAAGGTCTTTGTCAATTTCCTGTTCTATAAAATTTCTGGAAACAACTTCCTTTGTCTCTGTACTTTCTATCATGTCTTTGTTTTCCATAACTTACAACCTCTTTATTTGAATTTTCCACTCTTAATCATAACATAATTCCCATAGAAATCAAAGATTTTCTTTTTCAGCAAGACTTCTCTCGATTCTCATGTACAAATACGAGATAGCAAGGGCAATCACGCCAACCACCAGGAAGGAAATAACCCTGTCTGCCGACTGTGCATCCGCAAAGTCCACAAGGAGAAGTTTTGCACAGACAAACAGTGACATACATAGCCCGTAAATTCGCACACCCTTAATCTTCAAAAGGAATCCGATACCGACGGATGCAACTGCAATTACCATAAGTAAAATACTCACGACAATCGGAAGCTCAATTCCATACGCAAACACCATATAAGTGAAAAATATCGTCAAAGCATGTGCCCTGCCCCTTACGACGTTCTCCGGTTTGGTTCCGCTGCTTTCCGAGAACAAAATCATGAGCAATGCAGATTCTACAAGCAGAACTATTGTCATTGAAATACGGTTCGGGTCACCGAATGTTGTCAGACTCGAAAGGAGACTTATGGAGTTGCTTATCCATGCAAATACAATCAACTTATTTATTCTCTCCGGCCTATACATATCGACTCTCGTAAAGAGTATTGTGCATATAAAAAGAAGCAGCAGCGAAAGCGGTAGTGCAATTTCAATCTGGTCAAATCCAAACAGACCGAAACCCCAAAGCACAGCCATAAGCAAAAGTTCATGAAATACCTTATCGTATTTCAGGCATACAACGGACAAAACAAACGCAGCCAATAAGACATATTGCATATTTGTATCCGACTGCACGTTAAAACAAAAAATGCACCCACTCAACAGTGCCATCACAGCATTGGCCAAGCGCAAGCTTTCATCCCACACACGTGTAAGCACCTGATATAGCATATATAAAACTGAAACAGCAACCAGAAACTCGCTTGCGCCAATAGAAGCAAATGTAATTGCCAGATACCCCGACCAGCAATGTAACGCCACATAATCTCGTTCTTTGCTTCTTTCCAGCCAAAGAACCAAAGCATGCATAGCAAAAAGCACAAATGCCGCTACAATGTAAAATGCCTCATCCCACACAACAAATGCAAGCATCGCATGCAAAAGGATCTGACCCGTAACATAGAACCCCTTGAGCCCTTCTTTCCTCTTCAATCCATAATAAATCACATAATGTATCAGAAGCATTGCTACATGAAAAACAAACATCCAAACGGAAGACACATCCGAAATCCATGCAATTACCATCAGATAACCTGACGCCACGACATTTGCCATTGCGTGCACATTACGAACCGCTTTGTCATTACGCTGCACCGGCAGAAGCAGATAAATCACATTCACAATCAAAAGAATCAGGCACGGAACGATAAATTCCGTCTGAGACTCAAATTTATCGAGAGGCATCAGGGAAATGTAACATCCCAGAATACCAATCATGCGAAGCGATGCCGACTCTCTCTTTCGACTGAGCAAGAGGGCAAACACCGAAATCGCCACCGTGGCAAGCAGCGCCGCCACCGAATTCATCGTATGAAGATACAGATAATTCAGTATCGTCGCCGTGTACAGCACACAGACACCGATTCCCGTCACCGCCTGCGCAAACCGCTCCAGATGCTTACGAAGCGCAAACTCTGAGAATGCGATTACTACGCCTGCCAATAGGTAGAAGAAAATACCCTGCTGGATATTGTCCATGAAATTCAGTCCGAAAATAACAAGCGACGCAATGATAAACAGCGCACCGACAATGCTCAGCACAACTGCGCCGACACCGAATTCCATGTCGGTTTTCTTCGCCGGTTGTTTGACAGCAGGCGGCAGAGGGACCGGTTTCTCTTTCGGCAATTCCACCTGCACAAACTCCGGTTCCGGCACGAACAAATCTTCCGGCTCCGGCGTCACGACAGGTTTCAAATCCTGATGACGCTTCTTGTAAATCTCATAATTTTGATGGAGATTGGCCGCAAAATCGTCAATCTTAACCTGCTCCCTGCAGAGAGCCTCCTCCATCTTCTTCAAATAACCAAGGAAAGCTTCCTCTTTGACTTCCTGTCTTTTTTCCTCGATAAACATGAGCAGTTCACCGATCCGGTCAATTTTGACAGTCTGCACGTTTACCGGCTCATTTTTGGTTTTTTCGGAAACATCCGTGGTGACAACCGTGTCATACGGCTCCATACCGAGATGTTTCTCAATTCTGCTGAGTCTTTCCCGCAATTCCTTATCTTCCATTTTAATCTTCCCTTTCATCCGCCTTTATTCGGCGTCAGACACTAAATACTTTTCTTCAAAACGTTCTCTCGGCATCGGTCTGTCAAAATAGTACCCCTGCACAAGTCTTACCTGCATTCCTTCGAGCACCTTATACTGTTCCCAAGTCTCAATCCCCTCGATACAAATGCTCACGCCGATGGCTCCGGCGAGCTCCGCTACCATCTTGATAAACGACTGGGAATAAGAATCCTCTGCCAGTTCCGACACAAAGCTCTGATCTACCTTAATCACATCAAGCGGAATCTCTCGAATGTGATTCAGCGAAGAATACCCTGTTCCGAAATCATCCAGAGCAATTCTTGCGCCGAGTGCCCGGATACTGTTCAGAATCTCCTTCATTCGCTCCATATCATTAATCGCCAGACTCTCCGTCACCTCAAGTGTGAGATTACGCGGATTGACGCCCGTTTCTTCCAGCGTTCTTTTGACAATATCCACAATGTCCGTCTGCAGAAGCTGCACAACCGACAAATTGACATTCACTTTGTACTCCGGGTGTCCGTTATCATTCCAATACTTGCATGCTTTGCACGCCTCGCGCAGAACGTGATTTCCGATCGGATTAATCAGCCCCAGATATTCTGCCAGCGGAATAAAGTCCGACGGCGGAATAAATCCGAATGCAACCGAATTCCACCGCACAAGCGCTTCCGCACCGGTACACGGAGTATCCGGCTTTTGAATATCAATGATTGGCTGATAATATACCTCGAATTCCTTGTAACCGTCCGAAGTAGCATTTCGCATATTTTTCTCCATATCAAGACGTTTGCCCGATGTGGAACTGATGTTGTCCGAATATTTGGCAACACGGTTCTTACCGGTCTTCTTCGCCTCGTACATGGCAATGTCCGCTTTTTTAATCAGGTCCTGTACGTCCTCTCCGTTTTCCGGGAAATGACAGATACCCATGCTCATCGTACAATAATAGTCCGCATCCTTCAAAAACCAAGGTTTTGCAAAAATGGCCTTGATTTCTTCGGTAATTTCATCAAATCTCTCAAAGCTTTCAGGCGGAACGATGATGACAAACTCGTCCCCACCCATGCGGTAACAGCTGTTGCGTATTCCTTCAATCCGCTGCAGACTGCTTGAAATGGATTTTAAAAGAACATCGCCATATTGGTGTCCGAGCCCATCGTTAATATGTTTAAAATCATCAAGGTCCAGATACAGAAGTCCGCCCGGCCGTTTTTCCAGCTTTGCATGCTCTATCTGCATCGCAAGGTCCCTCTCACAACACATGCGGTTATAAAGTCCCGTGAGGAAATCCGTATAAGCCTGCTGTTCTATCTTTCTTTGATATAATTTCTTGTCTGTTATGTCATACAGCGCACAAAAAGCCACTTTACGACCGTCTACCCAGTCTATGTATTTGTAGTGCATATCGTACCAGCGTTTTCGCGCCATATGCTGAAGTTCGTAAAAACCTTCTCTCACTCCGAGCGGTCTCGCCTCATCCAAAAGAGCATTGAGCGTTCCCTGCTTAAGTTCCTGTTCAAAATTAAACTTCAAAAGCTCATTGGTAAAAAGAACCTCATCCGTCTCAATATCTCGGATATACACACAACTGCCGACCATATTCAGAATCTCTGTCAGTGACTTGTAGGAACTCGCCATAGAATTGCGCGCAATACGCCGTTCCAGCATACTCTGGAGGATTTTCGCCACATCCGTAGCAAATTTCACCTCTTCCATTTTCCAGACTCTGTCCCTGCTCATCTCCCCAAAAAACAGATACATAGCCACTCCGCCGCGAATCAGAATCGGTATCGAAAGAAACGCCGCAAGCCCCTTCTCCGTCATATATTCCCGAAGGTGCGGCGAGACAACGGTTCCGGATGAAACAATCAGATTTTTATCGTTCTGTACAACCGGCGGACGAGGCACCGCTTCTTTTCCTGCAATAACACCATTCTCCGCACTCCCCGCAATGGCATCTGCATACGCGCCATCCACAGACAAGCGAATAAGCTGCGCCGTTTCCACATGCAGATAATCCTGCGAAGCTCCCAATGTTTTGGACGCCAACTCCTCAAACGGCTCATTTCCGACGAGGAGCTGTACAATGTACGTCATAGTCTCAGTGCGTTTCAGCGCCTGTCCCATTTCTGTCTCGGAATATCGGCTGCGACGGCTCTGTGCCTCCGCTTCCTGTCTACCCCGCGCCGCCTCAACTACACCTGACATCCACATACGCATTAAATCCAGCGCCTGATAAAATTTCTCCTCTGTCGTCACCTTAGAAAATCCGGCCGCACATTTACCTGTTTTATCTAAATTTTCTATGTCTAAAACACAACAAGCAAGCCAACATAATATTGGCTTGCTCTCTGCTCTTACTGCAACCGCCGCAATCTTCACATTGGAATACTCAGTATCTTCTACAATCTGATCCTCCATGGAAGATGCACATATACGGTCATACATTCTGATAAGTTGCTGTTTGCCGATAAGCTGCATCATCTTTTTAGCATCCGACGCATCCCCTGACACACCTGTCAGATTCTTGCCATCTTCATCGACACAGAAAATCAAAATATCTGCAAGTCCTGCAAATCCATCCTGCATCTTCTGCACATCGGCTTTATCCATCATCTCAAAACTCAATGGTGTCTCCCCGCCTTATACTCGTTTTATGACTCCACGCTGTAGTTTGGAGCTTCTTTCGTAATATGGATATCATGCGGATGACTTTCTTTTAAGGATGCTGCAGAAATCTTCACAAATCTGCCTGTCTCCTGTAAATCTTTAATCGTAGATGTTCCGCAATAACCCATACCTGAACGGATACCTCCGACTAACTGGAATACCGTATCTTCTACCGTACCCTTGTATGCCACACGTCCCTCAACACCTTCCGGTACAAGTTTCTTGGCATCTGACTGGAAGTAACGGTCTTTACTTCCGTTCTCCATCGCAGCGATGGAACCCATACCACGATATACTTTGTATTTACGCCCCTGGAACAGTTCGAATGTACCCGGTGCTTCGTCACATCCTGCAAAAATACTTCCCATCATGCAGACACTACCGCCGGCCGCAATCGCCTTGGTCATATCTCCTGAGAACTTGATACCGCCATCTGCAATAATCGGCACACCGTACTCTTTGGCTACCGAATATGCATCCATGATTGCGGAAATCTGCGGAACACCGATACCGGCAACGACACGTGTCGTACAGATAGAACCAGGTCCGATACCAACCTTTACTGCATCTGCTCCCGCTTCAATAAGTGCTTTCGTACCTTCTGCCGTAGCAACATTACCTGCGATAACCTGCAAATCCGGATATGCTTCTTTAATCATACGCACACAACGAAGTACATTCTCAGAATGTCCGTGTGCAGAATCAAGAACGATAACGTCAACCTTGGCTTCCACAAGTGCTTTGACACGGTCAAGTACGTTAGCCGTGATACCTACACCTGCACCACAGAGAAGTCTTCCCTGGGAATCCTTTGCGGAAAGCGGATATTTAATCTGTTTCTCGATATCTTTGATTGTGATAAGACCTTTTAAATTAAAGTCATCATCTACAATCGGGAGCTTCTCTTTTCTTGCCTTTGCAAGAATCGCTTTCGCTTCCTCTAATGTGATTCCTTCCTTTGCTGTTACCAGCCCTTCGGAAGTCATGCATTCTTTTATCTTTTTGGTAAAATCTGTTTCAAATTTAAGATCACGGTTCGTGATGATACCGACCAACTTACGTCCTTCTGTAATCGGAACACCTGAAATGCGAAACTTAGCCATCAGGTCGTCAGCATCTCTGAGTGTGTGTTCCGGAGATAATGAAAATGGATCTGTGATAACTCCGTTTTCGGAACGCTTTACCTTGTCTACTTCTTCTGCCTGTGCCTCAATCGACATGTTCTTATGAATAATACCGATACCGCCCTGTCTCGCCATGGCAATTGCCATTCTGTGCTCTGTAACCGTATCCATTCCCGCACTCATCATAGGAATGTTTAACTTAATCTTCTTCGTTAAATAAGTGCTTAAATCCACCTGATTCGGAATCACCTGTGAATACGCCGGAACTAACAGCACGTCATCAAATGTAATGCCTTCGCCAATAATCTGACCCATCTTCTTTTCCTCCATTTTGTCTTCAAATTTAGTCTACATTTCTATCTTAACTTATCGGGAAGTTTATCAGACTTCGCCGATTCCGTCAATCCTTAAATACCTTTCGGGGAGAAACCATTGAAATCTGCTTAAGCATCTCCTCATTCATATCAAGCCGAATCATTTCAAGTTCTTCCTCAACATGAACAACCATGACATATTGGTCTGCATCTGTCTTGCCGGATGTGTAATTCCTGGTCCTTGCAACCTTGTCATTAAAATAATCCAAATGTGCCGAACCATAGGGTGCAAGCACTTCCATATCTTTGTCCAGCTGATATTCTGCCACTTTTTTACGCTTGCGCTGATTGTGAATTTTATCGATGGTGAGCTGCCTGTCCACATAGAGATATTCGTACTCAATATTGCCAAAATACCCTACCACATAGGCAACTGCCAGGAAAAGAATACCTGTCACGATAAAAAACGGTGCTGCCGAAAGGGCTGCAAGCACCAACTGCAGAACACCCATCACCATACATGCAAAACGCAGTGCTTTCAACATCGGAGATGTCTTTCTCTTGACCAAAAGCTCCACATAATTGTCTGTCATTTCATACACTCCTTCGTAAAAAACAAATACACATTAATGATATTACAATTCGAGTCTTTTTTCAAGCAAAACAGACGACAACTTTGTAGTTGCCGTCTGTCATCTGTTCCACCGTAATCGTGTACGTTTTATCTTTTTCAAATACAATGTCGCTGCCTGTCGGAACAAACAGTCCTATCGTCGCAGAAGAAGTGCTATCTGCAAGCGCTGCCGTGTATAATACGCCGCCCTCCTGTGCCACACCGTCGGAGAGAATCACAACATTCATCTCCTCCTGCGCTGCCACCGCTTCCTCCGGTTGGTTCTGCGTCACTTCCTTGCCCTCTGTCTCTTCTTCAGGAATTGCCAGTGAATCTTCTGAAGCAATCGTAGTGCCGTCCGGCGCCTGTGAAGCTACACCTGTAGTATCATTCTCCTGCCCATTCGGCGTCCCTGTCTCATTCTGAGCCACCTCTACCAATTCCGTCACACATTCCTCGGACTCAGATTCCGCAACCTCAATTTCCGCAGTATCCCCGACTGCGGACTCCTCCACAGCCGCCTCTTCCATGGTCACGGTACTCTGCTCTGCCGCCACCTCTATATTTTCAATCGTTGCATCCGTCAAAACCATCGGCGCTGCAGAATCCGTCGCCGCTGCACCTTTCCCTGACGGTTTTACAAGAAGATAAACAGGTACAATGATAACAAGCGCAAACAGACATGCTGCCACAGATACAAGCGCCCGATAATGCTGATAACGAATCTGTTTTTTCCTCTTCTTACGTTTCTTTGCAAGTGCCGATGACGTATCAATCCCCGCCTCAATCCGCGACCATAGGTCGGGTGCCTGTGCATTCAGATACTCTTTATACTCTTCCTCAAACTTCTTACTCATATCCACATCTCCTAAGTTTCCTGATTGCATTCTGATAACGCCATGTAATGGTTCCCATCGGTGTATTCAAAAGCTCTGCAATCTCTTTAAACGTCATGTCCGCCACAACCTTTAAGTTAATGACTTCCCGCTCCTTTTCGTTCAGCATTGCAAGTGCTTCCTGCAACGACAAATCGGAAATCACCTCATCTTCTACCTGGCTTCCGGTATCTCCCCCATAAATACTCCGGCCATAGCTGTCACCTTCCGCCTGTTCTCCCGCATCTTCCATCCTGTCACTCAAATCTTCTCTTCTGTGTTTGCGCAGAAAATCAATCGCCATGTTTCTGGCAATTCTTACCATCCACGCGCGATGCCCGTTTCCCGGCTTATAGCTCGCCGCGACATTCCATAGTTTGATAAAAAAGTCCGCACTGATATCTTCTGCATTTTCTTTATTTTTCAGCACATCAAGCACGACTGCATAAATGTAGCCGATGTATTCTTCATAAATCACCCGTAGGCCGTCCTTCTCTCCCTGCGCCATCCGGCTGATACATTCTTCAAATTGTACGTCAGTCACCGGTCCTGCTCCTTTCTGACATTAAACATACGACTGTGTCATCGCATTTTATGGTCAATTTTTATAAAAAAATAAATTCTATTCCACCCAAGGATAGTCACCCTCGTAGACTGTGGTTGCAGGCCCTGTCATATAGATTAGATTGCTCTCTCTGTCCCACTCAATTTCAATTTCTCCGCCGAGCACTTTGACAAACACATGATTGTCCGTAAATCCATTGAGCACACACGCTACTGCCGTGGCACAGCAACCGGTACCGCACGCAAGCGTCTCGCCGCTGCCGCGCTCCCACACGCGCATCTCCACATGAGACTCGTCCAGCACTTTGACGAACTCCGTGTTCGTTCTGTTCGGAAATCTCTCGTGATTCTCAAAATAAGGTCCGATTTCTTCTATTTTCATATCCGCCACGTTATCCATAAAAACAACCGCATGCGGATTTCCCATGGAAACACAGGTCATGTGATATATCTTTCCGTTTACTTCGATTTTCTCATCAAGTACTCTTGCATTATCCGAAACTACCGGAATCTCAGCTGCAGTAAGCACCGGCTCACCCATATTGACACGCACTCTGGATACCTTTCCGCCTTCCACCGTCATGTCAAGAAATTTGATTTTTCCAAAACTTTCTACTGACACCTTCGACTTATCTATCAGACCATGGTCATACACAAACTTACCGACACAGCGGATTCCGTTACCGCACATCTCTGACCTGCTGCCGTCCGCATTGTACATTTCCATCTCAAAATCCGCAATCTTTGAAGGATTAATAAAAATCACCCCGTCGGAACCGATTCCGAAGTGTCTGTCACTTGCAGCAATCACAAGTTCTTTTTTATTTTTAATGTGCTCCCTGGCACCATCCACATATACATAATCGTTGCCACATCCGTGCATTTTCGTAAATTTCATTTCTGCTTCCTCCTTTTTTAACAGAATCATTATAACACTTCCTTCCGTTTTCGCCACAAAAAAACATGAATTGCAGTTTATTTTTTGCTGTGCTATACTCATGCATGAATATGTGCATTGTAAAATGCGCACTTGAGGGAGGTTTTAAAAATGAATAAAGTAGTAAAAGGGATTTTGATTGCCGTTTTGGCGTGCGCAGCAATATATTTTGTTCCGCGAATTGTTCTTTCGACGCTGATTAGCAATTTCCCGGAAAGAAAAACAGTCGTATTTCTCGATGACCATTCTTTAAAAGATGAAAAGACCTACAAAGTAGAAAAAGAAAATATCGTTGTACACATTCCGACGTATTATAACAACTGTCAGGAAGTCAAAGAATTATCTTCTTTTGTGTGTGATGCACACGTGAAGAACAAGCAGCTTTTGGTTATTTATCGTCCGTTCGACGACGTCGCAGACAAAATTATGCCGGGTTATTCTAAAGAGTACAGACAGGCTCTTGCAAAATTTGAAAACTCAAGCCTGCCATTTCCGCTTTCTATTACCCACAAGACTCCGGACGACCTGTTTGAAGTGATGAAAGTTGTTTATAGTGCTGATAAAAATGATTTCAATTTCTGGAATCTCAGCGAATCGCTCTATCTCCACCATCTCCTCACTGCCAGAGAGGAAGCGGAAAAAGAGAGCATGATCATCCACGCCTTGTACGAAAGAGACAATATCCGCGCCATCGTCGCAGAAGATTCGACTTCTCCGGGTACCTACGCTGTGTTGATTGTACCGGATTCTTCTACCGGAAACATCTATGCCATGGTAATTAAAACCTCAGACATGGATGATATTACCAAGCTATTGAATACATATGAGTTTAAATAAAAAAGAAAGGGCATCGCCGGTTGGCGATGCCTGTTTGTTTGGACTGCGTCGACTTTTTGATATATCTCTGTTAATCCATATGAATACGCTTTCTGTTATAAAATAACTCTATGTATTGAAACATATCTCTTTTTACTTCTTCCATTGTAACATATCTTCGACAATTGATTGTCTCTTTTTATAGTTGCAAAAAAACTTTCTGCACATGAATTATCATAAGGACATCCCGGTCTGCTCATACTGGCTAATATCCCATTCTCTTCCAACATCTGACGATAGCCTTTACCGGCATACTGACAACCTCTGCCACTATGGAATATCAGCCCATATTTTAATCCGTTTCTTGCTATCACATTAGCTAATGCTCTTTTTCTATATTTTTAATTTCATACAGTTCCTGTTTTCTCTTTACAATCCCTTTATCCCGTTGTCTTTTCCACCGATAATAGTTAGGGGTTTCAGCTCTAAAGCTTTGCACATCTTTTACACTTTGAATATAGAGCCGTTTGTTTCAATAGCTTCACATTTCATACGTGTGGTTGTATAAAAATTTGTAGGGATTTTTTTGAATTTCAACATTTATCCTTTCTTCTTCGACTCCTTTTTTGGGGGCTCTATTTCTTTATCTTTCTCTTTTAATTGTTTCTCTAATTCACAGATTCTTTGACACAACTCCATATCATCTTTGGACGGTCTCGTCTTAATACCTTTTCCCTCTGCACGCGTCGGCATTCCATATTTTCAACAATAATCACGTCCACATCGACAAACGATATTCGTATCTATCCCCATCTCCTCCGCCACACTGGTAGCTGACTTCCACTTTCTAAAATGTAGAATACTATCTGTTCTCTGTTGTGAATACTTAGAATTGTTACTCGGCAAAGTTGTCCTCTCTTTCTATGCATATGATACCACCGTTTTCCCTATCACTTTTTCAGCGCAGTCCACATTGGGCTGAATTGTCAAGGGGAGTTTTTGCTATATCCTCCGCTCTTGTTTGTAGTCTCCTCTACGCCTGCACGCATTCTACTTCGCTCTTTCTCATACTTTTCCGCGGGGTATGGCCGGCTTTTTCCTATCTGTAATACCCCGCTCGCTACTATTTTCAGCGGTTTTTGGCAGTTTTTCCCACTGCCGGGGTATAGGCAGGAGAAATCTGAACACTACTGCCCCGTTTTTTCAAAAACAGGGTACCGGAAGGCAAACATGGCTCTCAATACCCTCCGGGGCATGAGCCCCTCTGAAAAGGAATCCACCTCCGGGGAATCACCTTCCTTCCACATCAAAAACACCTTGACAAGTTATCCTAAAAGCACTAAACTAATCCCACGCAGAAAATTTCAATTTATTTCAAATCTTCTGCTCTACTGCTCTATCTTGACCGTTCGGTCAGATTTTCCAATTATTCACTAATTTTAAATTTTGGTAAAAAGTGACATAGTCATTGTCTTTTTGGAGTGCTATACTCTATCTAAACATAAAGTCTGTGCCCTTTTTTACCGAAAGGAAGGAGTCTTTATGAATCGCAACCAAAAACAGAAACCATTACATGAACTGACACTCTTAGACCGTTTTTTATTTGCGGAAGTGATGGACGACCCGGAGAATATGGAGATTTTGCTCGAAATTCTCCTTGAAAAAAATGTCCGACTTGAGTTCCCAACCCAGACAGAAAAAGAACTGCGGCGCTCTTCTTTGAAGCGCTTTGCAAGGATCGATGTGTGGGCGGAGGATGAGAATCACGCGATCTATGATACGGAAGTCCAAAGGAGCAATCCAAGCAATCTGGTAAAACGCTCCCGCTACTATCAGGGCATGATTGACAGTAATCTTTTAAAACCGGGAGATACGGATTTTAACAAATTGAATCCCGTCTATATCATTGTGATTGCCCCGTTTGATTTGTTCGGATATGGATTGTACCGTTACACATTCCACGGACAGTGTGATGAAATTCCGGAATTGAAGCTGAATGATGATGCCACCCGGATTTTCTTAAACACTCGTGGCACGAGAGACGATTTTGTCACCCCGGAACTCATAGAATTGCTCCACTACATCGAGCATACCAATGAGTCTAATGCGGCATCGGGAAGTGTGCGACTTCGCAGATTACAGGACAATGTCAGGAGTATTCAGGAAAACGCGGAAGTAGGTGTGAAATATATGCAGTTATGGGAAGAATTTGCAATGGAACGCGCAGAAGCAAGGGCAGAAGGTCGTTCAGTCGGTCTTGCGGAAGGACGCGCGGAGGGCCTTGTCGAAGGGCGCGCGGAGGGCCTTAAACTATCGCTTCAATCATTCCTCAACGAGCTTGGCACAATACCTGAGGACTTGCAACAAAAAATCGAATCCGAGACAGAGACAGATACGTTACAGACATGGCTAAAAATTGCTTTCAAATCAAAGTCTGTTTCAGATTTCACCAAGCAGCTATAGCATAATTATTCCGACGAAATATTACTTTCTGTACAATAGTCGGGTAGATTCTGAGTATCTTTTCCTACTATTTTTAACTTTTAGCTCCCAGGTCGGAATTATTTTCCATAACCACCCGACAAAAGGAAAGAAGTGGAAATTAAGTAGGGAATCCCCTGTAATATTAGGAAAACCCCTTTTCCTATCATATTTCCCCCACAACCTTCATATGTTATACAAATGTTTTTACAAGGAGCCTGTTATGCACTCCAAAACAAAGATTATCGTACTTCATATGAAAGAGCTGGTCTATACGGGAATCTTCCTTTTTCTCGGGATTTTGTTTCTTGTCCTGATCATTCTTATGTTTTCCTCTGAAAATAAAACTGCGTCTCCGGATGATTCCGCCGAAATGACAGCCTATATACCGGGTGTGTATACAACTACGCTCCTGCTCGGTCAGAGCAGCGTTGAACTTGAAATCGTACTGGATGAAGATAACATCAATTCCATCCGCCTGGTTCAGCTCGACGAAGCTGTGACCACGATGTATCCTCTGATTGAACCGTCGCTGGAATCGATTGTGACTCAGATATATGATTCCCAGTCTCTTGACAATATCACATTCTCCGATGACAACCGCTATACAAGCAGCGTTCTTTTAGAAGCCATCCGCACGACGATAGAAAAAGCCGTTCCGGTGCAAAACGCATCCGAAACGGCCGTAACAACTGAAACCATTGATTAAGTTTTCGCTATTTACATATCAGAAAGTGTCTCGAGCCAGATTCTTGCGGATGCATCGGATGGCATTCGCAAATCTCCTCTCGGGGAAACACCGACGCTTCCGACCTTCGGTCCGTCCGGAAGACAGGAGCGCTTAAACTGCTGTGAGAAAAATCTCTTATAAAATGTTTTGAGCCATTTTAGGATTACTTCACCGTCATATTCTCCCGAGAATGCAAGCGTTGCCAGGCGATAAATTTTATCCGGCGCAAATCCGTAGCGGAGCATATGGTACAAAAAGAAATCATGAAGCTCATACGGTCCGACCAAGTCTTCCGTCTTCTGCGCAATCTCTCCGTCCTTCGGCGGAAGAAGTTCCGGGCTGACAGGGGTATCAAGCACATCGAGGAGTACTCCCGCGAGCACTTCATCCCCGCACGTATCTGCATAATGTCTGACGAGATGACGGACAAGCGTTTTCGGGACATCTCCGTTGACACCGTACATCGACATATGGTCACCATTGTAGGTCGCCCACCCGAGTACGAGTTCAGAAAGGTCTCCCGTGCCGATGACAATCGCTCCCTGCTGATTGGCAATGTCCATCAGCACCTGCGTCCTCTCTCTTGCCTGCGCATTTTCGTACGTCACATCATGACAATTTTCATCCTGACCGATATCCTCAAAATGCTGTCTGACAGACTTCTTAATATCCACTTCCAGAAGCGTTGCCCCAAGTGTGCGCGACAGTTTACATGCATTGTCATACGTCCGATCCGTCGTTCCAAAGCAAGGCATCGTAACCGCCGTCATATCTTCACGCTTCGTCCCGAGCATATCAAAAGCCTTTGCCACAACAAGCAATGCCAGCGTGGAATCAAGTCCGCCCGAAATACCGATGACCGCTTTCTTTGCACCGATGTGCTCCAGCCTCTTCCTAAGACCGTTTGCCTGAATCATGAGAATCTCTTCGCAGCGCTGTGCGCGCTCCGCCGCATCCTCCGGAACAAATACAAGACGGCGCGGAATCTGCACAAGCTCCGTCTCCTGCATCACAAGAGCTACCGGAATCGTCATATAAGCATCCTTATCCCCCTGTGCAAAGGTTGTGTTTCTGCGTCTTTCCGAACAAATTTTGTGTATGTCAAGGTCCGCATAAACGGCCCCATTTTCAAATACCTTCGTCTGCGCAAGCAGTTTACCGCATTCAGCAATGAGGTTGTGTCCACCAAATACGATATCCTGTGTGGACTCTCCTTCTCCCGCGCTTGCAAAGACGTATCCGCATATCTGTTTTCCGCTCGCCGCACGCACTAAAAGTCTGCGGTAGTCCGCTTTGCCGACCGCCTCGCTCGAAGCCGCAAGATTGACAATCACGCTCGCTCCCGCCGCTGCATGCGACGCAGACACCGTATCGGAAACCCACAAATCTTCGCAGACTTCCGCTGCTACCTTCAGACCTGCGATAGCATCTGACTCAAACAGAAGATTTGCACCAAACGGTACCTCTTCCCCATCAAACTCTACCACCTCCGGTTGCGTGTTTCCCGATGCAAAATAACGCCTCTCACCGAACTCTCCGTGGGAAGGAATGTTCACCTTCGGCACAAAACCGACAAGTTCTCCGCAGTTTATGACTGCAGCGACATTGTAAAGTCTTCCGCTCACCTCATACGGAAGTCCGACAAAAATCAGCGCATCGATTCCGTCGCTGTATTCTACAATTTGGCCAAGTCCCGCTTTCGCCGCCGCAAGAAGTGTCTCCTGTAAAAATAAATCCTGACATGTATATCCGGTCAGACAAAGTTCCGGAAACACAATGATTTTTGCTCCATTGTTCTCCGCCTCATCGATTCCTTTGCAAATCTGCTTTGCATTATAAAACACGTCTCCCACTTTAATTTCCGGTGTAACTGCCGCCACTTTTATGAAACCATGCTGCATGGTTCATCCTCCTATCTTTTGCACTGCTTAAGCAATGCCTTAAGTTCCTCTACGGAAAATGTATAGTTTGTATTACAGAAATGACAGTTGACTTCAATCTCTTTTCCGTCATCAATCATCTCCTGAATATCCTTCGCACCGATGGAAATAATCGCCTTTTCGATCCTGTGCTTATCGCAGTTGCACGCAAACCGCGTCGGAAGCGTATCGACGATCTCCATGTCCAGTCCGTCAAAAAGCGTCTCCAGAATCTGCTCCGGCGATTTTCCTGCATCAAGCATGGACGTCACACTGCTGACGCCCGCCAGATTTTCTTCGAGCTTTGCAATCACTTTTTCTTCCGCAAACGGCATAAGCTGCACGATAAATCCGCCCGCCTGCTTTACCGTATTGTCTTTTTCCATCAAAACACCGAGCCCGACGCTCGAAGGAACCTGCTCCGAGGTTGCAAAATAGTACGTCAAATCTTCCGCAATCTCACCTGTCTGTAATACAGTTTGTCCGCAATACGGCTCTTTCAATCCCAAATCTTTGATGACATTTAAAATACCAAGTCCGAGTGCTCCGCCCACATCAAGCTTTCCCTGCGCGTTCGGTGGCAACATGACATCCGGGACTATCGCATAGCCCTTGACATTTGCCTGTGCATCCGCTGTCACCGTCAGCCCTTGTACCGGACCGCTTGCGTTAATCTGAAGCGTCAGCAAATCACTCTCGGACTTTAGCATACTTCCCATCATGGCACCCGCGCTCAGCAATCTCCCGAGTGCTGCCGTCACGACCGGTGATGTCTGATGTGCCCTTCTCGCTGTCTCCACTATTTCTTTTGACGTGATGGCAAATGCACGAATCTGCGCGTTTGCAGCCGTCGCCCTCACAATATAATCTGACATAATCATTTCCTCTTTCTCTTCGATTTATTTTCCGTTTTCACGCGCCACGACGCAGATGCGCTCACTCGTTTCGCAAGGCGCTCCCTTCGTATCCATATCAATTGCCTCTGCAAACACAAGCCCTGCTTTCTCAAGCATCACCATCATCTGCGAAAGCGTATATCCCCTCTGCAAATGTGTCTCCGTAAATTTCTCAAACAGACCATCCTCCCTGCGCGCAAAGATAGTCAGGTCGTACTCATTGATCTGCTCCTCTTCCTCATAAAAATTTTCCCAAATAAAACTGCAGTCCTCGCGATTTTCCGCAATGACAGCATCCCCTATGATTTCTTTATATTTGTATGTCGTGTTAAAATCAAACACAAACACACCTTTCGGGTCCAGATAATTGTTGACAAGGCGGAACACTTCCATGAGTTCCTCCTCATCCAGCACATAATTGACACAGTCACAGACGCTGATGCACGCCCTCACGGTTCCGTAAAGTTCAAACTCGCGCATATCCTGCAAAAGATACAGGATTCCCCGGTCATCCGAATCCATATCCGCTTCTCCCGCTTTTTTTCCTCTTGCAATGAGAAGCATCTCCTCGGAATTGTCGACTCCGATCATATCAAACCCGGCCTTTGCCAGGCGCATCGTCATATTGCCTGTCCCACATCCGAGGTCACAGACAAGTCCCTCCTCTATGCCATAACTCTTTAATTTCTCAATATAAAACCGTGCCCACTCATCATAGGGAACGTTGTCCATAAGTTCATCGTACACGCGGGCAAAGCTTTCGTAGCTTTCGTATTCTTCCATCATAGTATCACCGATTTTTGTTTAGAAAATTGCCCCGATTGCACCGAACAGTCCTGCACTTACTGCACCCATAATAATACCCGCAAGAAGCACACCGAGCATAACGGATGTCACGGTCGATTTAAAATCCATATCCAAAAAGCTGGCGGCCAGTGTTCCGGTCCACGCACCCGTTCCCGGAAGCGGAATTCCTACAAACAAAAGCAGTGCAACAAACAGTCCTCTTCCGACCTTCTCCTGAAGCTTTGCACCTGCTTTGTGGCCTTTATCGATACAAAAACTGAAAAATTTTCCAATGACAGGCTTATCAGCCCCCCACTCGAGCACTTTGCGGGCAAACAGATAAATAATCGGTACCGGAACCATGTTTCCGATCACTGCCACAATATAGGACTGTAAAAGCGGAAGCTCTATTCCCGGCAGCTGCGAAATCGGAATCGCGCCACGAAGCTCAATGAGCGGAACCATCGATACAAAAAACACATATAAATATTTCGTTAAAACAGACATATCTAAACTCCCTTTTCTTTCATATATTCTTTCACGCACGCGAGGAATGCATCCATCTCCTCATCCGTTCCGATTGTAATTCTATTATATTCTGTAATCAGAGGATTATTAAAATGGCGGATGTATATATTTTTCTCCCGGAGTGCCTCATAAAGCTCCGCGCCCGGAATCTGCGGATGTCTGGCAAACACAAAGTTACTCATCGAATCCGGAAATTCGAAACCAAGACTATGAAGCACACTCTTTACACGCTGACGGGTTGCAATAATTTTGGCTGTCGTCTCTTTAAAATAAACGTCATCCTTTACCGCCTCGATACCAAGCACAAGCGACGGACGGTTCATCGTGTAAGAATTGGTGGAAAATTTCACGTCATTTAAATACTGAATCAATTTCGGATTTCCCATCGCAAAGCCGATGCGCATTCCCGCCATCGCCCTTGATTTGGAAAACGTCTGGACAACCAGAAGATTTTCGTACTTGTCTATGAGCGCAAGCGCACTCTTTCCTCCGAAATCAATGTACGCCTCATCCACGATGACAACGACATCCGGATTTCCTTTCACAATCTCTTCGACCGTATCAAGGCTCTCCAAAAGACCGGTCGGCGCATTCGGATTCGGAAAAATAATACCGCCGTTTTCTCTCATGTAATCCTTCGGGTCGATATGAAAATCCGCCGCAAGCGGAAGTGCCTCATACGGAATTTTGTACAAATCTGCCCACACATCATAGAATGAATATGTAATCTGCGGGAACAGAATCGGTTTTTCGGAATTAAAAAACGTCTGAAACGCGATAGCAAGCACATCGTCAGAACCCACGCCGACAAACACCTGCTCGTCGGACAATCCGTAATACTCTGCCAGCACATGCACAAGGCTCTTTGCCTCCGGGTCAGGATACAATCTGAAATCCGCAAAATGTAAATCCTTCATCGCTTCCTGCACCCCTTTGGCAGGCGGATACGGACACTCGTTTGTATTTAACTTAATCATATTCGGCTTATTCGGCTGTTCTCCCGGTACATACGGAACAACACGCCTTACGTTACTTTCCCAGCTCATGTTTCTTTTCCTCTCATTCTTTCTAAGTCAGATACGTTTTGCGAAACAGCGGCCTAAGAGAAGAAAATATACTCTCGAAGGCTGTATAAAAACGCCGGCACTTGGATTTTCGAGCAACGCGCAGAAAATCCTTAGTACCGCTGCGTTTTTATCCAAGTGGAAACGTGCCTGAGAGAGTGTTTTTCTTCTCTTAGGCCGGTGTTTCGCAATCAACTATTTTTTTATGATGCACAAAGAGTCACTTTCCTGCATTCCTTCCACATCATACCGCTCCGCAATCCATATGCCAAGCGGATTTTCGGCAAAGAATTTCTCTCTGTTGTCAATCGTATTTTTGGCCAGCGCAATCACGTCCGGCTCCTTGTCCGGGTACATCTCAAAATAGGTTACCCACTGCTCATTAAACGCCGGAGTACTGATGGTCGACGGCGATACAAATTCGCACCGCGCATAGAGATTCGAAATCCCTTCCGTACCGAGATACAAAAGGTTCTCCTCTCCTTCGCTCGCACCCTGTATCAATTCATAATCATGCGTAATGCGCTCATAATCCTCCCCAAGCACATAAATTCCCTTCAGCGGTCCGACGTCAATCCGCTCACGCGCCTGCAAAATATTCGAAGGTCCGTACTCGGTGATACGCACATAATAACCTTTACAAAAAATCAGACTGAGCACAAACAATGCAAGTACAACATACGTAGCCCGTTCCCAGTGCCCGCCTAAGCGCTCGGATATTTTATAAAGAAGCAACGCCCCCGCAATCAGCCCGATACTCAGGTACGAACTGCTCGAATCCGGTCCGACATTGGAAAAAATCAATATCGCTCCAAACGCTACCATCATTTGGAACATCGGTCCCCAGAACAAAAAGCGACTCTCCCCGTCTTTTTCTTTTCGAAGCACCAAAGTGCTCCAAACAAAGAGGAAAAAAAACATCATCAGGTAACGCACCTGAAAATGGAACGGTCCCATCGGAATCCCTACCGCATTTGCAAAAATGACAAGAAGTGATGACACCGATATGAAGGAAAGCAAAAACAAAAGTGCAGTCTTCCTTCTGCCGCCTGCTTCCCGCACACCTGCTTTTTTACTTCTTATAAATCGACTTATATAAAAAACAGCCGCTATTAAAAGCGCCGGTGCTGATAAAATAAGAAGCTGCTTTGCAACATTCATCCATTGCGCCACATATGCCATCAGTTTCGTCTGCATCGTGAACTGATGTGTTCCGTCCATAAAGACCATCGGAATGCTTTCTATAAATTCCTTCAGTCCCATCGCGGACAGAACATAGACAAAGAACAAAAGTGCCATCAGCGCACATCCTAATGTTAATAATGCACATTTATTAAATCTAGTTTTAATATCCTCGTTTTTATGAAGGATGCAGATACTCAGCACAAGCGCAGGATATGACAACACCATCCCCGGATATGCGAGCACCGTCGCTGCAAGCACAATGCCCATCCAAAAAGCATATCTGCCTCTGGCTGTTTCAACTTCTCTTGCCAGCAGCAACATCACAAGCGTCAGGCCCCAGACCTGCTGCATGGAAAAGTCCAAGCTGATGAGCCACTTCGGAAGAAGATTAAAATAAAGCAGTGCAAGTAATATTGCCCATGCCCCCGTGCAATGTTTCTTCAGGCGATTGTATACTGCCACAGATAACCCTGCATGAACAATTGTCGCCACAATCCGGAGATACACAACGCTCCCAATGGTAGCGTCCGTTATTTTATAAAACACTACAAGAAACAGCGCCGGCAGAAACGACGACGTCTGATGTACCTCCCACATATCGAGAAACATCCGGTCTCCTTGCAAAAGTCTGTATGGCATAGAAACCGCATAGCCCTCATCGATATCAAATCCGACAAACACCTTGATAACAGATGCGATAACAGAAAGTATCAAAAGCGTCATCCATATGAAGTTGTCGGTTCTCTTCCGGGATACTGACATCTTGCTTCTCCTTTTTACTCCAAACTACCATGCATTATAGCATAAGCACTTAAAGTTTTCCATATGCAATCCGCAAACGCCGAAGAATCCGCGCAATTCCTAAAATCAGACAGATACTGCCCACAACAAAAAATGCGATGGTATAGGATCTGTTTGGGTGCTGACGCGGGTCCGTTACCTGTATCACCTCGCTTGATGTCTGCCTTTCTTTTTTCTGTTCCCGCTTTGTGTGCGGATTTAACTGCACAACGGAATCCCCGTCAGAAGCCTCTCTAACCTCCGGCAAAACAAATGTCGCCTCATTCGCACTGACAGACGGTTTTTCCTCCCGGTTCTCTTTCTGTTTTGGCAATATCTCCTGCTGCGGCTGCGCAGTTGCAGGCGCAGCAGGAAAATCCTTCTGCGTTGGCGTTTGTAGTACCGGAGGAGTTTGTTGCGACGGCGACACAGGCACAGGCGGCGAAACCTCCTGCGAGGGCTCCTCTCCGCCGAAGACAGCTTCCTCCTCCACGACAAATGCATCTCCTCCCTCCGCATAAGTCTGGTATACAGGACAAACGTACAGCGTGCATACCATAAGCAGCACCCAAAAAACGAGTCCTCTCCTTAAGTTTTGGTTTCTCATAAAACTCCTTTCTGCAATTTGTGCTTTCACTTGTGAAATCGTACGGCCGAACGACCGCTGAAAATGAAATAGAATTTCAAGAATTGAAATTTGAATGCATTGTAGCATAGGTTTTGCTGTTTGTCACTTACTTCTTTTTTCATGCACGATTAAAAGACGCCCCTCTTTGACCGAAACGCGCACTTCCCTTCCGATGAAAGAATTGCTTACGCCAAGTGGGAAATCATCCAACAGAATCACATTGCTCACTTCGTATTCCGCGCCCAGAATCGTTACACCTTCCGCCTTTTCCCCATAAGAAAACACGGAAAGAACTCCTTCCGTCTCCGCAGGAAAAGCAATCTCTTTGTCCGTCAAATATAAATCTGCCTCCTCACTTCTGAGTACTCCCCTTGCGCCGTGTGAAAGCAGATATGCAAGTGCCTGCACGTTGGCAAGCGTATGGTCGAATCGCCCGCCGACTCCTCCGAGCAGGACGAAGCTGTCATATCCGTTCGCAAGCCCGGCTTTAATCGCAAGCATCATATCCGTGTCATCTTTTTTTGACGGATAGACTTTTACATTCTCTTCCTCAGGGATGAAACCGAGCGAGTCAAAATCGCCGATGATACAATCCGGACTGCATCCGCCAAGCTGCGCATAACCGCCGTCCGCCGCAATCACATAATCGCCCGGCTTTTTATCGATTCTGTATTCTGTTTTCATCGATGCAATGATATAACAGATTCCCATACGTTTCTCCCCGTATCCGATATTAAAAAACAAACTGCATAAGCAACATATAGCAGACCGTTCCCGTAGCAATGGACAGGAACATGTTTCTCTTCCACACGTGAACGACCGCAATCAGCGCAATCGACAACAGCTCCGGAAGTGCATGTGTCTGTGAAAAGAGGCTACTGTCCTTCAAGCAATAAATGACAAGCATTCCAAATACCGCAGGCGGAAGTACCTTCCCTAAATAAGTGATAAACGGCGGTGTTTTTTTCCCTTCCGGGAAGAGCCAGAATGCAATCGCTCTTGTAAAAATTGTCACCGCAATGACTATTCCGATCGTGATAAGCTGCTGCGTCAGTGTCATTTACGCCACCTCCTTTTTTAAAGCAGGTCGCGCCAGCGACAAAATCAAAAAAATCACACACATGGACGGTACCAAAAACTTATCCGCACCGAACAGCACAAGACAGGCCAGCGACGCCGCAAGTCCGAGCAGTGAGGAAATGTAATTCTTTTCCTTGAGCCAATTATCAAGAAAAATCACGACAAAAAGTGCCGTCATGACAAACTCAAGTCCTTTGGTATCAAACGTAAGGAGCGACCCGATAAGCGCACCGGATGTAGCGCCGAGCACCCAATATGACTGATTTAACAGCGTTACCCAAAAATAAAACCAGCCTTTATCCACTCCCTCCGGGACATCCACCGAGCAATTGATGGAAAAGGACTCGTCACACATTCCGAAAATGAGATACCATTTTTTCCTGCCGACCTGTTTGTACTTCGATACCATCGTGATACCATAGAAAATGTGGCGTGCATTTACCATGAGCGTAAGAAGCGCCGCTCCGACCGGATTAAAGCTGCTAAGCAGCATCGTCGCTGTCACAAACTCCATCGAGCCGGCAAAAATAAGCATACTCATAAAAATCGGGTATGCAGCCGAAAAACCGAGCGCACGCATGTAAATCCCATAGGAAATCCCCAGGAACAAAAATCCCGTTAAAATCGGAACCGTGTATGGAAATGCACACTTAAATGCTTTTTTTATCATTCGAATTCTCTTCTTTCTCAATTATTCCCTTTGTTATTATAGCAGAAATTTTTTCGCATACAACCGTCGCCTTCGTATTTTTCCGCCACTGCATCTTCCTATCATATTTTGCTTTCCCCACACATACATTTAACAAACATATTGCGAGGTCATTTCATGAATCTGAAAGAATTTTACATACAACAAAAAAATGTCATCTTAAGCTTTTCCCTTCTGCTTCTGGGAATCGCCGCTTTCTTTTTTATTGCGCCAAAAACCGTCTCCACAAACAGTAATGTTTCAGGACGCAATCTCCCCATTTATTGTGTGGAAACATCAGAGCCCAAAGTCGCACTCTCCTTCGACGCAGCATGGGGAAATGAGGACACAACCGAAATTCTTGCCATCCTAAAAAAACATGACGTTCATGCCACTTTTTTTATGACCGGCGGATGGGTTGAAAATTATCCCGAAGATGTCAAAACCATTCTCGCTGCGGGGCATGACCTTGGCAATCACAGTGAGAATCATAAAAATATGAGTCAGCTTTCCACTTCGGAGTGCAAAGAAGAAATTATGAAGGTACACGACAAGGTCAAAGAACTGACCGGATACGAAATGTGTCTCTTCCGACCTCCTTACGGAGATTATGACAACGATGTCATAACAACTGTAGAGGCTTGCAACTACTATCCGATTCAGTGGGACGTGGATTCTCTTGACTGGAAAGACTACGGCGTCGACTCCATCGTAAAAACGGTTTGCCATCACAAAAAGCTCGGCAATGGTTCTATCATCCTCTGCCATAACGGCGCCACTTATACCGCTGACGCATTAGATACCATGATCACCGGATTAAAGGAACAGGGATATGAAATTGTTCCCGTATCGGAGCTGATTCTTCGAGACAACTATCACATGAATGCAGAAGGACGCCAGATTGCAGATTAACTGCAACCGGCGTCCTTTTTTTCAATTATGTTCCGAAATATGAAAAATGCATATAGTCGCAACGGTTTCCCCAGATCCCCTGGCGGAATCCGTACTTGTTCATAATCTTGGCCACCTCTCCATCCTTCGGGATAGAATATGGATTTACGCCCGGTTCATAGAGCTTTCCGCTGATTATGACACCATTGTCAATCAGGTAATTTTCTTCCCAGTTGATGTCGATGGCAAGTCCGCAACAGTGCTCTGATCTAGAACTTTCTCCTCGCCAACTGTAGCCGCCCACATTCTTAATAGGGAATCTTTCTTCCCCTTCATATATTTCCTTAAAAATCTGCTTTACCGTCTCTGCAATGTTTTTGTGCACCGTCAGCGACCGCTGCTTCGTGACCTTTGTCACTCCGTCTGCCGCAAAATCCCAAACCTGGACAGTGATGGTTGTCATATGGAGGTCCGCCTCCGCCTTGGAAGAATATTTTTTGTAATAATCCAATCCGAAGATTCTCTGCGCCTTTTGCGTGTATGTCTCGTTTGCAGATGCGAGACGGTTGAAAATTGCTTTCTTGATATTCGAATATTCGGAATATTTTTTCTTGCCGCTTACTTTGCGATACGCGCGCACTTTGTAATAATAGGTCTTTCCATTCTGGTGCCCGTCAACATAGGTCTGCACGGTCTTACCGCTTTTCACGGTCGCTACGCGTTTGTAGGTTCCCTTCTTGGTCTCGCAGCGGTAGACAAAATAACCGCTTGCGCCGGAAACCTTTTTCCACGTGACAAGTGCGGTGTCGGCGCTTGTCACCGCGACGCTTTTAAGCTTTGGCGTGCTCAGTTTTGCCTTTGCGCTGATAACCTTTGAATAGTCACTATATTTCTTTTTGCCGTCGATCGTGCGGTATGCACGCACTTTGTAGTAATACTTCGTTCCGGTCTTACATGTACTGTCGCTGTATTCTACGGTTTTCCCTTTTTTGATTGTTTTAATCTTTTTAAAACCGGAATTCTTCTTCGTAGAGCGGTAAATGACATAACCGCTGGCCCCGCTCACTTTACCGTAGGTAAGCTTTACTGTCTTATAATTCACGCTTTCCGTTGCGGAAATGACAGGTGTGTCAAGTTGTGGTTTTCCTGACGTAATCGCTGAAAACTCACCATATATTTTCTGATTTTGATCATCATACTTGTAAGCACGTACTTTATAATAATATTTCTTACCGGTCGTCAGATATGTTTTGCCTTCGCCCTTGTCGTCATAACTTGTACGAATCGGACTCAAATCCGCAATCATGCTCATGGTTGACTTGGAGGTTCCTCGGTAAATCTCGTATCCTTCGGCTCCATACACAGGACTGTATTTTACCGTCATTGTGCGATAAGTTCTGGACGTCGCTAAAACGCCTGTCACCTGCGCAGGTTTCGTATCTTCTGCCTCCTGTGCATCATTCTGCGATACCTGCTGCGTCTCAGCCTGCTCCGGCTCTGTACTTTCCGTATCCGGTCTCTTTTCTTCCGGCGACGCAGGAATCGTTTCTTGTTCAGCAGACTCCTCCTTCACTTCCAACGCATTCCCGGAAACCGTATTGTCCGATACCGTCACATTCGCATAGATGGTCAGGTTGTTTATAGGTAACACAAGAATGACCATGCAAAGAATCCATGCTATCATCTTGTTTCTTCTTTTTCTTCTGTCTCTCATAAATTCAACCTCCGTATCACGTACATTTTACAATGCATCTTTTCTGCCGTCAAATATCAGATTTTCCCTTGTCGGAAAGACATTGCCTCATTGACGTACGTCCGGAAATGGGATAAAATAATATAGTCTGAAATTTTATAAGAATAAAGGAATATCACATGAAAAAAGCAATTATTATCGGAGCCGGTCCTGCCGGTCTTACTGCAGCCTACCAGCTCCTGAAGGAAACAGATATAAAGCCTGTTATTTTGGAAGAGACAGAGTACATCGGCGGTATTTCCCGTACAGCAGAATACAAAGGAAACCGTATGGACCTCGGCGGTCACCGTTTCTTCTCCAAGGTTGAACAGGTAAATGACATTTGGACAACCCTCATGCCTATGCAGGGAGCACCATCCAGTGACGACCTTCTGCTCGGACGCGACGTTGCACTTTCCGAGGGCGGTCCGAACCCGGAGAAAACAGATATCGTATCTCTGGTCCGCACACGTGTCAGCCGTATTTTTTTCCTCCGCAAGTTTTTTGATTATCCGATTTCCATGAAACCGGAAACCTTCATCAACATGGGCTTGTGGCGGACGCTGAAAGCAGGATTTGGTTATTTGTATTCCTGCGCATTCAAACGCGAAGAGAAATCTCTCGAAGATTTTTATATTAACCGTTTCGGAAAACCGTTATACAGCATGTTCTTTGAAGACTACACCGAAAAGCTCTGGGGTGTACACCCGAGCAACATCGCACCGGACTGGGGCGCACAGCGTGTCAAAGAACTTTCCATCGGTAAAATGATTGCTGAGTTTTTCAAGAAATTGTTTAATCCGAAATATAAGACCAATTCCACTTCCCTGATTGAGCAGTTCATGTACCCGAAGAAAGGGCCGGGACAGCTTTGGGAAAAGATGGCGGATGAAATCCGTGACATGGGCGGCGAAATCATTTTCAACACCAAGGCTACACGCATTTTGCAGGAAAACGGCGTAATTACCGGTGTAGAATTCACAAAGACGATTTCAACCGGTGAAGCAGCGATGGAGCAGCTTACCGACGAGAAAACGATTTACAGCGGTGACTACTATTTTTCTACTATGCCTGTCAAAGACCTTGTCATTGCGATGGGCGAGGATGCTCCGAGCGAGATCCACGACATTGCCAAAGAGCTTCCGTACCGCGATTTTATTACGGTCGGTCTCTTAGTGAATAAATTATTACTTAAAAACAAAACCAACATGAAAACGGTGAACAATATTGTTCCTGACTGCTGGATTTACATTCAGGAGCGCGATGTCAAAATCGGACGTCTTCAGGTGTTCAACAACTGGTCGCCTTATATGCCTGCCAAGAACGAAGAAACGGTATGGGTGGGACTTGAATACTTCTGCAACGAAGGCGACGACATGTGGAACATGTCGTCGGAAGACTTTATCAATTTTGCCATCAGCGAGCTTGTCAAAATTGATGTTATTTCCAAGGACGATGTGCTTGATGCGACACACATCCGTGTAAAGAAAGCATATCCGGCATACTTCGGAACCTACAAGCAGTTTGACAAAGTACAGGAATATCTTTCCTCGTTTGCGAATCTTTTCTGTATTGGACGGAACGGCCAGCACCGTTACAACAACATGGACCATTCCATGCTGACCGCCATCGAGGCAGTCAACGCCATCAAATCCGGCAGCACGGACAAGCGTCTTATCTGGAATGTCAATACGGAGAAGGAATACCACGAGACGAAAGAAGAATAATGTGCATAAAAAATGGCTGACGCAAAATGGATGCGGTATATCGTATCCATTCTGCATCAGCTTTTTTAGTGCAAGATGATTCCGACGAAATATTAATTTCTGTACAATAGTCGGGTAAATTCTGAGTATCTTTCCCGACTATTTCTAACTTTCTGCTCCCAGGTCGGAATTATTTTCTAAAAAGTACCCGATTTGGGGTTTGTTTTCAAAAATTAGTCGGAAATATGTTGTTTTTTTCACCGACCCAAGCTGATAAATTTCCTACCAGTCGGGATTAAGCTTTGAAAAGCACCCGACGAACAGAAAAAAACGAAAATTAAGTAGGAAATCCTGCGTAATATTAGTAAAACAAAGACCGCTGCAGGCCGTGGGAAACATCCTCCCTACGGCTCATATCCCTCGGAAAACAGGTACATCCCCTGCTGCCCCTCATAGACAGCATAATGTTCATCCTGATAGACGCACACCGCATCTTCCATCACCGTGAAATCTCCCTTGAGCATTCCCGCCTCCTCGGTTCTTGCAAGAAGAAGGAACGTCTTGCCCTCATGGAATCCGGCGCGGTAATACTCCTTCGGTGAAAGCCATTCATACGGCGCCGCCTTACCGTTCTCGCCGCCGAGATTTCCGACCTTTATGTTACCGTCACTGAGATACTCTGTCACGGACGCATTCCAGAACGTCGCGTATCCGAACTCATAATCCTGTGACTCCAAAAATTCCATGTATCCATATCGCTTCGCGCAGTCATTATATTTCACGTCCTGCCAGAGTTCCCCGTAAAGAGATGCCAAAACAACACCTGCCAAAAAGACCGCCACAAGCACCTTCTGCAAACCTACTGCCGGTTTCCATTTCTGCATAAAGATTCCAATCAGAAGCACTCCGATGACATAGACCGGAAGCCAGTAACGGTACTGCATCAAAACATTGGTAAAGATAAGCATGTACCAGTTAATCAGAAACAGAAATACAAAGAAGTAAAGCAGGAACCGCTCCGCGTGCGAGAGAATCTCCATGCGTTTTTTCCATAAATACACAATCATTCCGACAAACGCAAGGAAAAACAGGCATTTGACCGGATTCACCAGACCCAGCGGCGAGACCACCTTTATCTCCCGATATCCGAAGAATTCAAGCATCAGGCGGATGGAACGAAGAAAGCGCTCCGGAACATCCGCAATCGGTACAAACGCAACCTCAGATGTTGTGTCAAAACTGTAATGAACCGCCAAATAAAACTTGTTGATAAGGAATCCCACACCTGCAAACGCTGTCATAAGAAGAGAAAACAAAATCGGCCGTATGTTCTCTTTTTTTTGCTGCCCCGGTTCCGATACCGCAATAAACAGATATGCCAAAAGCATCGGAAGATAAAGACTTGCCAGATAGCGAAGACCTGACATTCCGAGAATCAGTGCTGCGAGACACAAAACACCGGCGCGGATCCAAAACAGCTTCGGTGCCTTTTTTTCCTTTATCACAAAGGAAAGCACCAGATAGGTGCAGATAACCTGCGACGTATAAAAACATCCGACAAACATCATATCAAGATACTCGTTCGAGAGCGGTGCAAACAAAAGCGCCAGGCACAGGAAATGCCATTTCTTATCGATAGAAAAACGCTTTCCGAACATATAATAAGCGTAGACAAGTAAGATATAAAAAATAAATATAGAAATCACTTTCACAACCGTGTAATCCGAAAACAGCCAAAACAGCGGTATCATTATCAAATGCGAATACACAATCCGAATCTCTGTGGAGTAAAACCAGTTTTGCGAAAGGAGACTTCCTTCCTCTGCCAAAAGCTTCGATAATATGACCTCCGCCGTCGTATCGGAGTGCATCAGATTGTCCGGACAAAACAGGCAGAACGCAGCCAGCGCAAGCACCGTAATTCCGAATAAAGACGCAAAAGCAATCTCCTGCCATGTAAGTTTATGTTTGATAAGTCCAAAATCTTGTTTCTTTTCAGTCATGTTCATCCACCATTTTCTATATGCTTCAGCCGTATGGCCTACTTTAGTTTACCCTTATCCCGCTTATGTTGTCAAATGCTCTGATTTATACTAAAATACAAATATCAATGGAAACGGAGAAATTTATGGAAGCTTTGACTTTTATTCTTTCAATTTGCATACCTGTCGTTTTACTTTTCTTTGTTTTTATCCGCGTATTTCCAGGTATGGCAGAAACCCCGCAGATATTTGACGACTTTATCATAGAAAACGTATCCTCCGCCGGCTACAACAAGTCCGCGGAGCTTATGCTGTTCCGCGTTATTGCAATGATATGCATGGCACTTACGCTCCTGCTTGTCTTTGCGCTGATGCGCCTTACCCGAAACAGACAATCGGGACCGATGCGGAAGTTTTCACAGGAACAGGAGGCATTGCTCACCGCTGCTCTCATAGCACTGTTTGCTTTTGCGGGACATTTTATTGTCTTTGGCAAAGCGGATACGGCTTGTGGGCTCGGTCTGATTGTTGTTCTTTTGACTGCATTGTGGCATAAACTGACAAAGGAATCTGCGAAGGAACTTTTGCTTCTTCCTGTGCTGTCATACTACGCCGTCCTCGCTGTCCTCACTGTGCTTGTACGAATCTCTCCTGTCTTTGCGCTCTCGCAGCAAACAATCTTCCTCGTTGCGGGAATGACTGCTCTTATCCTTTTCGCAGTCAGCCGAATCCGCTTTCTCAGCATTCACCGGGTGCTTCTTGTGTTACAAGTCATCATCCCGGTACTGCTTGTGCTGTTTTTCGTGGATTCCTATGTCTATCGGGGAACTTTACAGCGCATTCCGTATGCACCGTTTTACTATATCTTTTTCGGCGGACTTCTTTTCAGTTTCGTGCTTATGGCAGTACTTCATCTGCTCAAACACATAAAAAAAGCAGACACTCTGTCGCCGGGCAAACTGATTCATCCGATTACCGCCATTACTGTTTTTATTTATAATTCATACTCCGCCTGCCCGATATATGCGCAGCCGGATCAGCACCATCACGGAGAACAGCTGATTCCGTGGCAGCAGATTGTATCGCTCGGTCAGACGGCCTACGACGAATACACTCCGGTTTCCGGTCTTTTTCCGCTCGTAAACGGCTTTATCCAAAACATCCTGCTCGGCGGAACCGTTTCAGACTATTCTCCTGCTGTCAGTATTATGGTTGTGCTGTTTTGTATCGTTACCATGTACCTGATTTGCAAACATGTGGGAGGTGCATACGGACTTTTGTTCGCCGTATTTTTTGCCCTGCCATCCTACAACAGGCAGTATATGGTCCTGCCGCTTCTGTTGCTTCTTTTCTTAACAAGCCTGCAAAACCGCCCGGGACTTTGGCTCAAAACATGGATTTTTTCCTGCTTCCTTGCAGGCTTATATTATCCGCTGTACGGTGCGGCAGTTCTCCTCGGAACTCTTCCGCTCGGTATCGCCGTCTTTTATCGATACATGAAGGATACCGATTGGAAAACCACACGAAAACAACCTTTGTTTTACATCGGATGGCTACTCTGTCTTTTTCCGGTTGTGCTGTGCTTACCGCTTCTTTTACGCATGGTCAGCCATACTCTCGTATACTCCGGACAAACAACGCTCGCAGACGGAATTTCCCTTTACGGCCAAAATTCTCCAGACTTTTTCCTGCCATATCTTGCAGGAACGCATGAGTCTCTGAGGCTTATGCTTTACTACGGACTCAGGTTTTTCCTTCCGATGCTTCCACTTATTGTGGCCTGCGCCTTGTTTGCCATCGCTTACTTTAAGAAACAAAGAGCAGAAAAAAGCAGGAGTCACGCGTTTCTCTTCGGACTTATCGCAATGGTAATTTCGCTGGCTGTCTCCTACACATATACACTCGTGCGGGCTGATGTCAACATGATTCTGTCGCGGACAGCTCCTGTGCTGGTTGCCGTTGCAGGTATGTTCCTTCCGGTACTGCTTCTTAGCCATGGTGCAAAGCACTTTTCACTTCCCGTGCGCGCTGTAACTATCGCCGCATGCTTTGCACTTCCTATGCTGCTTTACCATCAAGTGTCTGCCATGAAATTTCCGGACATGTGGGTTTATCCAAACGGCGAAGCAGCTCTTGTCATGGATGATGAAGACAAACTTTTTGCCGCCTACGAAGTACCGGAAAGTTTTATTTCCATGAAAGAAATCGACCTTCCGGACACAACAATGCTCGGCAACGGTTTCATGGTAGCAGACCAGATTCACTATTTGACTTCCTATGCGGCGGTAATGGAAAAATGCCGGGCAATGCAACCGGACACCTATTATATGGGAATGGACGGACAGGGATTTTATTATTATTTGAACGCTAAGGCCTGCGCGACCGGTTTTATCCAGGCCGGTAAGGGCTATGATGCGCAGCAACGCCTTTTAGAAACAATAAAAACAAAGCAACCTGTGATTTTTTTACTCGAACCGCAGGCGTCTTACCATATTTTTTACTATGTGCTGACCGGAGACTACATCTATTGCGCCGCGGACCGGGCGTTCTATCCGGCCAAGTTATATGCGATGCTTTACCCGGAAAATGCATCCGGCGATGATTTCCGTCAAGAGGCAGCCGCTACTGATTTAGGGCTTTCTCCTGCTTCATTCGGAAACTCTTTCCATACGCTTTCAGCGCGTCTGAGCGAAACGTCTCTTAAAGCCGGCGACGCCCTCTCTCCTGCCACCGTATCAGGCAGAGAATATGATATTTTGTACCTGCGTCTCCCTAAAACGCTCTCTGCACAGAGTGCTTCCGTAAAGATTACGTTCACCTGCGATGATTCTTCCTATGAAGGCGCAAACGTAACTTGCAAAACCGGAGATGGTACACTTCTCATTCCGATGGGTATGAATGCGTGCTGGCTCCTCAGCAATAACTCAGACATTGTACTGACATTTTACGGGGCAGAAGGCACCGAAATAAAACAAATCCCTCTGGAACAATGTACGGCAGAGGGACTGGAATGCATATTTTATGAGCTAAAGAAGTAGAATCTTCTATTTTTTCTTCTTTTTCTTCTCCGGCGGCATTTGAATCACCGACAGAGCAGCTCCGATCATGATAAAGAAATCGGATATGTTAAAGATGGTATTCGCAAACTTCTGATTCGGAACATTGAATCCGACATAATCGACGACATATTGACGCACCATTCGGTCATAGGTGTTGCTGAATGCGCCGCCGAGCATCATCGAAAGTCCGAGTTTGAGCAGATGCTTACCGCGTCTTCCGAGCGTAAATACAAACACAAGAAGACAACCTGCCGTCAGCACGAGCGACACGTATTTGACCGCAACTCTTTTTCCTTCGCCGAAATTGAGAAATGCGCCTTCGTTATGGTATTTGGTTAAGTACATTTTTCCGTCAAAGATAGGAATGCGCACTTTTTCATCCGCAAGTTTTTCCACAAAAAATTTGATTACAAACTCCACGATAAAAATAAGTCCGGTGATGGCAGAATAAATCATCTCTTTGTCTCCTTGAAAGATTTTTTACAGTGTAGCACACATCCTAAATTTCTTCAATGAGACTTTCGAAGAGCCCTGCCACCGTCATTTTCCCGTAGCCCCACGTCGCATTCGGATACTGAATATCCTCATCTCGCAACGCTCCCCGAATAAAGTAATTCCGGATTTCAAGACTCGAGAGCAGAATCCCGCCTTGTCTTATAATCACCCATTCCATAAACAGCGCCGCCGCGCCTGCCATCAGAGCCGCCGAAGCACTTGAGCCTGTCAATGCACCGGAGGCGGAAGCAATGTCTACTCCGGCAACGGCCATCGCAGGTTTTATCTGTCCCACAGCCTCTCCTCCTCTCCCGCTGTCAATCGCAAAGCTCCCGCTTTCCGAGTCAAAATAAGTATGCCCAATCGCAATACGACTGTAGGATGGCTCTGTCATCGTCAGGTATGGATTCGGTCGCAGAAAAGCAACAGGTTGCGGAAGAAATGCCTCCATCGGAAGCCAGATGTTATAATCTGCCATTCCAAACTCTCCTTCCGCAAACACGCGAACTGTCCAAATTCCCGGTGACGGGTCTGTGAAGCGGACAAAAATAAGTTCTGCTCCGCTGTTTCTCTCCACCAGCACATAACTGACCGAAACCTGCGTTCCGCTGTAGACAAAGCGGATATTCCGCTCCTCTCCGTAACGAATCGGAATGCGGTCCGCAAGCTCCCCGTCCGGTGCCCGAAGGGAAATCGTAAATGTATTCGGAACCGCCCCCCATAACTCAAAAGAAAAACTTCTTACATTCTCGCTGACACGGATTTCCACATCCTCATAGGCGGTATCCTCCAAGGAAATCCTGCCTGCATAGTGATGTGCCCGGTTTCCCTCATTGCCTCCACCGATAATCAGGCATCTGCTTTTCCGATTCCCCAGTTCTTCCAAATAACGGTTTAAAAAGGAACTTCCCGTATGGTCTCCCATATTTGTTCCCATCGTCACACAAAAAACGAGCGGTTTGTTTTGTGCCCTTGCAATCTGCTCAAGGTAGTTAAGTCCCGCCATAATGTCGCTCTCCGCGTACGCCTGCACCCCCGGTGCAATTCCGTAAAATGACTTCAGATAAGGTTTTGCCTGCCTGCATTTTACCATCACAATCTGCGCCTGCGGTGCGGCGCGAAGAGCTATTGATACAAGACCGGTTCCGTGTCCCTCCCCGTCTCTGTGGGCCAGCGTATCTTCCTCGCCATCTCTCCGCCTCCTGAGTGCCTCGTTGATTTGCTCCTGCGTAAATTCCGTTCCGTACAAAAAACCTTCCGGCGGCTCTCCGCCCTGCTCCGTCTGATCCCATATCGAAAGAATTTTGCTACTCCCGTCGCTCCTCACAAATTCATCCAGCCAGTACCTGACGCCCGTGTCAACAAATCCAATCAGAATCCCTTCTCCGCTCAGCGAAAGGAGGGGGCGTTGTACCGCTGCAATTCCGCTCTGCTCATAAGCTCCGCCGAGCGCCGGCTGTATCTGTGCACTTTTGATTTCCCCTGCCCCCGGCATAAGAAGTCCATAGCACTTCGGTATGTACGCATATCGGTACGTTGCAACGGAAAGAGGCAGTGCCTCCCTGCTGTCAACATACAGAATCCGATAGTCTCCCCCAAGCTCCGAAAAGCAATGCGGAATTCCTTCCAAACTCTGCTCCGCAAGGCTGGCCGGATAATCGAGCAGTATGTCGTAAAAATCATCGGACAAAATCATGTCTCTGCAATCCATAGGTTCCTCCAAAAAAGAAAAGAGAAAGGACTATTGTAATTTCTTCCCATCAAGTAAGGTATAGCAGGTCGGTGATGTCCCCTACCTCCGCAGCCTAAGAATTACTAAAAGCCGAAATTCATGCTAATAGCAGGTTATAAAAACACCAAACTCTGAAGAAAAAAACGGCATCACCTTGTAAGCGGGCTTACGGTGATGCCGTTTTTTTCTTCCTCAAACATGTGGTATTTTTAAAACCAACGCATGATTTTCGGCTTTAACTAATTCTAACGCTGCTGCACAAGGCGCCATCTCCGACCTGCTATACCTTCCTGACTGAAGGAGTTGCAACAGCCCTTTCTCTTTTGTTATTTGTACAACATATGCGCAGAAAAAACAATTTATTCCTGCGTTGCGGAATCGCTGATAAGCGGAACGCTTCCTCTGATTTCAATGCGAGGTCCGCCGCAACCTTCCAGATACTCCTTCGTGATTGTCACTTTACCGATGTTGTCATCCTTCGGAATTTCATACATGATATCAAGCATAAATTCCTCGATGATAGCACGGAGTGCTCTTGCACCGGTATCTTTTTTCATCGCCTTCTCTGCGATTGCCTCAAGCGCACCGTCATCAAACTGCAAATCGACTTCATCCAGTGCCAACAGCTTCTGATACTGCTTCAGAATCGCATTTTTCGGCTCTTTGAGAATTTTGACATACATATCTTTGTCAAGCGGATCCAGTGTATAAATAATCGGGAGTCTTCCGAGAAACTCAGGAATCATACCGAATTTCTTAAGGTCTTCAATCGTAACCTGCTTGACGATATCTTTGTCTTTGTCAAACTGGTCCTTGAGCTCCGCCTCGTATCCGATAGATGTTTTCTTGCGAAGTCTCTGCTTGATGATATCATCCAAATCCGGGAACGCACCTCCGCAGATGAACAGAATATTGCGCGTATTGATGGTCGTAAGCGGTACCATCGCATTCTTGCTGTTTGCTCCGACCGGAACTTCCACTTCCGCACCTTCTAATAATTTCAGCATACCCTGCTGCACCGATTCTCCGGAAACATCACGGGACGTTGTCTCTTTTTTCTTGGCAATCTTATCAATCTCATCAATGAAGATGATACCCATCTCCGCGCGTTCCACATCGTTATCCGCTGCTGCCAGAAGCTTGGAAACCACACTCTCAATGTCATCACCGATGTAACCTGCTTCTGTGAGAGACGTAGCATCCGTAATCGCAAGCGGAACATCCAGAAGTCTTGCGAGCGTTTTGACAAGATACGTTTTACCGCAACCGGTCGGTCCGATCATGAGCATATTGGATTTTTCAATCTCAATCTCATCCATCGTCTGTGTCGCAACACGTTTGTAATGGTTATAGACCGCTACGGAAATCACTTTCTTCGCCTGGTCCTGACCTACCACATACTCATCGAGCTGCGCTTTAATTTTGTGCGGTGGCGGAATGTTCTTGATATCCAGCAGCGGTTTGTCTTTTTTCTTTTTATCTTTCTTCTTTTTCTTTTTGAGTTTCTGCTTGTTCGGAATACCACCATCCCCCTGCAAATCTGCAAGGTTTACAAAGCTGATGTTCGGGAACTTGGAAGAGAGTTCATTTAAATCCATTCCGTAAATTGCCTGATCCATCATATTCGGATCGAGCATTCCCTGATAATCAAACTGGCTGACCGCATCCATTGTCTTGTGCATACAGTCGTTGCAGACGCAAATATTGTTCGGAAGCTTAAACTGCTTTCCGGTCACGCTTTCCGGGCGGCGGCAGACAAAACAGACATCCTCATATTCCTTGTCATCCTCATCTGTGCCATCCTCGCCATCTTCACCCTCTTCATCTTCGGCGCTGTCGTCCTCGTAGTCATCTTCGCCATCTGACTCCTCAACGTCAAAATCATCCCGGAACTCATCATCCTCTGTATCCTGAATACTTCTATAATTGTCGTTTTTCTGTTTTTCTGTTTCCGGAGCCGTCTCGTCGAAATCGTCCTCCGAAATCATCTTTCTTCCCTCTTCTTTTTCTTCCTCATCAAAGAAAATATCTTCATCAAATCCGGACATAACCTTAGTTTCTACCTCCTAATACTACTTCTATCATTCGTTCCTCATAGCCATATTGTGCCGCAACCATAACTCCGATTTGTACGTTGCTTCCTGCCTGAGAACAGTCTAGAAGCACCGACAGTTCCTCCATCGTCTCCACACTCTCGCCGTCAAAGTACGTAATAATATCGCCTTTCTTTAACCCTGCTCTCTCTGCAGGTGTTCCCCCATAAACCTGTGCAATATATACACCGTGCGGAAGCCCGTACCTTTCATGTACCTCATCCGTCACATTGATTCCTGAAATACCAAGGTACCCTTTCTCGTTTTCGCTGACCGGTACTCTTGTCTTTTTACTCATCAGCTCCTCGATAATCGGCTTCGCCGTAGAAATCGGAATGGCATACCCCATACCCTCAACCATACTTCCGCCAATCTTGCTTGAATTAATTCCGACGACCTCTCCGTACACATTCAGAAGCGCGCCCCCCGAATTTCCCGGGTTAATCGCTGCATCCGTCTGAATCAAAAACAGCGACTCTCCGCTTTCGTTCATGGAATCCTGTCTGTTTACGGCACTGATAACCCCTGTCGTGACACTCTGACCGTAACCGAGTGCATTTCCGATCGCAATCGCCGGTTCTCCGACCTTCAAACTGTCGGAATCACCGAGCGTAGCAATACGGATTTCCCGCTTCGTCTCCGCGCCGAGTTCTTCTAAATTCACGGCGATGACTGCCAGATCCGAATCCGCATCCGTACCTTTGACCTGCGCCGAACACGTCTGCTCATCAACAAACTGAACAGAAAGAGAAGTGGAATCTGCCACCACATGGTTATTCGTCACAATCAGAAGTTCTTCCTCATTTTCACCGACAATAATACCGGAACCGCTTCCTTCATCCTCCTGCCGGAACTGATAGCCCCAAAAATCCTCCGTAATCATATAGGTTCCGAAAATGGAAACAACCGAAGGCATTACTCTGTCGACCACCATCGTCACATCCGTGACAATCGCAATCTCCCGACTCTCCTTTCCACTGTCCGCAGTCTCGGTCGCATCGATTTCTCCGCTCTGCGCGTAAACTTCCGGTTCCTGCTTATTCTCCTGTTGCTCATCCTCCGCTTCCAAGTGTTCTGCCTGCTCCACCGTAACCGAATTCTCTGCTTCGCTTCCGCCTTCTGTCTGCGCAGGCGGGAACAGATACAGTATTACAACAATCATAAGTCCTGCGAAACTTCCGAACAAAATCCCGGAAAAAATCATTCCGAATGCTTTATTTATCTTCTTAGACATAATCTATACCTCACTTACACAGACATTCTAACAACAATTTGTGTCCTTTCTGTGTAAAAAGACTTCCTCTTGTATCTTATTCCACCGTCACTGATTTTGCAAGGTTTCTCGGTTTATCCACGTCGCATCCTTTTCCGACTGCAACATAGTATCCGAAAAGCTGGAGCGGAATAATCGCCAGCGAGTTGGCAAAAAGCGGATGTGTCTCAGGAATATAAATCACATAGTCCGCCACCTTTTCGATATCGTGATTTCCTTCATTGGTCACCGCAAGCACAAACGCACCTCTCGCCTTGACTTCCACCATATTACTGACAGTTTTTGCATACAGATGTTGCTGCGTTGCAACCGCTGCCACAAGCGTCCCCTCCTCAATAAGGGAAATCGTACCGTGCTTCAGTTCCCCGGCCGCGTACGCCTCGGAATGAATGTAGGAAATCTCCTTCAGTTTCAGCGATCCTTCCAACGAAATCGCGTAGTCGATTCCTCTGCCGACAAAGAAAATATCCTTTGCACCGACATAACGGTTGGCAAAACGCTGTATTCTTTTTTTATTTCCAAGCAAAAGTTCTATCTGATCCGGAAGTTTTTTCAAATCTTCCAGCATCTCTTTCATTTCCTCTTGGGCAACCGTCTTTCTGACATTTGCAAATTTCATTGCAAGCAGATAAAGGGCGATAAGCTGTGCGCTATACGCTTTCGTCGTGGCAACCGCAATCTCCGGTCCCGCCCAAGTGTACATGACACTGTCCGCCTCACGCGCAATCGAGCTTCCGACAACATTGACAATTCCGAGAACCCGGAATCCGCGCTTTTTGGCTTCACGAAGTGCTGCCAGCGTATCTGCAGTCTCACCGGACTGACTGATGACAACCACCATCGCTCCTTCCTCCAAAATCGGATCGCGATAGCGGAATTCCGACGCAAGGTCAACCTCAACCGGAATTCTTGCCAGCCCTTCCAGTACATATTTTCCCGTCATTCCTGCGTGATAAGCCGAACCGCAGGCAACGATGTGGATTTTCTTAATTGCAGAAAGTTCCTCATCCGTCATATTCAGTTCCTCAATGACAATGTCATCATCCTGAATACGGGGACTGAGCGTATCGGTAACCGTCTTCGGCTGTTCATACATTTCCTTGAGCATGAAATGCTCATATCCTGCCTTTTCCGCCGCATTGGCGTCCCAGTCGATATAGACAGCTTCCTTCTCAAGTTCCTCCTCATCCACCGTGTAAAAATGCATGTGGTCTCCGCGCAGACGGACGATTTCCTGATTGTCCACATAGTAAACTTTGCGCGTATATTTGAGCACCGCCGGAACATCGGACGCAATGTAGCAGCCGTCCGTATTTTGACCGACAATCAGCGGACTGTCCTTACGCACGGCAAAGAGCTGATCCGGATGCTCTGCAAATACAACGCCGAGTGCGTAGGACCCCTCCACACGATGAAGCACCTTGGTAATCGCCTCGAGAGGATTTCCCTTGTAATAGTAATCCAAAAGATGCGCCACGACCTCCGTATCCGTCTCCGAAACAAACTCATATCCTTTCGCCGTCAACTTCCGGCGGAGCGCAATGTAATTTTCAATAATACCATTGTGAACCACACAAATGGTTTCTTTTTTGTTAAAATGCGGATGTGCATTCGTTGTGCTCGGTGCTCCGTGCGTTGCCCATCTCGTATGTCCGATGCCGACACATCCCTTCATCGTTTCGCCGCCGTGTGTCAGTTCCTCAAGCACCTTCAGCCGCCCCACCGACTTGGAAATGTTTATCTTGTGCCCATCATACACGGCCATACCTGCCGAGTCATATCCTCTGTATTCCAGTTTTGACAGACCATCCAAAATAATCGGCGCTGCCTCTTTTGTCCCAATATAACCTACTATTCCGCACATATGAAGTCCTCCTGCATTCAGCATAATACCCGATTACGGAATTTTGAAAGATGTCTGCATGAAAAAAGTTTCAGACAAGGCACGTTCCCACTTGGTGAAAAACGTAACGGTACTACGGATTTTTCAACAGCCTTGCCGTGAAATCTTTTTTCTGCATATATCTTTCAAAATTCCGCAATCGCTTTTTATTTCCTCCAGTAATTACGGTTTGACGTACACCAAAGTACGGTTCTCTTAGGTAATTTCTTGTAGTTTTTTCCGAGCCGGTAGCCTATGAATTTACATCCGCTAGTATAGATTAAGCGGATAATCTCTATTTTATGCCCTGTCTTCCAGAGGTGTTTCGCTGTCTTTTTGACCATCGAAATGCCTTCTGATTCAGAGGAAATCCCTTCAAACACTTCCGGATGTTGTGCCTGCGAAACGCCGAGGTCAAAATTGCGGTGAAACTGCTGCATTCCCGTATAATTGTGGGAATGATACACCCTTGCATCCGCCGCGTAGGAAATCTTGTATCCCGCTCCCACTGCCCTAGCCGCAAAAATCATATCCTCGTTAAAAATTGCACGCTTTACAAATCCGCCGAGCTGTTCATACACCTCTCTTTTGTAGGCTGCACAGACATCCGAACAGAAATACGTCTTAATTCCCATGGTCGGAATATCTTCCGCCCCCTTTACGACAGACACGTCAGGATAGTTAAACACTCTCGTATATTTCTCGATTTCTCCCGCATCTTCTTTTGCAAGCTGTCTGGCATAGCTGACCGCCACATCCGCCGCCTCCAATGGACGGAGCAGATTCTCTATGAGACGCTCATCCGCCGGTATCGCATCCTGGGTCATCATAACAAACACATCTGCCATCATCTCTTTTGCCGCGCGCCTGCGCGTTCCGCCGTGGTCAAACTCCTGGGCGGAAATATGTTTGATGCGGATATTTTTGTAAATTTCTTTAAATTTACGACCGTAAACAAGCTGACTGAAATATTTCTCTTCTGTGTTGATAATATAAATCTGATTCACTTTCACAGTCTGGCTTTCCAGCCTGTCAAGCAGAGTAAAAAACTCCTGATCCGGTTTATATACCGGAATAATCACATCTACTGTCATGTCTGATTCCTTTTCTGAAAAAAGGCCCTGCTCATATCATAAAATATAAGAAAGGCCTTTGTTTTTTGTTTTGTTTTATCTTCCGGTTCTGTTCTTTACCTGAGCGGCGATCGTCTCAACCTGTGAAGAAGGTGCGTATCCCTCCGTGCTGCCGAACAGGAACTGATGAAGCTGTTTCACATCCTCAGTTACATTCGTGCTGATTACGCAGCTGGCCGCGCCGACACTTCCTGTCGTACGGTACTGCTCATTCGGAAATCCTCCCGTTGCCCCGATGGAGTAACTTGCTACATCCGCAAGTAAATCCATCACCTCTGCAAATGTCAGCGATGTGGAAATCTCCTCGAAAATCGTGTTCGCTGCTTTGTTTAACGTCGCGATATTACCGCTTTTTGCTTTGTCCAAAATCGCCTGAATAACTTCCTGCTGCCTCTCTGCACGCTTAAAATCGTCACCCGCAGTATAACGGATACGGCAGTAAGATACCGCCTGGATACCATTGAGCGTCTGCATCCCCGTCTTTGTCACTCTCTCGAAAGAATCCTCTCCGAGCGATTTGGACGTCTCTACCTGATAGTTATTTAAATGCGAAATTTCCGCCTCATCAACATCAATCTCTATTCCGCCGAGTGCATCTATGGTATCCGCAACGCCGGCCCATCCGACCGTCACATAATCCGTGATATTCATGTCGAGGTTCATATTCAACATATTAATCGCCTGAAGCGGTCCGCCCTGTGCATATGCAGCATTGGCCTTTCCGTAAGAATCATTTCCGAGATTTAAGTATGTATCACGATAAACAGATACAAGCTTAACTTCTTTGGTTTCCTCGTTGATGGAGGCAATGATAATAGTGTCGCTTCGCGTTCCTTTTCCGAGTGAATTGTCGCGGGAATCCACACCGAACAGCGCTACATTCCGATAACCGTCCATGTGTCCGCTGGAAATCTCATTTGTTGCAATATCGTCTTTGTTCACCGTATCGTTCGAAGGAGCAATCCCCTGGTTAATTACGATGTCATCCTCTGAAATATCTGTCTTTTCAATTTTACCGTAAAGTGAAACGACGTATAAAGCCATCAGCATGAGAAAGAGCACAAATACCTCCACCGTAATAAGGATAATCCGATTGCGTTTCTTTTTTTGACGCTCAGCCTTGGTCAGTCTCTTTTTTCCTGATGTTTTTTTCGTATTCGTATTTCCCATCCCAATTCTCCTTGTTCGTTCTTACACATATTAATATGCATTTTTATTAATAAAGCCTTTAAAAATCGTCAAAAACAAAATCCTGATATCCAGACCCATTGTCCAGTTCTCAATGTAATACAAATCGCAGTCAATACGCTTACGGATAGACGTATCTCCACGGTATCCGTTGACCTGAGCCCATCCGGTCATTCCCGGACGCACCTGATGCTTAATCATGTATCTCGGTATCTCTTCTTTAAACTTTTCTACAAAAAACGGTCTTTCCGGTCTCGGTCCGACAAGACTCATATCTCCGAGCAGCACATTGAAAAACTGCGGCATTTCATCGATGCTTGTCCTACGCAGAACCTTACCGACTTTCGTGACACGCGGGTCATCTCTCGTCGTCCATTCCTTCTTCTCCTCGTTCGGCTTCTGTACCTCCATCGTGCGGAACTTGTACATCTGGAACGGCTTATTGTGAAGTCCGACACGCTCCTGTTTGAATATAATCGGACCTTCGCTTGTCGCCTTAATTAAAATCGCGGCAAGAATCAGGATCGGAGAAAACAGCAGGATTGCAAACAATCCGCCGACAATATCGACTACTCTTTTCAAAATCATATTGAGTGTATTCGTAAGCGGCACATGTCGGATGTTAATGACAGGAAGACCGTTCAAATCTTCCGTGTACGGCTTACTCGGAATCACGCTGTTGTAGTCCGGTATAAACTTCGTATGGACACCGGATTTCTCACAGAGAGTTACGATATCTTCCAGACGGCCGTAATCCTCCAGCGCAAGTGTAACTGCAATCTCATCCAACTTGTTCTGCGGAAGGATATAGAACAGATTGTCAATCTGACCGATGACCTTAATGCCTCTGTACTCGGTTCCGCGCGGAATCTTATCATCCAGAATACCTCTTACAACATAACCCCACTGCGGATTTTGACGGATTCTGTCAATATAAAGCTCCGCTGCTCTCGAATATCCGACGAGCAAAATGTATTTGACATTGTAGCCCTTTTTGCGAAGCATCCGGAGCCATTTGTGAATCGCCAGACGAAGCGCTGTGTCGCATACAATGTTAAGTACATAGAAATAAAAAATCATCGTTCGGGAGAAGTCGTCCAAATGGATGACGAACAATGCACCGATAAAAAGCACAAAACCGACCGTATTGGCACGAATTACATTGTAAATCTCCCTCTTGATACTGCTGGCACGTTTGGCCGTGTACATATTGAAAAGATAGTACAAAAATAAGTACCCCGGAACAATCAAAAACAGGGCACTAAAATAAGTCCGCCCGCTTAAGGCTCCGACGTCAGCCCCCGTGTAAAACGGTGCGATTCCGCTTCGGAACTTTAAAAACCAGGCAACTGCATATGTCAATATGATAACGAGTGCATCTAACAAAACGTGCAATCTATTAAAAATTTTCTGATTATCTTTTATCATGGTCTGTCACCTATTATCCCATACAACACGAACATTTTACCTTATTTCCGATAAAAGGTCAACCTTCGCAGACTCTGCGAAGTATGTTATACCAAAGTTCAAGCTGTATTCTGACATAACAGGAAAAATACTTCATCTTGAACGGAAGTTTGTGATTTCTCCCTTCGCGTGAAGCCGCCAAAAGACACCCTCTCCAAAGCCCTCGCAAATAAATGCCGCCGAAGCCTTTTTTTATAAAAAAGAGTGTCTTGATACCAAATCCGATAAAAAACAGCGGCAAATTCAGTAAAATCTGCAACAGTGGCATATTTTTCGCAATCAGGTAAATGCTGTTGCGCGAGGAAAGATTTACCTTGAATTCATTGTAACGCGAACCACTCGAGCCGCTTCCCGCGTGATAGACAACTGCGTCCGGACAGTATCCGTTCTTATAACCGCGCAGTCTTGCACGGTAGCCGATATCAATATCTTCCAGATATGCAAAATGCAGTCTGTCAAAATATCCTATCTGCTTAAAAACTTCCCGGCGGTAAATCGCCGCACCGGCACAGGCAGCAAATACGTCCCCCGGCGCCGTAAAACGCTGTGCGGACTTTCCCTTACCTCTTGCAAATGCCCATCCGAGCGCACAGTAATAATCGCCCGCATCATCAATGATTTCCGGTTGTTTCATCGATAGCATCTTAGATGCGAAACTAAAATATTCAGGCCGACTGTCCATCACCTGTTCCAGCCTTGCGACAAAATCGTGCTCCACAACCGTATCGTTGTTGAGCAAAAGCACATACATCGTTTTTGCAGCCTTGATACCGACATTGACTGCATGCGAAAAACCGGTATTTTCACCGAGTTCTATGAGATGTACCCACGAAAAGCGCTGTTTGACAAGCTCCGCACTCCCGTCCGTCGAGCCGTTATCGACAACAATCGTCTCAAACTCGGTACCCCCGGAACGTTTTAAAAACGTCAGACAGTCTTCCAAATATGCAATTCCGTTATAATTCGGTATCACGACCGTTGTCTTTGCCATTTCTATTTCCTCACATTAAAATCAGGCAGATAGACCATTCTTCCTCCCGACGGTATCGCATCGGCAGAAAGTCCCTCCCTGTAACGGATGCAGCTCTCATGTGCTGAATCCGCATCAAATCTAAGCACTGCTCTGTGCATATATCCGCTGTATTTTGCATTCATTCCGCCAAAGAGCTCCCTGCCGTCCATAACCGGTCCCGCGACAACTCTTCCACCGCGCACCACTTTCCCACAGACCGCCGCAACATCCGCTCGCACCGCAAAAATATCCGGGTGGTACTCTATCTCATAAAATCCGAGATGTCTGGTATCTTTGACAGAGACATCCCATCCGTTCTTTTCTGCAAAATGTTCCAGCGCACGTTTCCCCGCCTCATAGGCATAGCGCTTACTCTCCGGATTATCGGAGGTCGACCCCATATGTGCTCTCCAATGATACAGCACCTTCGGTATATGTCCGATTTTCCGCTTCATCCAATCATCCGCATATGGAATATACGCCCCATCTGCAGAATTTGTCGGCTCTGATTCCGTTTCCTCGCAATGCATCTGCTCTATCTCATACACTGCCTGCAGAAACAAATCATAGTCCTGCGCACCGTTAAATGCCGGCCGAAATGTGATTCTTTCCATCAGCCTTCTACTCAGCACGGTAAAATGGCAGATATAATTGTTAGATAATAAAAAATCAAAATTGAAATCCGGCTTAAAATTCGGTTCAAAACGCTGCGTTCCGTCACCGCTGATTTTGTCCTCATCGGTGTACACCATCTCATACTCTCCGTCTTGCAAAAAGGCTGCAGTTTCCATCAGCGCCTCCGAATGCAATACATCATCGTGATCAAGCAGTCCGATATAATCGCCGTCCGCATGCTTCACTGCCTCGTTCGTATTTTCGGAAATGCCCTTATTCTCTTTCAATCGGACATAACAGATTCTCTCATCCTCGTATGTTCCCATGACATCTGCCACCACATCGCTTTTGGATGCATCGGCTATCACAAGCTGCCAATGAGGATACGTCTGTTTCCGGACCGAATCCACCATCTCCCGCAAAAAGACCGCATCCGTCTCATACGCAGGAACGACAATACTGAACCGATATTTGGTTTTAAGTTTTTTCAGCGCTTGCGCCATCTCCTCTTCCAACTGCTCCTTTGGCTTATCCGCCGGACCGCTGTACGCATTGGCACGCACCTGTTCCTTATCCGGTCCCAGCCACCCAAGGCGTTCCGTCACCGCACAGACTGTCGCCGCCAACCCGTTCCGCTTCAGAAACGAAAGCGTTCTGCTCATCTGACTCATAGTTCCTCCCACCGCGTCAAGCGGCTGTCTTTTTGTCTGCAACTTTGTTACATAACTGAAATACCAAATAAAATAACACGCAATATCCAAACAGATACACGGAATAATAATACATAAAAAGACGAGACGGTGCTGTCAAAAAGACAAGCGGTACTTTTACGAGCACAGTCAATACAAGAAGAAGCGCCGTCCATCTCCTGCGACAAAGAAGGCCAAGCGCAACCGCCATCAGAACAAGTACTGCCGGTATCGCACTGTACACAAAATCCGTCACTTCGAGTTTTACATCGTAATTGTGTGTATCTCTTAGTTCCAAAAGTTTAATAACACATGTTCTTAATTGATCATGTATGGGCTTTGAAAGCGGATAGTTTTTAAATGTCTCATAATTCATCACACCATCCTTTGTAAAAAGCTCCGTCGTATTCTCCAGAAGGTCCGAAGAATCACAAAATGTCTCCCACCGTTCTTTCAAAAAGACATCCGGGTATTTGGCCGCAAGCTGATAGAATGCTGATTTAAACTCCTTAAAATCTGCTGCCGTATAATCTCTTTGAAACCGGGGTTCTCCCCAGAACAGGTTGATACCGGATTTACCCTCCGCAGCTCCCTGCAATGTCACTTCCACATTGACCACCCGGTCGATAACATCCAAAAGTTCCAAATCCTGCGCGTCCGCGTGCTCATCTGCCGCTTGCACAAGCGGAACAAGCGGAAGAACGACACTTGTCAGTTCGTACTGTTCTCCACTGGTCAGTTTTTCTCCGACCTTCTGCGGCACAAATAAAATAACACCAATTACCAAATAGAACAGTACCTGTTTTACAAAGCGTCTTCCTTTTCCTACCACAAGGAGAATCACCGGATACGCCACAAAATAATAAATTGCCTCCGTTCTCCAAACTGTCACAACCGCTGCAAGCACCGTAAGATAACACCAGTAATCAAGCCCTCTGCTCTCCTCGGATTGCTCAGCATATCTCTTAGCAAAGAAAAACAGTTCCGTAATGAGCAGCACTTCCAAAAAGGCGTACAGGCTCATTCGAATCGGATACAGATTGGAATCCAGCACCGGCAACATCAGAAACGGCAAAAACAATACCGCATTTCTCCAGCCTGCCCCCTCACGCATGCACAGCGTCACAAGACGCGCGACAATGAGCGATACGCATGCGCATTGCACAAGCACTACTCCTGCCGGAAACGGAACGAGCATCAGCGCCACTATATAAAAAACACTCGTTATATAATTCTGCCAAAAATGCGGGAACAGTTGAATGGAACTCGACAGGATTCCGAACTCATCCATTCGCCAAATCCCCGGCCAAGTAAGAAGAAGCATGACTGTCATAAGGAGCATGTACCCTCCTGCCACCTTCAAAAATATCCGGTCCGCATGCTTAGCCGCCCAAAAGACAAGTTGCCATATAAAAACAAGAAGCAACAGAAACGCAATCTTTACCACTGCGGTTTCTATTGTCCTGAGCATCAGTTTCGTCGTGGAAACATCAAACAGCACATAATCGAAAATCAGCCGGTCTGTAAGAAAACTCAAAAAAAAGTGTACGACTGCCACGATCAGTGCTGTCTTATTCAGTTTTTGTATTGTCTGTTTTACAGAAATCATCCGGTCATCCTCTGCCGCTGTTATGCCTTATAATTTTCAAGAAAGAAATTGAGCTCCTCCGGTGTCCCGAGCACATGCACCCTATCATAATCCACAATGGAGATGCGGACATCCCCTCCCTTGGAAATCAGATAGTTGTAGAGCGGTGCCACATACTTCTCGCCCTTCTCAAGTTTTTCTTCACTTGTATAATATTCATTGTAAAGCTCTTCATAAAGACGACACGTCTTAAAATAGTATGCACCGAGCGTGCAATTATCGGAGATGCGTACTTTTTCACGCACTTCCACGACTTTTCCTCTCTCATCAAGCTTTGCAAAGCTCCAGTGGTCGCCGTCTGCATGGAAACAAGGAATGAAACCGTCGCCTGCAATCTGCTCCGCCTTCATCTCATGCGCTTCCACATACGTGTCAATATTGTAAATCATAAGTGCAGAATCCGGATCCCAGACATCTTTGGCGAGCATCGCCGTCGTTGCCTGTCCGTCCGTCAGATAATCAATTCCGATGACTGTCACATTCGTAATCCCGATTTTTTCACAAGTACTGCGGATAAATCCTTCTGCCCCATCCTCCTTGCGAACAACAAAAATATAATCATTTTCCGGGTTCTCAAACCCTTTCAGACTTTCCATGGACCACTCAAAAAGAGTTTTTCCGTGTGCCTCAATCTGATATTTCGGAACGGTATAACCCGCTTTTCTGAAACGGGAACCAAGTCCTGCCATTGTAATCAAAACCGTAAGTTTCATCTCTCTGCCTCCGCTTATTTATTAAATCCACTTTTAATTTAAATCGTTATTTCTCCGTCATGCGCCATAAGGGATGCTCCGAACACTCCTTCCAGCTCCATCAGTTCTTTCAAGAGTTCCTGTTCTTTGTTTGTCTTGATATCCCAAATCATATCCAAACTGTCCTTGCTGACATTGCGTGATTTTACCTTATTTCTCTTGGCATATTTGGAAACAACCGCCTTAATTTCCGGCTCATCGGAAATTCCTTTCGCGTTCACAATCAGAAGAACGCTCGCTTTTCCTGCCGGTGTAAGCTCCAGAACAAAGAGCCCGATGGTAATGATAAGCGACGAAATAATGGCAATCTTATACATTTCCGCCCCGCAGATGATACCTGTGCTGATGGACCAGAACAAAAAGATAAGGTCCATCGGATCCTTGATTGCCGTACGGAAACGGACGATGGAAAGCGCACCGACCATACCGAGGGAAATCACAAGGTTCGACTGCATCGCCAAAATGATGCTCGCCGTGATGACTGCGATAAGCGCAAGCGAAATATTAAACGTCTTAGAATAATAATTTTTCTTGGCTGCCACATAGTACACAATGAAAATGTAGAGCGCAATCAGGCACGTCACGGTAAGTGTAACAAGAATACGCGCGGTCGTGATGTCACTTCCGCTAAATCCATCCAAAAATGATTTTTTAAAAATGTCCGAGAATGTGTTCATGCTTTTTTCCTCTTTCTGCACAAATAGTATTTTGAAAATGTAATCTGTCTCAAATGTCCGATATCGAGCCTTGCCTTGATGTGCACCGGCAAAAACTCGTCATATTTTACTTCCATCAGATGCACACCGACCGGAAGAATCGGTTCCTTGATCACATCTTTCTCAAAAAAATGTTTGAAATCAACCGAAGCTGCTATGTTCCTGTCAAAAGTTACCCTGACATTCCCTCGCGAATCCACATAAGGAATGCGGTCATACACCACCATTACTTTCGGCTGCATATGGCGCGTTCGCATCAGCACAAGAAACTGTTGCAAAAGTTCCGGGTAAGCGGCAAAACTCTCCTCATCCATCGCAAGCGACTTTCCGTCAATTAGCGTCTCCGCCTGTTCTCTCGTAAGAGGGGCCGCGTACTTGCGCGTCCTGCCGTTTTGCTTGACCTTTTTCTCGAGCCGGATACTTGCGTCGGACGCATTATAAATGCGGATCCGGTACTTTGCTCTTGGGTCCGTTCCCGCCTCATTCTGATAATAGCATGTATCTGCGATATCATCAAAATATATGCTGCGGATATGGTACCCTCCCTGCTCCGTCACATGGGCATCCTTTTTCATGACGCCTTCGATACGGGCACGCAGCAACGCAATATCCTTCTCGTCTGTCTGAAATTTATACTCATGTCTGCTTTTTTTCATAAACCTTCCACGTAGGCATCCAGAAAGTCCAATCTTTTTGCCGTAAAATCTTTCATAAACGTAATGTCCGTATCAGCATTCCCCGCCGGCCAGCGCTCCATCTCACGCTCCATAGCCCCGGACATCACAAGCCTGTTCATCAGCTGATCCATACGCCTGCAAACGCGCTCCGTGTCAAACGCCTCTTTCCTCCAGTCGCTCCACGTCTCCTTTACAAGGGCGCGCGATGCATCCACGTCAAGCTCCACAAGGCGTGTTCCCGGCTGAAATTGCACGATGGACTCCAGCTCTTTCATCGTTTCCATACAATAATATTCATTTTCCGCATACAGCGCTCCGAAGGAGATGTTCATATCCCACGGAATAAAATATCCGTAAGCCTCTGTATCTCTCTGACGCGATACGTAATACACATTCTTATTTTCGTTGTCAAATCCTGCAATCGCCTGAAAAAACAACCAATTATCGAGAATATTCGAAACATCCGCCAGCGTTCCGATTTCGGCAGCAAATGTCTCATCGCCTGCTTCCATACACGCAGCCATCTGCCTGAGAGGCTCCCATTCCTCTTCATTTCCGAGGACTGCATCTCCTTTCAGATAAAAGCCACCCCGATAATCCTGCTGGTTTGCATCCGGCAGAGGTCCTGTAAAATACTCTTCCAGCCACGCGGCAGAATATTTCTTTTTGTAAATGCGCTCAATCACATCCTCCCCCGCAGTTATCTGTGCGGAAACGCTGTCCGTTCCGACCTGTTTGCGGTCAATCGGGTGTGTGAGCAGGTAAAGTCCGGCGTACCCGCCGTTGATAATCACTTCCACATACTCTCCGGTCACGCCGAAATTTTTGCCGTATGGGTTCTTATTTGCGCCTGTTTCCTGCCAAAGTTCCATAGCAAGCTTATCGCGAATTCTCGAATTATCCGCATACAGGCTGTTTAAAATCCAGTCGTCATCGTCCCTGATGCCGAGCAGATTTTTATTTGATTTTTTATAACTGCCATCGTCCTTCTGCTCTTTCAGTTTCAGACGAAGACTCTTTTTTTCATAATTTAAGCTCGTGTTCCCGCGAAGCGTGCTCGTCGTAAGAGCCGTCGTAACCCAGTCATCGGAATGCTCCGTCTCATACAGGGACATCTCAAACAAAATCTCCCCGTTTTCCGTCACCTGCTCTGTGCCCCAAAAGGCGAGCACCGGAAGGCCGGTCAGTTTCAAATAGCATTTCTCATAGCCGCTTTCTGACACTGCATAAAACGCAATGGCACGATTCTGCGAAAGCAAAGAAACTTTATCCTCCCGCGTAAAATCCTCCGCGAACAGAATTTCGACTCCGTTTGTCGCCTCAAAGCTGCCCTGTTCCCACGTTTCCGTCTCCATGGAAACCGGAAGAAAAAAAGTTTTGCCGGCAGAATCATAAGCAAGTGCTTCTCCGGCAAATTTCAGGTCAAACTCCATTGGTTCTGACTGCCGAACCAGCTTCTCTTCAATTTTTTGAGCTCTGTCCTGACTGATAACCCGTATATCCGGCCCCTGCTTCTCCAAAAAAAGAATACAGACCAGACTTACCGCAAGCAGAACCGCTCCACTCAGTGCAAGCAGCCATTTTCTCATTCTTTACTCCTCTGTGCAGCGACTTCCTTTGCAAAGTGCATCCATCTCATCCACCGTGCATTTGAGGAACTCATCCGGGCGGATGGTTCGGTCGTCCACATAAAATCCTTTATGTCCCGGCCATGGTTTTCCATACACAATTTCATCGTACGGAATCTCCCATTTATCAAGCCACGCAAGCAATACCTTTGCCGTATTGGCATTAATCATACCGATATTGCCGCCGTAGCTGTTCATGTTACGGGATGTAAAAAGCACAATTTTCGCGCCGCCGTCTTTATATTCACGAATTTTTGCAACCATTTCAGGAAATGGTACCAAATCGATATACTCCTGGTCTTTTCTCTTGATTGGACAGATTGTTCCGTCGATATCGAAACAAAATGTTAATTCTTTGTACATGCTTCAACCTCCTCCAAAATGCGAATTGCGTTCAAGATGAAACCGAATACTTTTCCCGGCTGATCCATATGATACGGAAGCATGGAGAGGAAGAGACTCGCTTCATATAAACGTACTTTTGTATAGCTGTAACCGCTTTCTTCAAGATATTTCTTAAAAATATCCACATACGGCTGTGAGTCCGCATCAATGGAAAGCTTGATTTTCATATCGCGGTCCATCGTAATCTGGTACAAGCCGCTGTTAAAGAAATCGTAACATCCGCAGATGGAGTGAGAAAGTTTTGCCAGATCATAATACGGGTCCGTGTAAAGGTCATCCTCCGCCAGTGCCCCTTTCGGGTCAATGAGCTTTAACAGATTCGCCTCACGGCTGTATAAAATATTAGAAAAACAAAGGTCTCCGTGTCCAACCACAAGTTTCTTATCTTTTTCCGGATACGCCTTCGTTACCTTTTCATATAAACCGATGTAATGCTCCACAATCTTTTCGATGCTGTCATACTTCGTTCCCATGGCAATTAAAGCATCAAACTGTGCATACTCAGGAAGTTTTTTTAAATCTTCCATGCGCTGCGCGAGTTTCTTCAGATACAATTCGTCTGCCACTTCCTTCGCAACAATTGTATCCACAGGTTTGCTCTTACGCAGCTGTAAAAAATAAAACAGCTTATCAAGAATCTCTGAAAGTTCTTCGCAGCTGACGGCCCCATGCACAAAACGAATGGCAATATCCGTCATATGGAAACGCTCCATCGTATAGGAAGCACTTTCCTTATCTTCCTTGTAATCATATGGCATCACAAACCACATCTTCATATTTTCCGGCAATAGATAGTAGAAATTATATTCTGATTTAATTTTCTCTATTTTTGTCGAGCGTTTTGTCACGGTGTATTCATCACCTGCAAGCGCGTTGAAAAACCGCGCATCAAATCCGCTTGTGATGAACGTCAGAAAATTGCCGAGCACCGAAAGATTCATAAACGCCTCTGTCTCAATACGGTCACCGGTCATCTTTCTCTCACGAAGCGCATCCAATTGTGCAATGCATGTTTTTACATCCGGCAGAAGAACCGCTGCGGTCTCTTCGCCGTTTCCGGCTACAAATACATCGTTAATATAGCAGGCTTTCGTCAAAAGTCCCTGAAACTCTCCGGTATCAGCCAAACCATAGTTGGAATAGAAATATACAACTGCTGTATTCTCATAAGAATCGGCACCGGAAATTAAATCTGCCTTTAATTTGTCTGTCTCTTTTTCTTCTTCAAAATCAAGCATCGTCAAAACAGCTTTGTTTTTGGAAACTTCTTCTTTTATACGATTCTTCAAAGTAACGCGCTTAAAAATAGTCTCCCCGTAAGACTTGTCACCTGTAATCGTCCGTATCTCTTTATTTGGTTTTAGGCTGTCATCATATACAACTATTACTTTTTTCATGATTTACCCTTCCTCATTCTCGCACACAGCGCAATCACATAACCAATGACGGTCAGGCACAAAAATGCAAGCGCTGTTGTTCCCGTGTACATTGTCAGAATCTGACTTTTCCCGTTCATAAAAATCGCTTCTATGTACGAAGCAAAATCCCCTAACCCGAATGATAATCCCTTGTATGACGCAAGCGCCTTGAGCGTCACAACTTCACTTGCCCATCCGAGCAGAGATGCAAAAACAATCAACGTCGACCTTCCGGTAATGAGATTCCTGGTGAAATCATACCATTTCTTTACGATATCAAGACCGCCGAGTGCGGCCAAAGAACGCGAAGATGTTTTTTTCATAATCAGATAGCGGTTTAAGTATGAATAACTTGACGGTACCGCCATATATAGGAGTGCCACAACTACAATCATCACGAAAAAGACAACCGTAATCGGTGACAACTCTCTGCGAAAAAACAAATCAAACGGCAAAAGCACCATAAAAAGTGCCAGCATATCAAAATACCGGTCGACCAAAACACTGAGAAGTCCGACCTGCCAGACCTTCGTCTCACGTGCGATTTCCTCCACACGATACACTTCTCCGAGCTTAAAAGGAATTATTAAGTTGATAAAGGTTGTCCGAAAATACAGCAGAACAAACCGGCCAAAAGAAATCTTATGCTCCATAAGCACCAGATACAGCCGCGCCATTTTAAACAAATGTACTGCCACAAATCCAAGGACAATTAATAGCGTCCACCAAATCATTAAAAACACCTGTTATTCTTCTATTTTCGTTATCTGCTGACAAGTGTAACCCTCGCGGGCAACTTCTCTGTATTCCTGCTTGATTACTTCGTTGTTAAACATATAGGAAAATGCCATTTTGAGAACATTAATTGCCTGATTCATCATCTTCACATTGGAAACCTGATCCTCTTCTCTCCATGAAACCGGATAAAAGATGATGTCATGCTTATAATAATGCGAAGCAAGTATCATAACATAATTGAACATTAAATTGTCCGGGAATTTTTCGAAGAAGCCATCCTCCAGCATCTTTGTACTATACATATTCAGTCCGCTTCCCAAATCGAAAATTCTCTGTTTTGTAATAAAAGCAAAGATAAAATCGTACACGATATTTCCGAAAGTACGGAACGCGGAATACCCCTGCAGTCTGGAACCTTTCATAAAACGGGCACCGAGGACACAGTCATGCTTTCTGTAAATTTTCTTTTCCAGCATCGGTATAAAATCATGGATATCTCCCTGGTCATCGCCGTGCAGCATACACACATAATCATAACCATGGTCTACCGCATAATGGAATGCCATTTTCTGTGAACCGCCGAGACCGTAATTTTCATCGTTGCGCATCAGTTTTACAGGAAGAGACGGATTCTCTTTCAAATATTCAAGCACCGCTTTCTCCGTATCATCCGTACTTCTGTTGTTGACAACCAAAATTTCCTCAAAATACGGAAGTACCTCCTCATCGAGCTGCGCAAGCACACGCACAATCTGCTTTTCACAGTTGTATGCCGGGATAAATAACATCATCTTTTTGTCCATACCTTAACCCTCTTTCTGTTCCAAAAACTTTTTACGGGTAATAAAATTATAAACCATCACGATACCGGTTGCAAAGAACTTCGCTCCCGCCGTCGCAAGCGTCGGTGAGAGGAAGCTGTTAAGCCACAGCCAGTTTTCGTAAATGACATCTATGCAAAGCATAATGATCACTTCGTGAATTCCAAGTCCGATGAGACTGAGAATCGTGAAAATGATAAATTCTTTCCGCCGATCCATCTCCTCTTTTCGTACAAACACAAACTTCATAGAGAGAAGATAGTTGATAATGACAGATATTGTAAAACCGAAAAAGGCACCAATCAGCGCTGCCGTCCCTGTCTCCATGCCCGCCTGCGAGCGCAGCAGACCGGAAACCACCATGGTAATGACAAAGTCAATCAAAAAGCAGACAACGCCGACCACACCGAATTTCATAATTTGTTCCATCAGTTTATTCATGCCTGATTGTTCTCCTTGTTTATACTTCAGGAATTGCTGCAATGAGAGCATCCTTCAAAGCCGCAAGTTTTTCATCCGCATCTGCAAGGGACTCTCCCTTAATACCCATGTAGAATTTAATCTTCGGCTCTGTTCCGGAAGGACGTGCGCAGCACCATGAATCATTTTCAAGGTCGAAATACAGCACGTTCGACTTCGGAAGTCCTGTCTCAGACTTCTCACCTGTCACCATATCCGTCACTACATTTACATCGTAGTCACGCACTTTAAGCACTTTCAGTCCTGCAAGCTCCTTCATCGGATTTGCACGAAGCGCAGCCATAATATCTTTGATTGCCTGAGCTCCTGTCACACCTTTCATCGTGATCGTGTGAAGTCCCTCTTTAAAGTATCCGTACTCTTCGTATACTTTAATCATCTGATCCCAAAGCGTAATACCGTTTTTCTTGCAGTATGCAGCCACTTCGCAGAGGCACATAACCGCAACGATAGCGTCTTTATCTCTTGCATGTGTTCCCGCAAGACATCCGTAGCTTTCTTCCAGACCGAACACATAGTTGTATGTGTTGTTTTCTTCGAACCACTTAATCTGTTCTCCGATATATTTGAATCCTGTCAGAACTTCCATCTGTGTCACGCCATATGCCTTTGTAATCACATCAGACATATTCGTTGTAACGATTGTTTTTACAAGGGCAGGATTTTCAGGCATTGTTCCTGTCGCTTTCTTCTCGCGGAGAAGATATTCAGCGATAAGCATACCTGACATGTTTCCTGTGAACGGAACATATTCGCCGCTCTTTGTATCAAGCGCATACACACCGAGACGGTCCGCATCCGGGTCTGTTGCAAGAATGATGTCTGCGTCGACCTCTTTTGCAAGCTTAATCGCAAGCTCAAATGCAGCCGGATCTTCCGGGTTCGGATATGCGAGTGTTGTAAAGTTCGGGTCCGGCATTTCCTGTTCCGCAACAACATATACGTTCTTAAATCCAAGCTCGGAAAGAATACGTTTTACCGGCACAAGACCTGTTCCGTTGAACGGTGAGTACACAATCTTAAGCTCGTCAGATACCTCATCAATGATATCCTGGTGTACAATCTGTTTTTTAAGTTCCACCATGTACGCGTCGTCAATTTCTTTTCCGATGATAGTGAGAAGTCCGTCTGCTTTGGCTTTTTCCTCATCCATCGTTTTAACTGCATGGAAATCTGTTACTGCCTTTACTTCCTCAATAATCTCAACATCCTTCGGCGATGTTACCTGTGCACCGTCTGCCCAGTATACTTTGTAGCCGTTGTACTCAGGCGGATTGTGGCTGGCAGTCACAACGATACCTGCGGTACATCCAAGCTTACGGACTGCAAATGAAAGTTCCGGTGTCGGACGAAGCGCGTCGAACAAATATGCTTTAATTCCGTTTGCACACAGGCAGAGAGCAGCTTCTTTTGCAAATTCAGGTGAGAAACGTCTTGAATCATATGCAATCGCAACACCCATATCAGCGCTTCCCTGTTTTAAAATATAGTTGGCAAGTCCCTGTGTTGCTTTACGTACCGTATAAAAATTCATACGGTTTGTACCTGCACCGATGACACCTCTAAGTCCACCGGTACCAAACTCAAGGTCTTTATAAAATCTGTCTTCTACCTCGGCCTCATCATTACGAATCGCGAGAAGTTCCTTTTTGGTTTCCTGATCGAAATAATCATCTTCCAACCAGAATTCAAACATTTCTTTGTAGCTCATCTTTTCATATCCTCCTATTTCTAAACATAATTGCATTGTTTACAGTTTTTATTGTTTCGCCCGTTTCCAATTCACGGTGAAATCGGAATGGTCGAGCGAGAAATTCGGATTGTAATACGGGTCACCCTTGGCAAGAACCGTCTCCCATTTTGCTTTAAATCTGTCAGATTCCTGCTGATAGCGGATTGCCCTTGCATCGTCTTTGTCCGATCCTCTTGATTTCGATTCAAAGTGATACAGCTCCGCAAACGGAGTGAAAATATTCAAAAGTCCTTTTTCTCTTACCTTTAAACAGAAATCCACGTCATTGAGAGCAACCGCAAACTCTTCATCAAGTCCGCCGAGCTCCTCGTATAGCGATTTCTTTACGAGCATACATGCGCCCGTCACCGCCGTCACATTCTGTGCGTAGCAGAGCTTACCCATATATCCGACATTCGCCTCGGGAATGCGGTAGTGCGTATGTCCTGCCGTCCGGTGTGCGCCGAGACCGATGACAATACCCGCATGCTGAATCGTACGGTCATCGTAATAAAGCTTTGCACCGACTACACCGACATCTTCACGCAAACCGTACATCAGAAGTTCTTCTATCCAGTTCGGTGTAATCACCTGCGTGTCATTGTTGAGCAGAAGCACATACTCTCCTGTCGCATTTTCCACACCGAGATTGTTAATCTTGGAGTAATTGAATGCCCCTTTATATTCTACCACACGAACGCGCGGATGCTTACATATTTCTTCGTAATATGTGCGGATTTCGGATGTCTCGCTGTTGTTTTCCACAATGATAATCTCATAGTTGTCGTACGTTGACTCGTTGATGATGGATTCCACACAGCGCGAAAGGTCATCGACATGGTCTTTGTTTGCGATGACAATCGACACCTTCGGTCTCCTCGCAATCGAATAACGGATGCGGAAAATCGTCGCAAACGCACGTGTGCTCTCAATCTCAAAGCCACTGTAGCCAAATCCCTTCAGATGCTCCGCGATAGCTCCTTTGGCTGCATCGATGGCATATGTCTTGGCATCAATACCGGAAGCGACACTTCCCTTGTGAGAACGCCAGTAATATAAAATCTTCGGGACATGCACGATTTTCTTCGCCTTCTGCGTCAGGCGGAGAATCATGTCATGGTCCTGGCTTCCGTCAAACTGACTGCGGAACAGTTCGCCATCCGCCAGCAATTCCTTTTTAAAGACACTGAAGTGACAGATATAATTGTTTGCCCGCAGATTGTCCGGTGCAAAATCCGGTTTGAAATGGAGCGTAATCATATTGTTGATGCTGTTTCCTTTGAAAGTTGCCTCATCACAATAAATATAATCCGCATTCTGCTCGCAAATAACTTTCACATATTCATACAAAACACTCGGATGAAGGAGGTCATCGTGGTCAAATAATCCGATGTAATCTCCCGTTGCCATCTCATAGCACCGGTTCGTATTTCCGGAAATCCCTTCGTTCTTCTCCAGCTTTTTGTAAACAATTCTCGCATCCTTTTCTCTGTACGCGTTACAGATCTCGCCGACAAACGCATGCTCATCGTCCGAGCCGTCCGCAAGACAAAGTTCCCAATTTCCGTATGTCTGCACCTGCACAGACTCTATCATCTCGCGCAGGAATTTCTCCGGTGTATTGTAAAGCGGAACCAAAATACTGATTTTGATTTCCTTCTCAAATGTCGTCTCCGCTTCGAGCTTTCGCTGCGCTGCACTCGGAAAGCTTCCTGTTCCGTGAATCTTAATTGCTTTCTTTTCACGGTACTTGCTCAAAAGTTTCCGGGCGATTCCTTTCGGATTTCCGTGGCATAAGATACGATTCTTTGTCGCTATAAAGAAATTAATCACGACACGAAACGGTTTTGCCAGTTTCCAGAAAATCGAGCCTTTAATCTTGTTCAGCTTACGCTCTAAATCCTCAACCTGTCTCTGACTGTCCGCCAGGCGGTAGGTCAGCTTTTCATTTTTTTCTTTTTCTCTCTCATACAGATCTTTATAATAGGCGACCATGTCTGTTCCGGTCGTCATCTTTTCCTCTGCCATAGTTACTCCTCTTTGTTTCCTTTGAGCATGCGAAGAGGTTTGGTTACCTTCCAGCTCGCGCTGTTTTTCAAATCGCGAATCTGCTGCTCTCTGTTGTCTATAATAAATCGCATGTCTGCTATCGTTGTCTTTATCTCTCGAATCGCCGCCTCCGACATGGAGATCTCTTCCACACTGATTTCGGCGCCGTCATCTTCTTGTGCAAAACCGCTTACGGTTAGCTGCGGCAAACAATTCTCATACAAATACAAAAGGCCACCCAGATGCATTCCGTCTGTCTCCACCGACAAGCCAACGTGATTTCCTCCGCGGTCTGCCATCGCACCGAGCCTGAGCACCTTCGCCTCGCCTTCTTCGGATGCATCAAAACCTGTCAACTCCACTTTGATACCGTTTTCTGACTTCGGCAATTTGTACACATAGGTATTTTCCTTCGCGCGACCTGCGTCTACTCGGCTGCGCTGTCCGCCTTCTCCCACAAGCGTGACATATCTGTCGTCAAGCCCTCTGAGACGGTCCGCAAGCTCCCCGGCGGTAAGCACCGGCTTACCTTCCTCATCGAAACTGTTACAAAGCACCTTTGCTCCGTGCTGCACCCAGTGCTGGAAGTTTGTCTCCATCGCAAGGAAAATTTCTTTCATTTCCTCTGTAATACCGGCTTTTTGATACACTTCCGAAAACTGCCCCTGCATCGCAGGATTTCTGTTTTTGGCTTCCAAATAAAAATACAGAAAACGGAACACCAGAAATTCCACCGGTATCGGAAACTCAAATGTCCACTCATAATCTATTACAACTGCTTTTTCGGAAAGCAGTATGTTCTGGCTGACCAAATCAATATCACTGACCGGAAGAGACCTCCAACCGTACTGCTGCCACTTCGGAACATCACCGAACATTTCCGCAAATGCTTCCGTCATTTCAAACGAAGCAAGCTCTTTGCCGGAACTTAATCTCTCACAGAACGAAAGCAGCACCTGCTCTGCCTCCTGACACTTCCCATCCGCAAGCATCTCATCGAGCACCTGCTCCAGGCTCTTACCTTCTGCATATGCAAACCGCACGATCCCCGACGCCTCGTCGACTTCCGTCATCTCGTTGAGTACACACTCTCTGCCGAGCAGGGAAATATCTTTCAAAGTACCCGCCAAAGTTTCTTTCACATCTCTCATCCGAAGCACATGTGTTTTTGCCTCAGGAGTCACGGCACTTTTTTGCACAGAGTCATCATATAAATCCGTGCGTATCTGCGCCTGCATCCGTCTCTCATTGGAAAATCTCGTATAATTCGGATATCCTTCGAGTGTTTCCGGAGAAATCACAAGCATATACGCATGCGCCAGATACGGATACATACCGTCTGACGCAATGCGTCCGGTTACCTCGCGCTCATCGAACACTTCCAGACAGGCGCGTTCAAAATTGTAATAATTATCCTCGCACTCTCCCGGTCCCGGAAGGCGGTTGTCAGAATAAAATGCCACCGGAAAAGACACGGACGGGTACGGATAATACCATCTGTAGTGCACTTCCCGTTTTCCCCTCAGCTCTTCAAGCTGTCTTTTCAGAAAATCATATCCGATTCCGTTTCCTATCGCATCCACATTTCCGGTTGCAAATGCGTGTACACTAACCGGATTATCAAAATACAGAATCAGTTTACCGCCAGCAGCGAGCCGGTCGAATAAAACTTCTGCTGAAACACCGGATATTCTGTCGACAAGCGGATTCCAGAAAATAAAATCAAACTTTATATCATCGGAACTCTCAAAAGTCTGCTGCGTAGTCAGCTCAAGAACACGGGCATCATCCGCTATGTGAAAAAATCGTTTTAAATTTCCGGCGCGGTTCGTACGCATAGTCTCCTCCTGTTCCATCCTTTCTCCTTACGGCTCCGAAACTTCTTCTACCGTAATCTGCGTGTTCATATCAAAAAATCCGACAGTATTTTTGTCCGATATTACCGATACACTGACAAGGTCGTACAATCTGTGGTACACCTTGAATTCATCTCCCACATAGCCTGTACAGCCAAGGGATATCAGATAATCCCCACCCTGCAAGTCCATCTGCTGACGGTAGGTAACAATTCTCTCCTGCCCCTTTTCACATACCCCTGTCTCCACGCGCTCATACATCGTATTCGTGCCTGTGATATCGGTTCCCTGCGGATTTTTAATCGTAAATGTAAAAATCGGATCCTTGACCGTCTCATTGAAACGGAGCTTGGCTTTAACTTCAAACACAGAGCCTTTCTGTATCATATTACTGAAGGCCCCGTACTGGTCAACCACCGCAAAATCCACTATCTCTGCCTGGCGTTCCCCGTAATCAAGCACGTTATCATTGATGGTGAAATGATGTTTCCACGCACCCGGCTCTCCTTGTTCGAGTGTCAGCTTGCTCTTTCCCGAAATATCCTCCAGCGTATCCACATCAAGCTGGTTGACAAGAAGCTTCTTATACATGTTAATCATATCTTTCGGGTTACCCTCCGCAAGCTTCACACCTTGATTTAAAAGGATAACTCTGTCACAGTACTTGGCAATGCTGCTTAAGTCATGACTTACGAAAAGAATGGTTTTACCCATCGCTTTAAATTCTTCAAATTTGTGGAAACACTTCATCTGGAAAAATACATCTCCAACCGAAAGAGCCTCATCGACAATGAGAATCTCCGGCTCAATATTTATCGCTACCGCGAAAGCAAGTCGCACAAACATACCTGAGCTGTACGTCTTGACCGGCTGGTAAACAAAATCGCCGATATCCGCAAAATCAAGAATATCCTGCAGGCGGGCATCAATCTCCTCCTGGGAAAAACCAATCATCGTTCCGTTTAAATAAATATTCTCGATTCCCGTGTATTCCATGTTAAATCCCGCGCCAAGCTCAAGCAGGGCGGAAATACGGCCATTCACTTCCAGATTCCCGCTCGTCTTGTTCAGTACGCCCGTAATAATCTTGAGCATCGTCGATTTACCGGAACCGTTCGTTCCGATGATTCCGACACTCTCTCCCTGTCTCACTTCGAAATTCACATTTTTGAGCGCATAGTGCTCTTTGTATTTCTTTCCGCGGGACAGACCGAGCGACTCTTTCAGTCGGTCGGACGGTTTATTATAGAGTTTGTATATCTTATTCAAATCCGAAACCCGAATAACAACCGGGGCATTCGTTAGAGTCTTTTCCATAAGTCATTCCTTTTCTATTTTAGGTTATAAGCTTGGCTGTATATATTCTGCTAAGCGGCACGCTCAAACTATAATATTAAACTAATATCTATACAAAATTTACAGCACATCCGCAAAATGCGGTTTGAGACGTTTGAAAACGACTGTTCCGAAGATAAAAAGAACGATGGTTACGCTCCAGAAATAGAGTGTCATCTTCCAATCTTGGAAAAACCATGTCTGTCCAAACAGCGACTGACGATAGCCGTTGACGATATAGTAAAGCGGATTGAGTTTAAACAGCGGCTCAAAAACGGTACCTTCCATTCTCGTTACAGACCACATAATCGGTGTTGCCCACATTCCGATTTGAAGTGCAATCGCAACAATCTGTGACAGGTCGCGGAAAAACACGACCACAGAACAAAAGGTATAGCTGAGCGCGAGCACCAGCACGAACATACAAAAGCTGTAGTATATGAGCTGAATCAGATGCGGTGTGAACGAGTATCCGTAAATAAAATAAATCACAAGCAATACACCCACAAAGAACACGTGGATAAAACATGCTGCAATAATCTTAATCAGCGGAAGAATGCTGATTTTAAAAACCACCTTTTTCACCAGATAATTGTACTCTATCAGAGCATTCGTTGAATGTGTTACCGCCTCCGAGAAGAAAAACCACGGTACAAGTCCGCTCGTCAGATAGACAACAAAAGGAACCTCCACGCCGGATTTGAACATTTCAGCTTTTGCGCTGAATCCTTTTTCAAACACGAGCCAGTAAACAAGAATGGTAATGACCGGCTGAACAAACGCCCAAATGATACCCAGGTAAGAACCTGCGTATCTTGTCTTGAAATCATTCTTGGACAGCTTCCAAATCAATCTTCTGCTATTCCATAGTTCTTTCGGAAGCGAAAAGAACTTATTAAAAAAAGTCATCATTGTAAATTCTCCCGTCGTCTGCTTTTTTGGCGCAAACATACTTATTTATCATACCATATATCACTTGAAATATCAAACTTCTGCGGATATTTATCGGAATTTTACATAGTTTTTCTCTGAGCTGTACGAAATTACTTTCGCTCCGAGACGCTGCATCAATTCCACGTAATGCGGCGTTGAGTAATAGCTCGTAAGTCCCGTCTCTTTGTTTCTGTTTTCCATGAGCCAATCCGGTGCATCAAAGAATGCTTTGCTCGGCGCAATCGCCTCATAGAAATAATCCGGATAAGAACCGTTTCCGTGATGCGACATCTGCACGATGTCCGACTTCACATCTTCCGGAAACTCACTCATGATCTCTTCCGCAAGAAGACGTCCCATTTCACTCCCCTGTGAAGGTTCAGTAATTTCCGCCGCCAGCAGTTCGTTGTTATCCGCCGTATCGGCAAGAAACAGCACACTCTTATTTTTCCCATACAGTTTAAACACCATGGAACCGTCATTCATAATATTACCGCTATGGGAAATCACGGTATCGTTGCAGGTGTGAAGAACTTTCATGCGCAGTCCGATGACATCAAGCTCATCGCCTGCACTAAGCCATTGTACGTTGTCGTGTCCCTCGAGTCCCATCAGCAGATATCCGTAGGTATCAGAGCGCTCCGCTCCCTCTGCCGACACAGCTTCGTAATCCATCTCACCGATGTAAATCTGCTTAATTTCAATCTCCGTCTTATCCCATTCCGCCGCAAGAACGGATGCAAGAACACCGCAGTGGTCATCATGCGGGTGCGTAATAATCCATGCATCGACTACACCGCCTCGCTTTTTAATCTCCTCAACAAGAGCCTCGCTCTGCCATGCACGTCCGCCATCCACAACAGCAAGTCCTCCCTGCCCGTCGGTGATGGTGTAACTTGTGCACTGATATCCGTTTACGTCTGCAAACTGCTGCATGGTATATACGCGTTCTCTCGTATATTTGTAAACCCGGTAATTTGGGGTCTGACCAATCATACGGATATCATAACGACTCGTATCTCCGGTCAGTTCCTGCCAGCTTCCGAGCACGAAATAGTCAAACTCCTTCTTATTCATCCCCTCAACGAGAGTATCCACAGGAACCTCTGCGTTCTCCATCGTCATAAGCACGGAAACATCCTGGAAATTTGTATAATTAAAGTTTCCGAAGTTTTTGCGGACATACCAAAGCCCGATATTGGCATTGTACATGCGGATATCTTCATTGATTGGCTCCGTGATGACCGCGCGCGGAGACTCGATGCCCATACGATTCGGCTCGACCTTCGCATCCGGCGCAAGCCCTTCGAAATCCCTCATGATAATTTCGCTGACCTCGATTGCTTCCTGACTGATTTTCTCGATATTTTCCGCCGTCTTATACTCTGTGTCGGTAAACACACTCTGCCCGCACAAAAACACCAAAAGCAAAAGCGGCAGAAGCAGCTTTTGTTTTTTATGGACAAACACGGCGAACGTATAGGCTGTCAAAAACGTCGTCATAAGAAGCCAGAAAAACCGCTCAAACACTTCCATATTTCCGGTTTTTTCAATAACAAAGAGCGATATCGGATTCAGCATCCCCACAAGTGCAATCACTACGTAGTACACGTAAAAACGCATCTGACGGCTCTTCTCCTTTTTGATGAGCCAAAGCAAAAGTGCACATACAAAAAGAATGCCTATGGAGCCGGTACCGAAATACATATTGATTTTGTCTTTTAATTCAAACCAAATGTCCACAGACATCCTCCTTTACATCAAATATATGCCAAACAGCATCATTTCCGGCACACAGCACAGTATCGCCGGAATCATTTTTTTCCAGTTTTTATTCACAAGACAGGCTGCCAGCGTCTGGCAACCGAGCATAAACGGTCCTAAAAACAGCCCCGTCTCACCCATAAACGTACAGGCCAGGAGAACACACGCCACCAAAACCCAGGATTTCAGCCGCTCCCATTTCCCGTCTTTTCGTTTCTCCGAAAAAAGCGCTTCCTGACCGCTCATCCACAGCATCGGAATCCCGATCGCCACAAACAGTGCTTTTCCCTGCCAGATACGCGTCACCAGGAAATTTTCCGGACTGAACACGAAATAATTGCCGACCATATGGAGAAGCGCAAAAGCGAACAAAAATTTTCCCTGCGCACCTATCATTCCTTCTTTTTCAAGAAATCTTTTCCCGAGCCCATAAAAAAGTCCGTATGCCAAAGGCATATAAAACAGAGGAAACAGATTGTGTGAAATCACAAGATGATGCATCCCCGAAAAGAGGGAGAGCATCGCCTGATAGACCGGCAGTGCCGATACCATGTAGCGCCTGCTGATTCCGCTTGCCATAAGTCCGCCGTACGCATCACGCTCCAAAAGCCAGTCGTAAGAAAGACTCATGGAGGATAATCCGGAATAGAACGCATCATCCTTATCCGGCGTCGCCATATACAAAATCGCGCCTATCTGAACGGCAATGAGCAAAAACGCTGCCATCATATAGCCGTCCGGCCTGCCCGGAAGATAGTGTCTAAAACCTTTTTTCGGACTCTTTTTCCATGCAAAAAGCAGACGGATAAGTCCTGCAGCTGCAAGAGGAAGCACAAGCGCCAGATACGCGTTACTGACTGCGCGAAATCCCTTTCCCATCTGTCCGAGCCAAAAAACAAGCAACTCAAAAAGCGCATAAGATACCATCAGACCGGAAGCAGTCACATAAAACACTCCCGTCCGATTTATCTGCTCCTTCTTTCCGAAAAACAGACATCCTATCAGATACGGAATCACACACATATGAACAAAAACCAAAATACTCTGCAGTATTACCATGCTGTTTATCCTTCCTGTTTATAAAACAAAAGCATTGTCTCCGTTCTTCCCACCGGTTCATAACCGAGCGCGGAAAATCGCGAGACAGCATCAAACCCGTCCTCGCCGAAATATGTCTCAAAATCTTCAAACTGCTTTGCCGGATCATACAAAATCACATATTCGCATCCGGTTTCCGGAAACAAATACGGAAGCCCCGCCAGCGCATCCAGCTGGTCTCCGATATTGATTGATGTCCCGTTGTCCACATCGTATCTTGCATATCCCTGATGCATTGTCTGCAGAGCCTGGCTGTAACGCTCCGGATTTTCTTTCATATCTTTACCGTAAATCGGAGTAAAATCATCATCATAAAGACGGCATTTCGCCATCATCTCATCCATACCCCAAATGCGAACATCCTCGTCGCCGCGTCCCTTTGCATGATCCAAAATCAAATCAAACGCTTCTGCCTCCCGGCGACTGCTCTCCGCCGCCCATTCCGGCGTAACCGTCGGAACATACGCAAAATCTCCGGCTGCGACAAGCAGTACAAAAAACGCAACCAACAAGACAATACCTCGCCGTTTTCCTTCTTTTTCTGCCATTTGAACAGCCACGGTCCCCGCCAGAACCAAAATCGGTACAACGAGCTGTGCATAACTGATTTCGTAGTACGTCGCAAGTGCCGGAAATCGTTCTGCCGTCAAAGCATATGTCAGCGGGCAGAGGAACACAAGGTAGGAAACGATTCCGTAGACTGCCGTAAACAAAAGTTTCTTTCCGCTTTGCTCATTTTTCATCCGGCAGCATACAAAAAGAAAAAAGACAGCGACCAGAAATATGCCCCAGTATTTATCTTCCATCTTCATAAAAAGCAGAGTTATGTCCATGTCGACTTCCTCCTCTCTGCCACAGTAAAAATCAGCTTCGTCAGCACAAGGCAAACGACTGCCACCGCAAAAATCACGCCGCATTTTACCAGACCGCCAAGACACAGCGCATTTACGACCACAAGTGCAGTCACAAACCAATTCGCGCGTGAAACAACACTCCATGCTGCCAGCGGAATCAGAACACTCGAGAACACCGTCATCGCTTCATACGGATACTGTAACAACCCGTAAGAGGTGTTCATATAAGCGGCATTTCCGCAAATCGTAACAAGAGCAAACAGCAAAAGTGCCGTCCCTCTCATTTTTTTCTCGTTTCCGAAAAACGCATCCGCCCAGAGGGCAATCACACAAAATGCCTGCAAAAGCACAAGAAACGGAATGACGTCAAACAGTACTGCTGCCGGTGTCAGTCCCGTCCATTTGCACAGACAGGCATAAAAAAGAGGAAGATAGTCCGTGCTCAGCGTCTGCTCGACGTCCGTCACCGCACTTTCCCCCGTCCATATATTCACATCAGACAAACGCCCGCTGTCAAGCATCGTCACAACGCGCTCCGGCGTATCAAATCCAAGCTCCATCGGGAACGGCCGCATCACGTAAATGCACGCCACCAAAAGGAAGGCACACATGACACAAAGCTCCGCTTTGCCCGGTTTCTTCAGGCACTTGGCAAACTGCACCTTTACATAAGCACGATACCCGCGCCACAGGGCAAATGCCACGGCACAAGCCAGAAGAAGCGCAACGCTCATCATCAACATGAGTTTCGCAGACTTCTCAAACAAAACCCCCGCATAGTTGCACACAAACGAAAGCATTCCAATCAATGCCCCGTACAAAAGGCATCCGTAGAGATATGTCTCTCTCAGCGTCCTTTTGTCTTTCCCTGCTCTCAAGCCCGCACCCGGCAGACTTCCGACAAGCACCGGAAAAACAATCGATATGCAAATCAAAAGCACAATTTTTATACTCTCCATGCAGTTACCTTTCTCTTGTATACACTGTCACTGCCGGCTCCATCACAGCCGCATCGACATCAAAGTATGTTTCCATAAATGATTTCATCGGCTCTGTCGTAAGAACCTGCGAAAAATCCGCGCCGTACTCCCTGTCCACAAAGACAACCGTAGGAATCCGCTCCGGATTCTTCTCATAGTAATACACCAGTTGTTCTCCGAACGCCGGCGTCGAAATCGTATTACCCGTAGCTATGCCGGATTGTTCCAACTGACTGTACAAATACATGTCTGCGCCGACATAAAGGAGCATATCCCCATCTTTTACGTACTTGTCAACAAGCCCCGTTTTGGCTTCATACTGAATATAGTCAAAATCACCAAGTCGAATCCCTTTCAGGACATCGTGTGTCACTTCATAATACGGTTCGAAAATGTTCTTTTTGCGGGTGGATGTAAAACGCACCAGGAAGATTCTTGCCACGAGAAGCTGGGACATGATGCACACGAGCAGCAAAATTGCCATCCACGCATAGGAACGTCTTTTCCCGGCGCCGCTTTCCTTCTTTTGTGTCTCCTTCGGCTCTTCCATGTCACGCGCATACACACGATAAATCTGCCACGTCCCAAGTATTACCCCCGGCATAAAATAGCTCATGGAATACGAGGTCAGCACATTGGAAGAAACCATAATCGCAAACACACTGACTACCGTCAGCGGAAAGCACACTTCAAAAAATAACGTATCCGTCTTATCCTTCGGAAAGGATGCATACGCATACCACTCGACAACAAAAAGTTGCAGTATTACCGGATAAAAAATCATAAAATTCACATCGGAAATTGTGTGAAACTGATAAATCGCATATACTGCCGTCACAAGCAACAACACGCCCAAAAACAACGCATCTGTCTTTTTCTTTTTACAAAATACCGGACGACCCACATGGCAGAGCACAATGAGCGCCAGCACAAGATACAACATCTCCCAAATACCTTTCAGATGCACAAGAAGATGAGCTGCCATATCCTGGTCATGCGATGCATCCATCAAAATCGCCGATATATTTTCAAAAATTCCGATTCCACCGCCCGAAATAAGTAGATAACCAACAAACAAAACACCGCAGGCAGCACATATTCCCGCAAAGATTGCTGCGGCCTTTTTGCCGAAATCATCTTTTCTGAATAACATCCACAGCACCGCGTAGACAAACAACATCACTGCGCTCGGATAGCAGAGTACAATGACACTCATACTGATTCCCGCCCCAATCATCCATCCTGTTTTCCGCTTTTTTGCAAAGCGAAGCAGGCAAAGCATAAGGCTCATAAAAGCCCAGTAAAACAAAATCGAAAATTCCGGTGACTGTATGTGTTTCGGTGTGAAATTAAAGTAGGCAAACGAGAGCGTCATCGCAAGCCACGCAGGCATATGCGACCGAATCGTACGATACAAAAACAGACTGACTCTCGTCTGCACAACCAGTCCGCAGATGCGCATAAAAACAAGAGCACCCTCCATCGAACCGGTGATGCCCTTATAACATGCGACCAGCGGCGCATATAAAACGGCAGACATCTGATGCGGCTCCCACATCTCAAGCAGCATACGGTCGCCCGAAGCGATTCTCACTGCCATCGTAAGTGCGTAAGACTCATCGATATCTGCGCTAAAATATATGGTTTTCCAAATCCCAATAACAGACAGAACACTAAGCACAACAAACAACATACCTGTCAAAAGGGATTTTCTGCTTTTTTCCTTCTGCATACTGATACTACTCCTGCAACGAAATCTTAATAATCCATGTAGCTGACATTGTAGTCCACAAGCGTGCTGATTCCGTCAATCTTGCCTGCCGAGGTGTATTGCCACATATCATATTCTCCTTCGTACGTCGGCTGACTTGAATACTGTGCCAGCCAAGTAGAATACGAAGACAACTGCTCCGTATCCAGATTATTTTCAAGCCAGCTTTTACTTGCATAAACGCCGGCGGTATAACCCGCATTTTCAATCGTCTCACAAAACGCTTTACAAACTGCGGTTCTCGTCTCTTTATCAAGAGCATCCGCACGACCGTTTCCGCCTGCACCTTCCGTATCGATAAAAATCGGAAAAGAAAGCTGATGCTGATTACCGAGCATGAGTACCATACTCGCCTCCTCCACCGCTTCAATCGGCGTAACCGCCTGCGTAAAGAAGTACAATCCAACGCGCACTCCCGCTTCCGCTGCCCCCTTGATATTTTTTTCAAAATAAGGGTCTTCGACAAGCGCCCCCGTCTTTGAACCTCGATAACCGCAGCGGATAATCGCAAATTCCACACCTGCTGCCTTTACTTTTTTCCAATCAATATCTTTATTCCACTTTGATACATCAATACCGAACACGGTAGCTCCGTCCGCAAGACGCAGATTCGTCTCCGTTCCGTCCGCATCCAGTTCCGCCTCATTGACCGCTGTATCCTCGACCGTCGGATCAATCTCATCCTCCGATACAATCAGGAACGAAATATCATCGAGCACTGTGTAGGAAATCTCATCCGAAACAGATACCGTAATACCCTCTTCCGGTACTTCATATCCTGCGAGCGGTTTTAGGGAAACTTCATAGTCCCCACTCTCCATATCTGTAAGATATAACATTCCGTCTTTATCTTCATCCTTGTACGTCCGGCGTATCTCTTGTCCGTCCTTGGTCATCCGGAACTTAAATTCCTGCCCTTTGACCGCATTGCCGTTTCCGTCCACGACATGCACCCTGATATCCTTCTGCGTGGTAGACACAAGAAGCGAGAGGACAGATGAATCCTCCGGTTCTTCCTCTTTTTCTTTGTCAAAAAAATCATCGTCACCCAAAAACGCATAAGGGTCCGTATATGGGTCAAGCTCATATTTTTCATCGAAAGCCGATATCGGTTGCTCTATGTTGTTTTCCGGTTGCGTCTGCATCGTCTCCGCCGGCTGCTTTTGCTTATTTCCGCCATCTTTTTGATTAACGAGAAGCACAAGCCCCAGCACCATACAAACAATCACTGAGACGCAAGCAATTACCTGAAGCCTTAGTTTAGAGTCCATTTGCTACCTCTACGAGATATTTTCCGTAATCTGTTTTCATAAGCGGCTCTGCCAGCTTAAGAAGCTGTTCCTTTGTGATAAAGCCTCTTTTATACGCAATTTCTTCGATGCAGGAAATATACAATCCCTGTCTCTTCTGGAACGCTGCCACGAAATCCGCCGCATCGAGAAGCGAGTCGTGATTTCCGGTATCAAGCCATGCAAAACCGCGTCCGAGCGTCTCCACATTTAATGTCCCACGGCGCAGATATTCGTTGTTGATACTTGTAATTTCAATTTCTCCGCGCGCTGACGGTTTGACATTGGCGGCAATTTCCACCACATCATTATCATAAAAATAAAGTCCCGGCACCGCATAATTACTCTTCGGATGCTCCGGTTTCTCTTCGATAGACAACGCCTTTCCGTTCTCGTCAAATTCGACCACACCATACTCTTTCGGGTCTCTTACATAGTACCCAAAAATCGTCGCGCCGTTTTCTTTCTCGATGCGCTCAGCCGTCTGGCGAAGTACTTTAGAAAAGCTCTGTCCGTAGAAAATATTGTCGCCGAGCACAAGCGCTACGCTGTCATCTCCGATAAAGTCCGCACCGATAATAAACGCGTCCGCAAGACCTCTCGGCTGTTCCTGCACCGCATAACTGAATTTCATTCCCAGCTGTTCTCCCGTCCCGAACAGTTCTTCAAATGTCGGAAGATCACGCGGAGTTGAGATGATAAGAACCTCTCGAATACCTGCAAGCATCAGTGTAGAAAGCGGATAATAAATCATCGGCTTATCATACACCGGCATAATCTGTTTTGAAATTGCTTTGGTAAGCGGATACAGTCTTGTACCGGAACCGCCTGCTAAAATAATACCTTTCATATTTACCTCCATGACGCACATAGGAAGAAGACCCTGACATTACCTGCCAAGCCTTCTTCCCGCCTTGTTTTCTTAGTTTTGATACATTTCGTTATAATACTTCTGATAGTCACCGCTTGTGACATTCTTCATCCAGTCTTCATGCTCAAAAAACCACTGGATGGTCTTACGGATACCTTCTTTGAACATTGTCTCCGGTTCCCAGCCGATTTCCGCCTTGATTTTGTCAGGAGCAATCGCATAACGTCTGTCATGACCTTTACGGTCTTCCACATACGTGATAAGCTCCTCCGTCACATGCGCCTTGCGCGGGTCGGAATCCGGAAGCATCTCCTGTAATGTGTCGAGAATGATATGGATAATTTCGATATTCTGCTTTTCATTATGTCCGCCGACGTTGTATGTCTCAAACAGACGTCCCTGTTCCTGTACCATATCAATTGCCTTTGCGTGGTCTTCCACAAAGAGCCAGTCACGCACATTCTTGCCGTCTCCGTATACCGGAAGCTTCTTGCCCTGCAGCGCATTGTTGATGATGAGCGGAATCAGTTTCTCCGGGAACTGATACGGTCCGTAGTTGTTGGAACAGTTCGTGATGTTCGCCGGGAATTTGTATGTGTCCATATATGCTTTTACAAGCATGTCCGAACTTGCCTTACTCGCCGAGTACGGGCTATGCGGATCATATGGTGTTGTCTCATAGAAAAATGCATTCTCATCCTCCGGAAGAGAACCATACACCTCATCTGTGGAAACATGTAAGAACTTCTTGCCCTCTTTGAATGTTCCGTCCGGAAGTTCCCACGCTGCCTTTGCACAGTTGAGCATAACCGCTGTTCCGAGAACGTTCGTCTGCACGAACACTTCCGGGTTGCGGATACTTCTGTCCACATGACTCTCCGCCGCAAAATGAACCACGCGGTCAATATCGTTCTCTGCAAAAATCTTGGCAATCGCTTCTTTATCGCAGATGTCTGCTTTGACAAATGTGTAATTGTCTCTGCCTTCCACCTCTTTCAGGTTCTCGAGATTACCCGCATATGTGAGCGCATCCACATTGATAATGCGGATTTCGTTGTCATACTTCTTAAACATGTAATGAATGTAGTTCGAACCGATAAAGCCGGCTCCGCCTGTTACAAGATATGTTCTCATATCCTTGTCCTCCTGATTAATACACATAATATATTTCATTTTAATACATTTCAACAAATTTTGCATTATATTTTTTTGATATGTGTTTATAGTCTTCTTTGGACGGTTATATTTATCGGAACCGCGGACACGCTCTCGCTCTGTGAAAAACGCAGAACAAAAATCATGATGCAAAATTTGTCGATTCGTATTTCTTGACCGCGCACAGACAAAAATGCAAAAATAGTTTCAACATCCCCAAAGGAGAAAAATGTCATGATGTACATTCATTATTGCTGCAAATGCGACACCATACGAATGATGAGCGGGCACAAACCTCTCTGCCCGGCGTGCGGGCATCCGCTACGCGAGCTGAAAACTTCATTTGCACAATACACTTCTCTTTCACAGAAAGACCGCAACCTTCTGCTCACAAAAATCCGTGAAACCCCGTTGCAATAACTTACGGGGCATCCGCTGAATTTTATGGCTATTATTCCGTCTTTTTCCGAATTTGATACTCTCCGAGTGCCATAAACAGGAAAACAAACGGAGTACAAAGCACCTGCTGATAGCAGAACAGGTTGTGCGCCATATAGGCTGCGATACACGCAGCAAATCCAATCAGCACCGGTTTCTTATCACATTTCTTCACAAAACGCACCAGTGCCGAAACAAAAATTCCGAGATATGCAATACCTCCGAAAAATCCCATGTTAACAAACATATTAAACCACTCGTTGTGAGCGTTATTCAGGATAGCTCCGTTCCATCGTGTTTGAATCAATTCATTATAGAGGCCATGACCATACAGCGCATAGCAATCCGGTCCCACGCCGAGAAGTTTATTCTTCCAATTCATCTCATCAAGCATTTTTACCGTAAACGACCATGTAAATCCACGTCCGTTACCCCATGTATCATTCCACTGCAGATAAGAACTATTTTGTGCAAATGCCGCAATTTTCTCCGTCAACCATCCATTTGAACTTCCTATCAGAATCAAAATCCATCCCGCAAGGCCTGCTGCCACGAAACCATAAACCACATTGCGAATATTCTTCATGATGCACACAGAATACATTTGTTTTTTTTCTAAAACAATAAAAATTACAATAAGCAGTACGCAAGCAACCGCCAAATACCACATCCATGGGTCAACTATAATGGAAGTACTGATTTTATCCCATTGCATAAATGTATTGGGATGCATTTTAAAAAGTGCATAAAAAACCTTCGGCGCAAGCGAAAACAACAATAATGTTTCAAAAAAACGCCTCATCATTCTCGCATCTTTTACAGAAACATGCAAAAGTAAAAGAAATGATACAAACGCTCCTCCAAAAGCACTGTCTGTATTTTGTGTCACCAGAGTCATAAAGCCCACAAGCGAGAATAAACCGGCCATAACTCTCAGCACTTTATTATTAAAATACCAAAAAGCAAACATCCCCATAGGAAGCACTACTGCCACAAAACTCGAATACCAGGACGCCTGCCCGAGTGTAGATAAAAATTCCGACTTATAACGAATAGAGAGTCCGCTGTACACTCCTATCGGGTCTATCTCCAATCTGTGCAGAACTCCAATCGTAAACACATACATCGCCGTCGCGCAAAGCACGGTTACCACAAGCGGATAATCCTTTAAGAAACGCGAGAATACAAAATAAATCAGCACGAACGTAAGCTGGGAAAACAGCCCCATATACCATCCGTCATATCCCCAGAACGCCTCTTTCATATAGCCGCTTGCAAAAAACGAAATCAAAACAAACACCATGTAAGCAATCACGAACATATCCGTGGCAGACATACTTTTCCCCACAGACTTTATTCCCTGCAGCGTTATTCCCTTTTCCTTAACGGAAAACAATGCATATAAAAGCAATAACAAAAGAAGCACAGGGAAACCAAACACAACAACATGGGCATATGCATCGTATTTGGCTACACCGATTTGGTAATAGCCGTCTTTCATGTAAAGAGGAACCGCCACCACGAACACAAGCGCCCACAGGGCACATAGATATTCCAGAAAACTGGTTACCACCAACTTACCTGTATTCTCTTTTTCTTTTTTTGCCTTTGCTAATTTTGCTGCCATAGGTATCTCTTTTCTGATTCAATCTTATTTTTTTGCTTTCGCATAAACAACATCCGAGTAAGGTCCGTATACCTTTTTGCCTTTTATCGTACGATACGCCCTTACCTTGTAGTAGTACTTCTTACCTTTTTTGAGCGATTTATTTGTATAGCTGACCGTCTTTTTGGACGTGATCGTCTTTACTTTTTTATACGTACCGTTCTTCGATGTTGCTCGATAAACAACATATCCCGAAGCATTTGAAGTCTTTTTCCATGTAATCTTAATTTTCTTACCGCTGTACGCTTTCGCTTTCGCACCGGAAACCTTCTTCGGCCCGCATGTTTTTACCGTAGAAAATGCGCCGTATACTTTCTTTCCGGAAATCGTTTTGTAAGCCCGCACTTTGTAGTAGTACGGCTTTGAACCGGTATTGGCTACCAATGTAACTGTTGTGGTCGCCCCACTCTTAATTGTCTTTGCTTTTTTATAAGTTCCTTTTTCAGATGTCGCCCGGTATACCTGATACCCCTCAGCACCCGTCACCTTTTTCCACTTCAACTTCGCTTTTCCGCTGCTCGTAAGAGAAACAGAAGAAAGCGTTGTTTTACCCGGCTTTTCGATCACAACCTCATCCCGGTTCCCGCTTACTGCATCAGCTGCCTTTACAGTTACAACGCAAGACGCCGCAACATTGCCATTGCTGACAGTTATCGTTGTCTGACCGGCCTTTCTTCCCTGCACCAGACCTTCCCCCGATACCGTTGCAACGCTCGCATCCGCCGTCGTCCAATATTGTCCGAAATTATCTATCACACCGGTACTGGACGGTGTTGCAGTCTGCGTCGCCGCAAGCTGCGCACTCTCTCCTACTTTTATTTCTATGTTCCCTTTGTTGAGCGTAAATCCTTGAAGTACAGACGGCTGATATTCAGCTGCATCGTCACTGTATGCTTTAATGCGCAACACATAATTATAATCCGCCAAATCATACCAGTACCCGCTCGAAGAGCTATACATACTCACATCCTGATTTTCATAGGTAGAAAATGTCACAGGCGACCATCCGTTCACCGAATCATAGCTTATATACAAGTCTGTCTCTTCTTCAAAACGGAACACGACCGAAAACTGACTTCCGTCTGCCAAATAAACATCCTTTGTGAGCGGAATCGTATGATATCCCGGATACTCCAAATAAAATTTTTGGCTGTGTACGGGATCTCCCTGCGTCGGGTCGCCCGAAGTATTGATCAGATTTCTGTAAATTTCTACCGTACCGGTTGCATGACTCTGCGCCACTCCGATACCGACACCGCGAAGCACATCCCATTTGCCGTCGCCGTCTCCGGCTACAAAGCGGTTGGAAACCTCACGTAAACCAATATATCCGCCACTGCTGTCACCGTCATACTGATAAATGTGATCATAATTATCGGCCGGCTCGGCATCAAACACATAGGCATATCTCATAGTATTGCCGCTGCCGCTTGCATACGGATTAATGGAAGCATCATAATAGGACAGCCAGAAATAACCATATTGCGCACTGTATGCAGACTCATTTCCCCAGCTGTTTTTAATAAGCCAAGCACCGTCTCCCGGTGCCTCCTCTTTAAAATTTCCTTTCGGGAACTCATCATCCCATCCGACCACCTGTACCGCATGGTTTGTTCCCGTTATATCCGGATTGTAATAACAGCCATACCCGCCGTCTTGATTTTTTTCATAAATATCGTCCGAATAATAGCTCATTCCAAGCGCACCGCATTTCATAATCATCTCTTTGACTGCCGGTTCCGCTTTGCCGTCCTCCATGTCACCAAGTGCAATTTTATATACATTCTGCACATGGCAGGCATCTTTTCCATACGCCATTTCTGTAGAGTGAGTCAGACTGAGACCTCCTGTTAAATCCGTCGTTTCCGACTCCAGTTCGTCATAAGGGGCAAGACTCTCTGCCACCGGTCCGCACCAACTTGCAAGAAGCCACATCGACCACGCATTGTTTCCACCATACATCAGATATGGCTCTACATCCGCATAACTTTCATCCAGATATGTATAATCCCCGTAAGTTCCGCCCTTTTGGTCGCCTGTCTCACCTTTGTTATACATATAATAAGCCAAATGGCGTTCCGATAAATCAATACTGCCCGTAGCCATTCCTTTGCGGATTAAAGATGCCTCAACAGCCCCGATTGCCGAATGAGCCCAGCAGGTACCATAAGGATTTTGATTTCTGAATCCATCCGGAAGATAACTTACAATTTCATCCCCCACTGCAACCGCATTGGAAGTATAGGACGAAGGCAAATCAATCGCCGTTTCCGCCGTTTCGGTCCTCCCTCCAACCGAAAACATCGAGATAGGATTCGGATATCTATCCTCTTCCAACGTTTCATCCAAATCAATATAACTGTTATAATATATCTCATTGCCGGATACAGCTACTGTGACATTCTCCGAGGAATTGCCCTGTATATCGCATACCTGCACCTGTGGTATATCCACTTCCGGCGACGCTGTTTCCGTCGCATTTGTGCGCAAACTGTCCATCGGAGAAAGTATCCCCGCCACCAGCACCGCACACAATACAATAGTTAAAATCCTTCTTTTCATCTGCAATCCTCTCCTCTAATCCTGTTTCAGTATCATCTCAAGCACTCTCTTGGCGCATGTATATATCTCCTCTTTTGTGACAGCACCTTTTTCATATGCCTCCAAAACACGGTCCGTATATCCGTTCATCATCTTGATGTCATTTCCCGCCTTGATTTCCAGATACTGCTCACTGTGATTCCACCAGTCGGACGTTACCAGCCCTTCAAATCCCCACTCATCGCGAAGAATGCCCGTCAGAAGCTCTTTGTTCTCAGACGCCTTCACACCATTCACCACATTGTAGGACGACATAATTGTCCAAGGTTGAGACTCTTTGACAATGATTTCAAATGCTTTCAGATAAATCTCGCGGAGCGCGCGTTCCGAAACAATCGAATCACTCTCTTTCCGGTTGGTCTCTTTATTATTACAAGCAAAGTGCTTCACACTGGCACCGATGTGCTGCGACTGCATACCACGCACCATCGCCGCTCCCATTTTTCCGCTCAGGTACGGGTCTTCTGAATAATATTCAAAATTTCTTCCGCACAACGGACTTCTATGGATATTGACCGCCGGTGTCAGCCATAGACCGATATTATTTTCTTTTACTTCTTTTGCACCTGCAATTCCGACCTGCTCAATCAGTTCCAAATTCCATGTCGATGCCAAAAGCGTTGCACACGGAAACGCCGTTGTCGGAATACAGCACTCCTCATGAATACGCAGCCCCGCCGGTCCGTCCGCCGTATTGATGGTCGGAACGCCATACTTATCCAGCGCCCCCATGGAACCCGTATTTGTCACTCCGGTTCCTCTATGACCGTTCGTAAGATAAATCAATTCTTCAAGCGAAAGTTGCGCCATAAATTCATCGAGCGACATTTTTCCCTGTGCCACCTCTATCAGTTTACGCTCCGGGTATTCCTCCCACCACAATCTCTGCGCAAGCGGCTGAGCTACAACATCCGGAATCACAGCTTCAAATTCACTGACATCCTGACGTTTCAAAACGCATGTATCCTCCGGATAGTCTTCTGCATCGTATATTTCATAACTGCCGTCTGCCAGCATTCTTTTTTGCAACTTATACGGTCTGCACTTCTCGGAAAGTTGCTCTGCAACAACTGCGCCTCCCGAAATATCGTAAGTCAGCACTCCCACTGCATCTCTGACATTGTCACCGAGATAAATATGGTACGAGCCTTCCTCCAACACGTAAGCGGATTTGCATACCTTTCCTTCATCATCGTAAGACGCCATCTGCGCCACCAAAAGTTCCATTGTGACCCGCTGCGTCTCTCCCGGCATAAGTTCTCTTGTTTTCACAAAACTACCGAGCTGCTTTGCAGGCTTTCCCAGTTTCCCCTGCGGTGCTCCGTAATAGAGCTGAAGCACTTCTTTTCCGGCGCAATTTCCGGTATTGGTCACATCCGCAGACACGTAAATGACGTCTGCAGCAACTTCTGCTTCCGTCAATTCCTTATCATCTTCCCCATCAAGGGCCCTTGTAATCTCCACATGTGAAATATCAAATGTTGTATAAGAAAGCCCGTAGCCAAACGGGTAATTTACTTTCTCCCGCGCACCCTCCATCGTCTCAAAATAACGATAACCGACATAAATATCCTCCGTATACTCAGCGTAGTTCACGGACGTATGGAAGTCCGCCGTGGACGGATAATCCGTTATCGCTTTTGCATAAGTATCTGTCAGTCGTCCGCTCGGGCAAACCGTTCCGCAAAGAATATCTGCCATTGCAAGTCCGCCTTCCATTCCCGCCTGCATCGCAAGCAGCACGGACGCGATGTCATCATCCTGTGCAAACCACGCTGTATCTACCATTCCGCCGACGTTTAACACAACAATAACCTTTGCAAAATTCTGTTTCACAAGTCGGACCATATCCTCTTCCTGTGTTGTCAGATAAAAATCGCCTTTGTCAAAAATCGCATCACTTTTCTCTATAAATTCTTTCGATGAAAGCAGGCAATCTCCCGCATCAATCTTCTCGAGCTTTCTGTCCCAGTCCTCTCCGGAATATCGGCAGATGCTGATAATTGCGGTATCTGTAAACGCTTTTGCACCGGAAAGAAGCTGTTGCGGAACTTCCGGCTCCACGGTCATCCCCGGCACTGCCCCCTGCTCGTACTGACGTTTCATCTCTTTTTCATAAAACAGGGCAAGTTCATCAAACACCTGTATCTTACCGGCCTTTTCATACTCCTTCAATCCTTCATACAGATTGCGCGTATAAGCAACCGTCACATCACCGCTGCCGCCGCCGCCTTTGACATAATCAATACATCCCTTTCCAAACAGCGCAACCTTTTCTCCTAACGCAAGCGGAAGCACATCATCTTCATTTTTAAGCAGAATCATACCTTCTGTCGCCGCATATCTTGAAAGCGCGATATGTTTCTTACATCCTGTCACTCTCTGTCCGTTTTCGCCCAAACCGATGGCCGGCTGGTACATTGCTCTAACCCATTTCTGCATACCTTTCTCCATTCCTCGCTATTTAAGCGACCTGATTGTTTTATTTCATGTTTCGCATAGCATCTACGAAATGCTTGTAACCCTCATGCTTTGGCGCTCTCTCTTCCTCAGGCGGCAGACAGTTGTAATCGCCATAGAGTTTCGTCAGATACTCCTCTTCTTTCCCCGGAATCGGCAAACTATGCCCTTCAAACAACACTCTCTGATATGGCACAAGCAGCTCGCGTTTCATCACTTCGTTGCGGTATCCCGCCAGACCAAACAAACTGCATACCTCTTCCGTTCTGTCTGCATTATGTGCAGTGATAATCTTACAACTTATCTTGGCATAAACATCGAACATCTTATCCGATGTTGTCTTCACCAGCAGTTTCGATATGACATGCGCCGCCCTGCCCTTATTTTTGGTCGGATGTCGATACACTGCCATATAATGCACAATACTGAAAAATCTCTGGATTTTCCGCTTCCACGCAGCTTTCGGCAATCCGTCAATCGGATGAATATCCAGCTTCGGCGCATCCGCCGCATCATAGTCCCCCTGCGGCAGATAAAGAAGATGTCCGATCGGCGCATCCGCAACCACCTGCCCGATAACCGGTGAGTATATGTAGGGGCCAATCTTATTTCCATTCTGTGCCAGCAGCTTTTCCATGCGCTCAAAGTCCGGACGAAGCATCGCCAAATCGATGTCGTCATCCCACGGAATAAATCCCCCATGTCGAACCGCACCGAGCGCCGAACCGCCGGCCAGAAAATAGCCAAGGCCATTCTCCACACAGAACGCATTAAATGCAAGCATCATATTTAACAAATAAGACTGGTATTCCTTTAATCTCTCATCCATTTTCAACACGACTCTTTCTTTTTCTCATTCTCAAAACGATGATAAACATTACCCAGCCCAACAGCGAAAGGAGAACACCTATTTTCAGCATCGGTGTCTCATAAGTCAGACAGATTTCGTTTTCCCCCTCTTCCAGCAAAACGCCGCAATACATGAGGTTGACTTTGCAGAGCATCTGCTCCTTTCCGTTGACTTTCACTTTCCATCCATCACTGTATATCACCGGGAGACACAGCAATCTCTGCTTCTGTGCCTTCACATCACCGACAATCCTGTTATCCGTCCACGAAGTGACATGCAGAGCTTCTTTCGTGCGTTCTTCAAGCTTTGCCTCGTACCCGGTCAGCGGCAAATAATATACCTTTATTTCATCCACCTTATATTCCGCTTTTTTTGTGAACGAAACGTGTATCTTACGGACATCCTTCTCCGAGTAACCGACATTCGCCGCATATGTGTCATTTCCCGAAGAATACGTCGCATGTTTCTTTTGGAAACTCACATTGGACATCACGACATCATTTTCACGCATCTCTATCGTGGCAGCCGTCACATCCCCCGAGAGAATTTCCAGCCCTTTCCATTCAATGTAAATTTCTCCCGCACCCGGAATGTCGCGGATTTCCATATCAAATCCTGCATTTTCTTTACTTGTACGATACAGAGTGCCATCTTCACTCACAGAAATCCCGTCCTGCAACGTCAACTCAAAGGAAAGCTCTTCCGACCCGGTATCGATATCCTTCGCCGTCGTCTCGCCCAATCCTTGCGCCGAGAGCTCACTCGCTGTCGCCTCATCGACTATCGCCGCCTGTAAAACCGCCTCCTGCTTCTGCACCGGCGTCATTTTTTCCGCCTCAGACTCCGTGATAAACGTATCATATCCGTAACTGAACGGAACCGCATTTTTATTCTGATATATCTTTCCCTTAACGTGCTCATATCCATAAGGAATTCTTGCCTCCTGCCCCTCCGGCACCGTGTAATATTTCACCCCGGCAAGCGTTGTGAGAATCGTTGCATTATCCATTCCCGCGAGGCGGAAGCTTGTAAACACACCTGTATTTTCAAAAAAGCGATAATACTCCGCCATTTCCCGACTGTATCCGGATGCGTTCGTAACCAGACCGTGATATCCTCCTTCTACCCACGCACTTGAAGCCGTCTTCGGTGTTTTGGTATTATCCACCCTGTACAAGGAAGTATCATCTATCCCTGACATCTCCATGTTTGAGCTGTTTGTCATAACCCGGTAGCCGCTTCCTTTTTTGTGAAATTCCGTGACAAACCCTTCTCCGTTTTCGGAAAACAGCTGATATCCGCCCATCGCAATCGTAGACAAAAGACATAGATTCCAAAGAACCATACCGACTTTTTTCATTGTCTTTTCAGCGCCGCACCCGAATAATCCACCCAGCCAATCCGTGATATTCTGATATGTACTGCTCACGGTGATGGCACCGACCAGTACGAGTGCATACAACCAACGGTTATTGGCAACTTTTCCTCCGTTCATAAGACATCCGAACAGAGGAGCGCAAACTCCCGCAAGACATACCAGCCATCCCCATTTCAGCCTTGTTGCAATCATGTCTTTGCGACGCAACAGCATCAGTACCGACAGAAATACAAACGGGGAAAAGCCGATAACTGCCCAATAATCATGCGTTATCGACGGGTGAAACATATTTAAACCAAGTGCCTTGTAATACTCTAAATCATAGTGCAAAAACGACATTACATTGCGTGCTCCGCCGCTTCTTGACGAACCAAGGAACCCCGCAACGGACGACAAAAAGGTTACACATCCGATGCATAATCCGACCAGATAATACCCAATCAGCCCTGCAATATACCGCACTGCAACATGCAATTTTTCCTTCCTTGCAAACACATCCGTCAGAACATAAATCGCAAGCAAAATGGAATTCATAAACAAAAAGTAAAAGCTAAACACTGCCGAATACGCTATCAGAAGCATAAAACGAACCGGACTTTTACCGCATCTGACGCGTTCTGCCGACTCAAAAATAAGCGGCAACAAAATCATGGCAACCAAAAACGGGGCCGCCTTTGTCCCTGTAAACAACGTATATCCGCTGAAAACATAAACAAGCGCTCCCGTCACACGCGCCATATAATTTTTTTCAAATAATGACGTCAGAATCAGAAAACTGATTCCGCACAAATAAAGCCTTACAAACAAAAGCACAGCATAAACCGTCTCCGCTGCCTTTGCGTCAAAAAACGCGTAGAAAAGATTCAGCGGCTCCATATACCACTGATAAATATACTGTACAATATCCGTTCCCATTCCGATGGAAAAATCATACCATCCCCACGTCGGGTCCGTAACGAGACGCTTTACCGCCTCCGCAAACGTCTCCGCCATCGGAATATGGTAAACTACCGCATCCGGATTCCATAAAAGCGAACGTCCTTCCAGCCAAAAAGGCAGAAAAATTATGAAAGCAAGAACGAAAAAGAAAAGCGAATACCATGCATACGCTTTCCAAGACATATTCTTTTCTCCTTTCATTTCTGTTGCCATAAATATCCCTTTCTATGCAGACTCCGTTATTTTCTTCTCCGGCACATTGATTGTTCCGAGCAATAAGAAAAACGGATTATATGCAAGCTCTATCATCTGCGGATTGATTAGTCCGTGAATCAGAACAACCAAAATTACCGACGCCATGACATACTGTCCCTTACGCATCGTCCGATATAACACAATGCCCCAGCCCAGGCAAAGCAGAACTGCAAAAACCGTACCGTAACTGAAAAACGCCTGTACATACGCGTTGTCGACGTAATTGTATGCAAGGTCGGGATTATCTTTTAGCACAGAAGCGCCAATCCATTTTATCCTCTGTCCAAACCAAGTCGCCCCATACTCATTCCATGCCCAGAACATAAGTGCAATTCTCATATTTAATATCTCATTCAACCTAACCCACACCGGTGATTCAAATGAAAAGTTTGATGCCGCATACACTCCCGCCGCTCCGAAAGCAAGCGGAATTATTCCTGCTCCAAGCGCTACCACACGGCTTGATTTCAGATACTTTTCTGCCAACTGTGCAACACATGCCAACAAAATCATACCTGCTGCGAGCATTAAATTCGTTCTGCCATCCGTGTACACATATATCAATCCGTTTGCCAAAACAATCAATAGCGCCAGCCAAACTTTCAGTTTCTTGAAATACGCCAGCAAAATCAATGACATAAAAAGTACAAAATGGCTGCCGAGCAGACAATGAGTATATCCGAGACCGTGTCTCTCCCTCAATTCTTCACGCCATATATAATCCTCGATAATGCCCAACTGCGAGCTCGTTACCGTCACAATCAAAAATGCCGCCTGTATCACAAAAGTAAGTTGAAGCACCTTTTCAAACGATACATTCTTTATCGAATAAACAAGCGCAAGACTGACAGCAAACGACAACCTTCCGCAGCTGTACCCCACAAACATCATCAGCAGCACTACAAAAAGCTCCGCGACCGCGCGAACGGAAAACTTAAATTCCATTGACATCTTTACAAGCAAAAGTACCAAAACCGTATACTGCACAATTTCGGAGAGTGTTCCGATAGATACCCACTCACGAAAATACGTCAGATTGAGAATCATCAAAACAAGCCAGATTCCCAAAGCCGCCAGATATATAATTTCTCCGGGATGTTTACATCTTTTCATTTACCATTCCCCGCGCTATTCATCCAAATATTGTAACAACTTCTCTTCCTTCTTTGCCTTTTTGGCTTTTTTCTTAGATGTCTCCGAAGTACTCATAAACTCTTTGTAAGCCGGAAGCACTTCATCCGTCGGTCCGTCCATTTTTAAGTTACCTTCGTGTAACCAGATGACACGCGTGCACAACTTACGGATCGTCTCCGTACTGTGTGACACAATCATTACCGTACGGTTGCTGTCTGAGATGAGCTCTTTCATTTTCTTTAAGCTCTTTTTCTTAAATTTCATATCACCGACACTGAGAACCTCATCAATTAAAATAATGTCCGTCTCAAGGATTGCCGTGATGGAAAATGCAAGTTTGGAATACATTCCGCTCGAATAGGTCCTGACCGGCGAGTGAATAAACTTGCCCAGCTCGGAAAATTTCACAATCTCCTTATACTTAGCACGAATCTGCTCCTCCGTAAATCCAAGCAGAAGCCCTGCCAGATATATATTATCTTTTCCGGATAACTCCTTGTTAAAACCGACACCGATTGCCATCAAAGAAATCGTATGGTCTCCGATATCAATACTTCCCTCATCCGGCGAAAAGATACCTGCGATGGAGCGAAGCGTCGTCGATTTTCCGCTTCCGTTCTTTCCGATAAGACCGACAATCTCTCCTTTTTCCACGTTAAAACTGATTCCTTTTACTGCCTCAAACTCATCAATTTGTGACTTTTTCAAAGAAAACAAACTCTTTTTAATGGACTTCGCACGCACCGTCTTGTAACGGATGTGCAAATCCTTCACTTCAATTACCACGTTATTATCTGCCATGATTTATATCACCTTTACGTAAGAATTTTCATATTTCATAATGGAGCGCACACCTACAATGCAGAGGACGACGCTGATGACAAACCAAATACCAAGCATGTCATAGTACGGACTTGTTCCGTATAAGATGCAGTTTCTCGCCCCCTGAAGAAGCCCTGCAATCGGATTTCCGTACAGCAAAATCATGTTGTACGGTTCCGGAACTCTCGTCTGGATATTGTAAAACACACCGGACATATAAAATACGAGTTTAAGCAAAACAACAACCACATTCGCAAGGTCCGATACAAACACTCCCAAATTCAATATGATACAACTGCATCCAAAGGTAAGGAGCAACAGTACCAGAAATACCGGAATCGCTTCTAAAACATGCCATGTCAATGGCACTCTGTACACCGGAATCATCACCACAACAAGCATGAAAGCTACACACATTTTGAATGCATTCACAATCATCTCATTGATGATAAGAACATATTTCGGTATATACACCTTGGAAATCATGCTCTTGTTGCGCTTTACCATGCGCACACTCTTGCGCACCGTGCGATTAAAGAAATCATACATATTAAGTCCGATAAACACGTAAAGCGGGAAGTATGGTTCTCCTTTGCCGAACACAACGAGCGCCATAAAGGTGTAGACCAGCATGAATAAAAACGGATCTAAAATCCACCAAAGCCAGTTCAGTCTGGAACCTGCCACCTCTCCCTTGAGCGTTGCCTTCGCACTGTATATCATATAGCTTTTGTATCTTTTCAAGTTTGCAATAAATTTTTTCATGTCTTAGTTTTCTTCTTTCATTTCCTCAAAATATTGAACCGTGCGCTGCATTCCGCTGCGCAAATCCACCTTCGGACTCCAGCCCTCTGCGATTGCCTTGTCCGACTGCAGGAAGCCTAATTTATAACTTAAATATCCCGCCGGCTTTTCCTTCGGAATATTCATAATCAGTTCCACGCCGTAATCATGAAACAAATCGCACAATGTCTGTGCAAGCTGCTTGACCGTAACCGTCTCCTCAGAGTTGGATACATTGTACACATATCCTTCAAAATGTAGCAGCGAATAGAAAATCCCCGCCACGACATCGCCGATATACGTCAGCGCAAGTGTCCCTGAGCCATCGCTATTCATCACAATATTCTGATGATTGACGATATTTCCGAGAAAATCACCGACTACCCGGCCGTCACTAAGAAGCATCCCCGGTCCATACGTATGTGCAATACGCACGATACGGCAGTCAATATCATACTGCTGCCGATAGCTCACACAAAGATTTTCCGCCATACGCTTACTCTCCGGGTAGCAGGAGCGCACACTCGTCGGATCCACAACTCCGTACTGTTCTTCCGTCACAAAGTCAAGATTTCCTTTTCCGTAAATCTCTCGTGTCGACAAAATCAAAAACTGCTCCGTCCCGTGACTACGTCCGTATTCCAAAAGGTGATAGGTTCCGAGTACATTTCCCATCGCCGTTCCGACCGGGTCCGACGTAAACTGATCAGGACCTGTCTGACTCGCTGCATGAATCATAATGTCAATTTGGCCGCCAAAATCAAGTGGTGCTGTCACATCCTGATAAATCATATGAAAATCCGGTCTGTTGAGAACATCTCCCCACTTCTTCTCCGTCTTCACCTTGTTACGGGCAATTCCGTAAAGCTGAATCCCCATCCCTCTCTCATCGTTCAAATAAAAAACGGTACGTGCAATATAAGACGCAATCAATCCGTTGATACCGGAAATCAGCACGCGTTTCCCCCGAAGCTTGTCCCACGCAATCGGCTCCGCCGTAATCCGCATCAAATCTTCCGTTACAATATGGCTCTGTCTCATCTCATCCTCCAGCATGATTCTACTTTTATAATCCGAAAATATCCTGGCTCTCTCTTAAGTCAATGAGGGCTTTCAAGATAAAATAATCTTCCGGCGTCGTAATCTTGATGTTAGTCGTCTTACACGGAACCATGTGAAGTTCCTTTCCAAGCTCCGTCATCAGAGAACACGTATCAATCGTAATCGTATATGGCATCGTCTCGCCCTTCGTATGCGCCTCAAACACATCTTTAAAATAAAAACTCTGCGGCGCTTTCGCGACAAACATCGTGTTACGGATGATGGTCTTCTCCACCTGTTCTCCGTCCTGACTTGTAATCGCTGTCTCTGTAAACGGTACGGCAGTAATCGCATTTCCGTATTTCTTCACGCCTTCAATATTGTCTGTGATAAGTTCCTCCGTGATAAGAGGTCTTACCGCATCATGAAGCAGCACAATATCGTCCTCTTTACAGAACGTCTCCAAATAGCGAAGTGCAATCATTTTGGACTCCTGCGTATCCTTTCCGCCGGTCAGAATTTTCTTTACCTTCTTAATGCCGAACTTGTCCAAAAGTTCCTGCAGATAATCTTCCCAACCCGCAATACAAGGAACAACAATACTGTCAATATCCTTGTGCTTTTCAAATATCTCAAGCGTGTATATAATAATCGGCTTTCCGTAAATCTCCAAAAACTGTTTCGGTTTCGCACTGGTACGCATTCTCTGTCCCGAACCACCTGCAAACACTAATGCTACATTCATGTTAAGTCCTCCTTTGTCCACCACACTCGAATTTAAGTACAGTTTGCATATATTATAACACATTTCTCTGCGCATATCATCCCCCTTTTTTCCTTGATTTATATACGGTTCTGGGCTAAAATATTTATGATAAGAGATGAAAGGAAATACGACAAAATGAACGTAAAAACAGCGATTAAAAAAGTACGCGAAAAAGGGCTCGGCTATGCGTTTAAATATGCAACGATGAAATTGTACTCCAAAACGCAGAGCGAGGACGCCCCTGCCAAAGACAAAAAGGCATACAACATCCTTCTTCTGACGAACCGTGATTCAGACAATCTCGGCGACCAGGTCATCGAGGCCTGTGATATCGGTCTGATACAGACCGTGATGAAAAATCTCGGTGTCAAAGAAACACACTATATGATTAACAGCCGCGCAGCTGCGATTGTTCCGCAGAAATATTTAAACACCCGCGATGAAAAACACCTTAAGAACGCCCGCAAGACCATTAAAGGCTCCGACATTGTTATTTTCGGAGGTGCGCCGCTCTTTAACTATCTTTATCAGACATTTTATGAAAAGACGGCGGTCACACTTGAAATCGCAGAGGAATTCCACAAACCGGTCATTTTTTCCGCCATCGGTGTGGAGCGTTACGAGGAGGACAACGCGAAGTGTCAGCGCCTGAAAAAAACTTTGAACTTTGACTGCGTGAAGCAGATTACGACACGAGATGATTTTGACGCGTTGCAAAAATACCGCGAGAGCGAACATGTTACCATCGGAAAGGTTTCCGATCCGGCCGTATTCTCAGATAAGATTTTTGAAAACTACACTTGCAAGGATAAATCAAAAGAAAAGAAAAAAATCGGACTTTTCATCCTTCGCGCCAACGGCTTTGTCGATAACCAGATTGATTTCGACCGTGAAAAAGCCGCCAAGCTTTGGCTTGACCTGATGGATGACCTCAAAGAAAAAGGATATGATTACGAACTTCTTACGAGCGGCCATTTCGGCGATGAGGCTTTTATCGATTATCTCATCCGCAACCACAACGTTCCGCTTAGCAAATGCGTATTCAACATGAACACACCGGAGAAGATGATCGAGAAGATTTCTTCCTATGATGCCATCGTATCATGCAGACTTCACCCGAGCATTATTGCCTTCGCCTTAGACGTTCCTTCCATCGGACTTGTGTGGAATGTCAAAGTCAAAGGTTTTTACAACAGCATCGGTTGTCAGGATCGTGTGATCGAAACACCGGGCATTACTTCCAAACTCCTTCTCGAAAAAATCGAGCAGGCCATGGAAGAAGGCGTAACAAAGGACAAGGATTATCTGTGCACCGTATACAACGCGTTATTCAACAGCATCCAACGTATCATCTACGGCGAAGAAAGTGATATTAAACCGTACACATACGATGAAATTTTAAAAAATATGCCTGTTTATTCCGGTACCACCCCGACGGAACGAGAAGAGAAATTAGAGCGGAAATTCCGCAGAACCTACAATATGTACAACACCCGTTTCGAACGGAACATGGAATATCAGGAAACCATCAAGAAACTCAAAAAGGAAATAGAAGAGCTCAAAAACAACAACTAAAAGAGAGGTGTTCCCAATGAAAAAACAAAAATGGCTGGCCACCGCATTGGCTACTCTGCTTGTTGCCTCCATGACGACGACATCTGTGCCGGCAACGGTACTCAGCGCAGACAACACAAGCGTATCACAGAATGATATTACTGCGCCTGTAATTGAAGTTTCCGAAACAGAGACTCCGGCCGAAACCGCAACAAACGAAACGACCATCAATGTATCCGCCGCTTCCGGCACCGATATTACTACCGCGCTCCAGGCAGCTTTGGATCAGGCGCGTGACAACAATAATATATCCGCCGTATCGGATGCGATTACTGTCGTCAAAGTCCCTGCCGGAAGTTATACATTATCTAACACCTTATCCATTTACAGCAATACGACATTAGATTTGACCGCCGGTGTTACACTTACCTCAGTAGCAGAGAGCATACACATGTTAATGATCGGTCCTTCCGAAAACGAACATGCGTATAACAAATCCGAAGCCGTTGCAGGTTATGGCGGATATAAGAACATTACAATCAACGGCGGAAGCTTCGTTGCTCCTGCAAGCAATACTTTTACACAAATGCGTCTGGCCCATGCGACAAACGTAACTTTAAACGGCGTGACCATCGCAGGCGGAACGAACGATCATATGGTGGAAGCTGCTGCCATTGACGGTTTCTATGTGAGCGGATGTACCTTCCGTGACATGGCCGCATCCACAAAAGTCGCAACACGCGAAGCACTCCAGCTTGACCTCGCCGTTGCGGACAGTATTTACCCGAACATCTATCAGGATGGAACGATGATGAAGAATGTTACCATCCAGAATTGTACCTTTAAAAATGTTTCACGCGGTATCGGTTCCCATTCCATGTTGCTCGGCGCCGACAATACGAATATCAAAATTCTCAACAACACGTTCCAAAACGTGGAACAGGATTGTATTGTCACATTAAACTACGTCAATTGCGAAATTTCAGGCAATGTGATGACAGGCTGCGGTTCCGGAATATTGGTGCAGTCCTGCAAAGCGAGCCCGACTACAATTTACACAACCGTCCAGAACGGTGCGCAGAAATATTCCGGTAACTTTACTTCGAATGTAAACACCATTATTAAAAACAATACAATCACCACCCGGTACAACAGCTGGAACGATACTATCTTCGGTATTAAATTGTACGGCCGGAACATTACGAGTGCTGAATATAACTCAAACGACGGCGGAACCGTTCCTGCAGGCGACTACTATCTGAGTGGTGTGCAGGTTTTAAATAACACCATCACAACTGCCGGTTACGGTATCCATATGGCAGATGCTAAGAACTGTATTTTATCCGGAAACAAGATTACAGGTTCCGGCTATGACACAACAAACGATGCTCTTGCCAAGAGCGCAAGCTACAGTGGTATACATATCGCAGCCGGAAGTACAGGAAACAAAGTCACAGGCAATACTGTCTCCTCCGTGCAGTGCAACGGTATTTACCTTGCAAACAGCTCTGCAACCGAAGTCACAAGTAATATCATTAACAATCCTGCCAAAGACGGCATTAACATCGCAGAAGGCATCGGTGCCACCGGAAACATTGCAGACAACTCCGTTACAAATGCAGGGGAACACGGCATTGTTATCCACGGCAAGACAACCGTCGGAAGCGTAAAATCCAACACAGTAAATACCGCAAAAGGAAACGGAATCCATATTTCCGACCGCTCCACAGCAACGGACGTTACATCCAACACAGTACAGAAAACTACCGGTCACGGAATTTCACTTTTAGATTCCTCAACCGGAACAATCACAGGCAATAAAGTAACAAGCGCAGGAGCTTCCGGAATCCAGCTCAAAGGTTCTAAGGCCGGTGGCAGCATAACCTCAAACTCCGTTACTTCCAGCACTGACAACGGTATCTGCTTATATGATTCTGCTTCTGTGACCGGAAATATTTCCGGCAATAAAATTTCCAAAAGCAAATCCAACGGTATTGCACTCGGAAGCTCTTCCAAAGTAATCGGAAACATTACAGGAAACTCGATTAGTTCCAGTGACAACAATGGTATCGGTGTGACGAACGGAGCCTCTATGCAGGGAAATATCGAAACCAACACCATTACTTCATCTGATAAGACAGGTATCCAGGTTTCCGACAAAGCTTCCATGAACGGAAATATTTACAAAAATACAATTACGACCAGCGGTGTGAACGGTATCAACATCAGTACCTCCACCAAAATCACAGGAAACATTAAAGAAAACTCAATTACAGATTCCAAAAAGACAGGTATCAATCTTTTTGACAGTTCGGTCTTAACCGGAAATATTGACACGAATAAGATTAAAAATTCCGACAACAACGGAATCTGCGTAAGTGACAGTTCTACGTTAAACGGAGATATTATCGGCAACACAATCACCTCATCCGACAAGACAGGTATTCAGGTTGCTTCCAAGTCAACCGTTTCAGGCAGCATTAAGAGCAATACCGCAAAGACCAACGGCCTGAACGGCATCAGCGTAATCTCTTCCTCAAGCGTTGGCAAAGACATTGCTTCCAACACGATTACAAGCAATAAAAAGAACGGTCTCAACCTTGACAAAGCCACCATCGGCGGCAGCATAAAAGGAAACAAAATTTCCACATCCACCTACAACGGTATCGGTATTACGAACAAATCCAAAGTAAAAGGAAACATCGAAAAAAATAAGGTAGATGCTTCCAAGAAAACCGGTATTCAGGTGGACAAGAAATCTGTTGTTTCCAAACAGATTAAATCCAATACCGTAACAAACAGCACCGCAAACGGAATCTGCGTACTCGGCGCTTCCACCGTAAAGAAGGGCATTGTTTCCAACACGGTGAAAAAAGCCAAAAAATTCGGAATCTACTTTGTAGACAAAGCAGTCATCGGCGGAAATGTAGAAGGGAACAAGATTACCTCCTGCAACACCGCGATTGTAACATCGAAAGATTCCTCTGTGGCTATCCGCATTAATACATTATCAAAGAATAAAAACAACTACAGCCGTATCGTTTCCACTTCACTCCTCGTGAAATCGGTAAGCAAACCGACATTGAAATCTGTTTCCAAAAAAGGAAACACGATAAACGTGAAATGGAACAAAGCGAAGAAAGCCAACGGTTACCTTGTTGAAATCTCTACAACCAAAGATTTCAGCAAAATTTACAAATCGTACTCGACTTCTTCCACAAGCGCTGCAATCAAGAAGGTAGCGAAAGGCAAAACTTATTACGTGCGCGTATCTGCTTACAGAGGCGCCGGAAAAGCACGCATCTACAGTGGTTACAGCAAAGTAAAGAAGATTAAGCTTTAAAGCACCATACACGCAAAAAGAAGCATTGCCTCGCAAAGCAATGCTTCTTTTTCATTTTATTTTTATATCGCATCTTCCTCTTCGCCCTCTTCCTCGAGAAGCCTTAAGCCTCCCAATGTAAAGTCAAGCGATTTACGGTAATCATTTTCCGCCTTTACGCGGGCAAGATCTTCCACCACATCCTGCGGAAGATTTCCGAGTACAAGCCAATCAATGACACGATCCGACGCACCGGAATCAATGTAATCAAAGTGGTGATCCACATACTCCTGTACCTTTTCTTCTTCGAAATCCTTCTCGCGAATTGCCCGAAGCAGCTCATCAAACGTATAAACAACCTTTCCCGGCGCAGATTCCTCATACGGTCTGTGAAATCCTCTTGAGAACGAATACTGAATCTTATCAAACGCAAAGAATAACATCGGATTCTTCATCAGGGAATACTCAAAAATATTGGAAGAATAATCTGTGATAAGCAAATCCGTAATGTAGAACAAATCGTTAATATTCGGGAAATCGGCGACATCCTTGAACTTATCTTTGTATTTCTTAGCAATCGGCACTTTTTTGTGTACCCACGGATGCATCTTAAACAATACCACATACTCATCGCCGCACACTTCATAAAGTTGCTCAAAATCAATCAAATCATACGGATAAAAGGCATCTTTTTTGTTTCTGCCGCGGTACGTCGGTGCAAACAGAATGACCTTTTTACCTTTGCAGAGCGGGTATTTCTCGTAAATTTCCGCCGTCTTTTTCTCCCTGTACCCTGCCTCCAGATATTCATCCATACGAGGCATTCCTGTCGCAAGCACCTGTTCATCATTCATCCCCCATACTTCAGAGAAGAAATGGGCAATGTTTTTAGACCCCGCAATACCAAAGCTGTACTGTCTGTGGCACGAGACCGGATTCGGACATCCGACGTGTCCCCAGCGGCTGTAACCGGACGATTTAAAACCTGCACCCGCATGCCAAAGCTGAATCACTTTCGTATCGTCCGTAAGCTTTAACCAGTCCAGACATGGCGCATGGTCATCTAAAAATACTATTCCGCTCTTTGAGAGCTTATTCATCAATATAATCCAGCTCTTGACACCCTGCCCACGCTCACTTGCCGCACGCGCGGAAAACAGGATATTGTAATCTTTATCCATTCCTCTTTCGAGCATTCTGTCAGAAACCGCCTTCAAATTGGATGCAATTCTCTCAGACTGCTCCGTCATAAACAGAATCGTGTTCTTTTTCTTTGACTTATTGACAATACAAAAGAATTGATAAATTACACGGACAATATTTTTTCTTCCAAGCCACGTATCTCTCAAATCCTTAATCGGATGGATACGATTTCTCATACGGGAACGTTGCGGGAAGTTCATACTCACACGCCCCGCCGCCTGCAGAATCATCTCAAACGGCAGATTTTCTGCACCCTCTTCCACGGCAAACGTCGCAGAATACACTCTGCGGCGCCCCGAATAGAGAAAGTTTCTCGAGCACTCATCCACCTTGGCAACCACTTCGTGCGACATCTCACAATCTGCCAGAATCTCTGTCCCCTGACAAACCTCAATCATGTAGCACCCGGAAGGAATACACGCATTTTCACCGCTGTTGGTCACATTGAGCCGCAGATGATATACGCCATCCTGTACGTCGATTTGTTTACACGCCGCAGGACATTCATACGTCAATTTATCTACCAGATAAAACGCCAGCGGTTGCTTCGTGATATCCACCGTCTCATCGTTTACATCCACCTTAATATAAAGGTGCATGAAAATTCGCTCCCACTGAATGTCCATGACTGTCGCCGTAATTAATTTTTCTCCCAAACGATCCATCATTTTTTCCATATTAACCGTCTACTTCCTTGTCCACTATTTTCTTTATGAGGGCAACCACTCTCTCCGCTGCCCTTCCATCTTCCACGGAACCTTTCTCCTGTAGGAATCTCACACGCTTCTCTTCGTATGCCGCCTCATCAAAACCCTCGATGCAATCCAAAAGCTGTTTGCAGATACGCGCTAAAGGAAACGGTGTCTCCTCCAGCGGATAATACAGCCCCCGCAAATCCTCGTAATCCTCGTAATCCTCCGCATACAGAAAACCCGGTCTACCCGTCAGCATAAAATCAAAAATCGCACTCGAATAATCCGTAATCACAACATCTGCTGCCGCGAGAAGCTCCTGAATATCCGGATAATCCGTCACGTCTATCACATTCTCTTCCGACATCTGCAAGCTCTGCGCGGCAATGCGTGGATGATTGCGAAGCGCAAATACCCAGTCACCGCCAAAACGCTTATGCAGACTTTCAAGTACCGCCTCTTTATCCGGCACAGATACCGATGACTTATCCTGATCCCGGAAGGTCGGAACAAACAACACCATCCGCTTCCCTTCAAGACTGTATGTCTTACGCACTTTATCATAAGTCGCCTGCATACCATCCACCAGTATATCATTTCGCGGATGTCCGTATTCCAAAATCTTTCCCGCGCCCCAGAACGCATCCTTATACACCTGTGTCTCAAATGCGCTGTTGGATATCCAGTAGTCCGTGTAATCCGCATTTTTCTTTGCAAGCGAAACCCACGCCCGGTCGCGATTTAAGTACCCGCAGTTTCCTTCTATCTTCTTAATACCAAACGAACCGTGCCACATCTGTATATAGTACTGTCCGTCCCGCTTCAAAAGCCCTTTGTTCAAATAGTGTACCATCTGGAAGTTTTTGACCCAGACCTGCGCTGTCGCATACTCATACATTGCCTGCTCCGAACCATACTCCACAAGCCGCACCTGCTCCGGAAACTCCCCGCGTCGATTGTGGACATCTTTTACAACCCACACCAAGTCAAGTTCTCCTGCCAACTCAGGTTCGTTTGCAAGCAAAAATTCGAGTACATACTTACCGTTACATCCGTAACCACTACCCATGTAGTTGTCAAACACAACCTTTCCTTTGACAACCGATTCATTATCATACTTTTTATGAAACGAAGCAGTAAACCTCTTCCGATACACAAACGGAGTAGCCTTCAGGCGGTACACTTTGTACTCGTCTTCTATCGTATAATCAATTATTTTTTTTGCCATGGAACGAAGTGACATTTCCGGTTCTCCTATCTCTTCCGCAACACGCGGTGATAAAACAGCTGTCGCAGCCGGTTCGGCAAAATACTGACCGCCACATGTCCGGTCACCGTATATATAAAATCTCCAAAGGAACAAAATCCGCTTTTTAATAAATATAATCTAAATTTAATAATCGATGACGCATATCGAAAACCGCCGCGTCTCCCGTGCATTCCGGTTGCACGCATCTTCAATATCGTATCCTGCAAATTATAGCCACGCATACCTGCCATAAGCATCCGCACCCAAAGGTAATAATCTTCAAAGCCTTCGAAATGCTCATATCCGCCCGATTTAATTACAGATGTTTTTTTATAACAGACACAAGGATGGTTAAACGGATTTCTTCTGCGCGCAAATTTCCGTATCTGTTCATGCGTCTCCGGGAGACTGCGCTTATGCGTCCCATCCGGCGCCGCCTCGTCAAACTCTGTCAATGTTCCGCTCACAATATCCACCTGCTGCCCGTTTAAGACCGCCAGCTGCTTTTCCATACGATTCGGAAGACTGATATCATCGCTGTCCATTCTTGCAATATACTCACATCTGCAATGCTTCATCCCCTCGTTCAGCGCTCTGCCGAGACCGACATTCTCAGGAATGCGAATCACCTGAAACAATTCCGGAAAACGTTCTTCATACTCCGAAACAACCGTATCCAGTTCTTCCGTCAGGGGACCGTCACAGACTATCACGAAATCTTTCGGCATAATAGTCTGGGAAAGCATACTCTCTATGCTTTCCCTTAAAAATAACGCCTGTTCTTTTAAATACACCGACATGAGAACGGAATAATCTGTCTGCTGCATTTTATTTTTCCTTATCTGTCTTCAGAGCCGTTGTCTGGTTCTGATCGACACCTTCTGTATTTTCCTTCTGGAATAAAATCTTAAATGTCAGAAGCATCAACTTGATATCCAGCCAAATGGAATAGTGCTCGATATATGCCACATCGAGCTTCACCTTATCGCGCGGTGTTGTATTGTACTTTCCGTATACCTGCGCATAACCTGTAAGTCCTGCCTTCACCTTTAATCGGAATGCAAATTCCGGAAGTTCCTGCTCATACTGCTTGAAAATCTCCGGACGTTCCGGTCTCGGTCCTACAAATGACATGTCTCCCTTTAAAATGTTAAAAAGCTGTGGGAGCTCATCCAAATGAAGATTGCGGATCACCTTACCGACCGGTGTCACACGACTGTCATTTTTCATGGCAAGACGTGCCCCGCCCTTCTCCGCATCCACCCCCATGCTGCGGAACTTGTATATATAAAACTCTTTTCCGTCTTTGGTCAGACGAATCTGCTTGTAAATCACAGGACCTCTGTCATACGCCTTGATTGCAATCGCAATCACAAGCATAAACGGTGATGCAATGACACAGGCAATCAGCGAAAGCACCACATCCATAATACGTTTTACTGCCTGTTGTTCTCCTGACAGCCCCTGGTTGCGTGACAAAAGAAGCGGTGTGTCAAACAAATGCATCTCATCAGATCCAATCAGCATCAGGTCTGTTACCTTCGGCACCACATACGTGCGCACAGAATGTATAAAACAATACTTAAGCACTTCATTTCTCGGATGGGAAGCCGTCTCACAAATCATGACACCTTCGCATTCCGCAATCGCTTCTTTTATTTTCTCCATGCCTTCACTGACATGAATCTTTTTGTGAATAAAATATTTATCCTTTCGCGCATTAATCTTGTTAATAAAGTCAACCGGTGTCTTCTCTCCATATACAAGAAGAAGATTGCGCGGCGGATACAACTTCATATACAGGAATCTGCACACAAACACCCAAACGAGTATCACAACCACCTGCGCCGCCGTCATTACAAGAAGCGGAACCGGCGTTACATAATCTCTTGTCAAAAGACAAACCTGAAAATACAACACGACATTCGCACAAAACAGCGACAAAAGCTGCGAATATATGACATCAAACAATCGCAGGTAGCCGACCTTAAAGCCACCGTACAGCTTGATAAACAGCCAAAGCACAAGCACATACATTGCAATTACGGCCCAGTGACCTCTGCGGTAAAACTGCAATCTTTTCGGCATCATCCCGCTGTAATACCCATACCATAAAATCGCATAAAAATATGTGTGAATCAGCATGAGAATCAGCATCTCCAAGCCGTTAATCAGTTTTTTATATCTTTCTCTCTTTTTCATTTTTATCATCTCACTTTAATGACCAAGATTCCCCCGAATACCCGGTATTACAGCGCTTACATGTTTCGTTCTTTGCGATAATCGGAAATCCCGCCCCATTTCGTATCCTTTTCGGATAAGATAAGGTCTTCTCTCGTCATGCCTTCCGGAAGCGGCCATTCCACTCCGATTTCCGGGTCTGACCAGAGCAGTCCTCCCTCATCGTTTGCATGGTAAAAATCCGTACATTTGTATGCAAATTCCGCATAGTCGGAAAGCACTACAAATCCGTGTGCAAAATTCTTCGGAATAAAGAACTGTTTCTTATTCTCTGCGGAAAGATGTACACCGTACCACTGTCCGAATGTCGGCGAATCTTTACGGAGGTCAACCGCAACATCATAAACCTCACCGCTGACAACACGAACAAGCTTGTCCTGCGGGAAGTTAATCTGAAAATGAAGTCCGCGGAGAACACCTTTCTTGGAAGCTGACTGATTATCCTGCACAAATACCTGGTCAATACCTGCCTCCTTAAAATCATTGTAATTGTATGTCTCCATGAAATATCCTCTGGCATCTCCGAACACCGTCGGTGTGATAACCTTGAGACCTTCAATGTGACATGTCTCCACTGTTATTTTTCCCATAGTTTCTCCTCATTTCTGTTTTCCTATAAAACATGTCAAAAGCATACAAAATATTGTATGCTTTTATTTTTTTCCACTATTTTTAGTATATGAAATCAGTGGCTGTTCGTCAATATGTTTTATTGTGTAAAAAACGTGTCCTCTAGCAGCCTCTCATCGCATTTATCATCTTGCGGAGTGAACTGCCATAGAGCGGATTCGTCGCCCAACCCTTTCCGTACGGATTGTTCGGAATGCTGAGCCACTCCACATACGGAGCACATCCTCTCTGCACATATTGGAATCTCGGATCCACACAAGTCTGGCTGAGCGATTCACTGTTCGCGTAAGCTTTTAAATGCTGTACCTGCGCACGGATTCCAAGACGTACCGTCGCAAAGGAATTCCCTTGTACGCCGCCTCCGGTCGCACCGATTCCCGCAAAATTGTATTGGCTGATATTTACATCGCCGCCGTAGCGCAGGAAATTCGTCTCATGCATTGCCTGAGCAAAAGCAACCTCCGCACGGATACCTTCCTTTTCGCATTCTGCATAGTACAACTGACAGAATTTCTTTAATGTCGGAGCATCGGATGTAGCATAAAAGGATGGATACGTCGCATTCTTGTTATAATACGCCATCATCTGTGTCACCGTCACATTGGATGCTCCGCTGATAGCATACAGTTCACCCGTATCCGCCGTCGATTCCCCGAGTGTCATTTTGCCTTTCAAAAGCACTTTCTCGACGCCGTTCTTAGCCGTGACAGTCACCTGGTATTTGTAGTCGCCTCCGATGCCTTTGTGATTTTTGGAATTTACCGTCACACGATAAGCCCCGTTGGAGCGGAGCGACGCTTTATATACATATTTTGCCTTCGTATTCGTCACCGGCCAAACTTTGACCTTGACATCTTTGACAGCTCCCTTATAGGAGATATCCGACACATAGAAATAACTTGCACTGTCTGATTTTTTCTTTACTTTAACTTTTCCGCCGTTGATATCCGGGACCGTAACCTTAACGGATTTGCTCTGTTTTACATATTTACCGTCCGCACCTTTGACATAAACAAGTACCTTATATGTTCCGGCCGTTCCGAAATCGGACACTTTCATCGTCGCCGTCCACGTTCCGCCAGAACCTTTCTTGGCTGTATAATACTTCTTCTTAGATGATTTTGAAGTATTGTAGACGCGGAATTTTACCGCCTTCACATTTGCCGAAATGCCAAGGTTTGATACAGACAGCGAAAGCTTGGTATGCTTTGATTTCAGTTTCGCACTGATTGCCGGTTCCGGCTTTTCAAACGCCTTCTTAAATGTATTTACCGTCTCCGTAAAACCGTTTTTGTCGCTGACAATAACCTCAACCTTGTATTGACCGTAAGCATAGCTGTGATTTTTCATATTGACATCGACATAATAAAAACCTTTTTTATGTTTCTTTAACGTGTATGTCTTTGTCTTCTTTTTGCCCTCAAGATTTTTGACTTTTATCTGGACTTTTTTCACTCCGACTGCAGACGCCACGTCATACACTCTGACCTGGAAGGTTCCTTTATTTAAATCCTGCTTGTACACCTTTGCCTTGCTCACCGTCGGACCCACAATCTGAAAACTGCTTGTAAGCACCTTGTTTTTCGTACCGAAATAACTCTTAGAGTACGCAACAACTTTATATTCCCCGGCGTTTTTATGCTTGGAGACCGTCACCTTCGCTTTCCAATCACCGTTATCAAGCTGCGTGGCATGATATGTCTTGACATCGTCGGTTCCGTTTTTGCTGCTGTAAACGCGGAAATATACTCCTTCCGCGTCCGGATTTCCTTTTAATTTCAGCGTTACCGTTTTTTCCGTCGCAGAAACCTTGGATGTGACCGACATGCCCGCCGTATTCACTTTCCCTTTCGCTATCGTAAATGTCGTGGAGCGAAGCTGTGTCTTTTTGCCGGCCGCATCATATGCATAAGCGATTACCTTATATTTTCCTTCTTTCTTTCCATGTTCCCCGACGTTTCCCGTCACAGAATAGGTTCCTGTCTTTTTATCTATAAGTTCTGCTGTATATGTGTATACTTTGTCCTTTGCTTCCGTCGGATATACCTTAAATTTGATATCAGCAATTCGTTTGACCGGCACTGCACCGGAAAGAGTAATCTTAAAAGTTCCGGTTCCGCCGTCAATGTCCGTCACCTGCAAATCTTCCGCATCGTACTCCACCTCTTCCGTGGAAAGTCCGTATGCCTTTGCAATTCCGAGCGCATCAGCAACGCCCATCTTCTCAAGATTTTCTTCCTCTTTCAGGAAAGCTGCATCCGCTGCATTGTTCAGGAATGCGTGCTCAACGATAACCGCCGGAATCCCTTTCTCTTTCGCAAGACGAATCACCCCGTAATAATCTGCCAGGGAACCGTCCGGGTATAACGTGTTATTCTCCGAATTCCGAATTTTAATACCGTTATTATTCAAACCGATTTTTTCAAGCTGCTCTATGATTTTAGACGCCAGCGTTGCTCCGGCAGATCCGACCTGGTTTTTGTAATTGCTGTTCGGATAAAATACCATTGCACCGTTCGCTGTCGTAGCTCCCCCGGCAGTCGAGTTAAAGTGCAGGCTGACAAAGACGTCCGCTTTCTTATTGTATGCATCTGCCACTCTTGCAGCATTACAATCTCCGGAAGTTGTGCCCGGATACGGACACGCCTCACCCGGACGTGACATATAGACAACCACATCCGAATAGGTATCTTCCAGATACTCCTTACAGTACTTCGCTACCTTGAGCGTCAACTTCTCCTCTTCAAGACCGTTTGCGCGTGCACCCGCATGTGTCGCATCATGTCCCGGATCCAGCATAACCACAAGACTTCCTGCAATCTTCCCCTCCGGAGTAACTGTCTCATCCGAAATCGGAATATCTCCCATTCCTGTTTCTGCCACAGCCACCTCACCGGTTATTACCTGTCCCTGCACCTGTTCTACCGCCTGCGCAATCTTTTCGGTTGCAGCCAGATTTTCTTCTGCCCCTTCTAATGAAACAATGTTTACATCCAGCATATCTTCCGCTTCTGCAGTCACCTGATTACCATCCGCATCATACGAAGTAAACTCCGCCTCCGAAAAAGGGCTGTCCACTCCGAGACCGAAACAAACCTGCTCCATATCATCAATTTCATCAAATCGGAGAGTCCCCTTCTTCGTCTTGCCATCTTCCATATAAGAGTAACTCAATGCATCCACACGATACACGCCCGCCTCATAGCCGGACGCATCAAACGTAAAACGGAGCAAATTATCCATATAATCCGTCACCGGAACTTCATGTACCTCACCCGTCTCCTGCTGCTCAAGCATTAGCGTTGCCATCTCCCATGCAACCGTTCCCTCGCCGGCGGAAATCAATATATTCTGCTGCTGTGAAGCTTCCAAACGCGCCTTTTCTATGTAGGCAAAATTCAACATAAGTTCGCCCTGTTCTGCCTCCTGCACTTCTGCCGAATTCGAAGAAATGACCGAATTGCCGGAAACCGTAGGTTCGGAATCCGCAGCAGCCGCATAGACCGTCATATGACCAAGCGGTGCCTGAAGCAGCATCACGGCCGCTCCAAGCGCTGCCACACTTCGTTTAAAATAGTATCTGATGTGATATAAATTCATTTATCTTTTCACTCCTGTCGATGCTTGCACATTTTATGTGACCTTAATAAGTGTACATGACTTTATATAAAAATGCAATGCACATTATATGGCAATATGGTATACTATATACGAAACACCCCCTTTGTTTTTTTGGGGTAAACATCACAAGAAAAAGGAGGTTATAACATGAAAAGAAACATCAAAAAACTCACTTCCCTGCTTTTTGCCCTTGTAGCCACAACGTGCATCGTTCTCTTATCGGATGTCGATGCTCAGGCAGCAAAAACGCACACTTACAAAAGAGATAAAGCCAACGGCGTCTTATACAATAACGCGGTACGTGTTGATGTCGGCTCCCGTTGGAACGATATCGTTGAAGTTTTGCTTGCTGACAAAGGAGACTACATCTCCTCCGTCAAATCAAACAGTCCGGATCTTGTCGCAAAACTCACAAGCCGTTCAAAGGTCAAAACCAATGATAATGTTTTTATATGCTCTGTATATGACAACGGAAAATCCACTTATAAATCCAGCAACTTCATTGAATTTTATGCAACAAAAAAAGGAAAATACACGGTAACCGTCACCGTCAAAAACTCTAAAAAGAAAGTAAAAACCAAGAAAAAAATCGCAGTTTATGCCGGTTATCCTTCTGATCCCGTTGCATCCGTAACCTATGCCGGCAAAAAATACAACGGGCAATCCAACATCAACATCTGCACAAAGAAAGCATCCGGAAAACTCAAAATTAAAGCCTCGGATACTTACACGATTAAAAAGGTCGAAATCGCAACCACCTTCAACGAGTCAGGGGAGCCGATATTCAAAAAAGTAACAAACGGAAAGAAAATCAGCCTTTCCAAAAAAACCAACTATACGGTCACCTGGAATTCATACGACAATTACAACGGCTATACGGAGCTCCGTTATACCACCTATGACTATCTCAAGCCGGTGACCCACGTCAGAGTAACCTGCTATGACAAAAAACTTAAAATCAACACATATGCTTATATCTGGCTCATATACACAAAATAAGGGAGGAATGCTATTATGAGAAAAACAAGCCATATCAAATATGTAGCAGCATTGTATCTTTCCGTTTTCTTCCTTCTCTGCTCTGCCTCCATTGTCAAAGCAGACTATGTCGAAGATAAGACCAACGGTGTCTCCTACACAAATAAAGTATTTATTTCAAAAGGCTATGCCAGTTACCATGCTTATGGCGGCGACAGCTACATCCAGATTACCTTAAATGATACGACGGACCGTGTTACCAACGTGCGCTCAAGCAGCAAAAATCTTCTTGCCAAGAAGACATCAGAGACCGTTTATACTACAACCGACAACTACTTTGACGAAACACTGGGCCAGAACGTTCAGATAACCAATACATCTTATGAATCGATTTATATCAGCTTTTTTGGTAAGAAAAAAGGAACCTACACCGTAAAATTTGACGTCGTTGACAAAAACGGTATCAGGAAATGCACCAAGAAAATCAAAGTATATGTTGACAAATGGCCAAGCACTCCTTCTGCCATCAACTCCATAACTTACGCCGGAAAAGCCTTATTTGAACATGAGCCTTTTACCAAAGTGACAAGCGGAAAGATTAAAGTAAAGCTCAACAAGGGATACTCTCTTGTCTCCATCAAAGTAAAAAAGATTAACAGCAAGGGAAAATGGAAGACAACGACTGTCAAAAACGGTAAGAAAATATCACTCGCAAAAACAGCAAAAGAAACGCAGAGCGACGACTATACTTCATGGACAAACAATCCCCTCTTCCCTGAGACACAGCTTTTGATTACTGTTAAAAACAAGAAAACAAAAGAAAAATGGACCGAAGAATTCCGTATATATACGATGAACAAGAAATAATTTCATCTGAAAATCTGAATCAAAGGCGCTCATTTAGGTCGCCTTATCGAAGCGGGGTATACAGCAATATATTTCATGCTGTATACCCCGCTTTTCTCGTTTTTCGCCTGTTTTGAAGCATATTGTGTGACCAGCGGGGTATATTGATTCTACTCTCATTGCATCTGCCCCGCTATCGCAAAAAACGGGGTACAGGCAAGTCTCTCGACTTTCCTGTACCCCGACCAGTCACAAATCCGAATCACCGCAAATTATAATCGTAGCAAATTAAAATCACCAAAAAATCAATGATACCGCAAAATACAGTAAATCGCACGGATTCCGTCGCGAACACCGATTTTCTTTCCCTCCGCGTTCGTACGCGGATTGTAGGAAATCGGCACTTCATGAATACGGATGCGCATATCGGAAATCTTCGCAGTAATCTCCGGCTCAAAACCAAATCGTTTCTCCTGAATATCTACCGACTGAATCACTTCTCTTGCAAAGCATTTATAACACGTCTCCATATCTGTCAGTTTCTGACGGGTAAAGATATTGGAAAGCCATGTCAAAAATTTATTCGCCAGACGATTGGCAAGATATCCCTTTGCCTTCTGCTCTTTAAAACGGGAACCGTACACTACTTTGCATTTGCCCGAAAGCACCGGTCCTGCCACAAGCGGATATTCCATCGGGTCGTACTCCATATCCGCATCCTGAATAATCACCGCATCTCCGGTCGCTGCTGCAAATCCGGTTTTTAAAGCCGCACCTTTTCCTCCGTTTACCTCATGATAAATAATTTTATCCACGAGCGGACGGATTTCTGCCTCGAGGACCTCTCTCGTCCCATCGGTTGAACAGTCGTCAACAACGATAATCTCTTTGTGTTCCACCGGCGATTCCTTCACTTTTTTTACGATTTCAAGAATATTGTTCTTTTCATTGTAACAAGGAATCACAATGGAAAGCACTTTCTTTTCCGAATTGCTCATATCAGCTCTCTCTTTCTTTTCCTTTTCCAAACTCACAAAGAGTCTGCCTGTATTTTTCCGGAAGTCCTATGTCATACGACTTTCCGTCCATCAAAAGCCCCATCATACCGATACGCTCACGCACCTTGTCAAGGGCTGTGGTCAGCTGGATTTCTCCGCCGCTTGTATGATTCTCCCTAATATCTGTCTCAAGCACTTCAAATACTTCTTTGGTCAAAATATACTGTCCGAAGACGGCATAAAATTGGTCTCGCGTATTTTTACGGACATTGCCCAAAAACTCATCCGCATATTCGCAGGAAGGCTTTTCGCAAAAAGCATCCAGTTTTAAAATTGTCTCTTCTTTATTTTCCCACTGCCCATGCATAATTCCGTAGTGCACCACATCAGAAAGCGGCACGGAATGCATCGACACCACCGGAAGCCCGGTCTTTTCATAGGCATCGATAAGCTGTGACATACAGCTCTTCGGCCCATAAGACTCATATATCATATCTCCAAGCAGAAGAAGCACCGGCTGTCCTTTGGTAAACTCCCTGCACTGGTAAACTGCGTGACCGAAGCCACGTCTCTCTTTCTGATATACATAGGTAATCTTTTTACTGATTTTAATGATTTTATCTTCGTAAAAACGTTTCTCCGCCGGAAGTTTACTTCGATGCTCCTCAGAAAGCGGTGCGAAAAGTGCATCGTACATCGGCTTCTCTTCCTCACCGATGACAAGACAGATTTCTTCAATACCGGATGCATCCAGTTGCTCTAAAAGCACCATAATCGCCGGCTTAAACAGTCCGTCCTCATCCAGAATCGGGAAGAAATCCTTCTTGATTCCTTTCGTTGCCGGATAAAGTCTCGTTCCGAAGCCCGCCACCGGAATAATGGCTTTGGTTACCGCCTGCTGCGGTCTGAGCGTCAGCGGAAATGCTTCCATCCCACGCTCATTATTTAAATAGTCTATCAGTTTGCTCTGCGACTGTTCATCCTTTGCAAGGAACTGTACGGTTCCGTCTCCCTGGGAACCAACACCCTTACAGCCGTATACCAATCCTCTTACATTTGCATCATCCAAAACAGAATGAAGCACCGGAGCTTCCAGTTCCTTGAAACTTGCCGGAGCAACTTTCTTATCAAAATTAACCTGAAACTCATTCATCAACCTGCCAAGCGCTTCATTGTCGCCCTGCGCGAGGTATTCACACGCCTTGTCGATAAATATCTTATTGTCATGGCCAAGCGCTTCATGCACGGCCCTTTCTTTTTCATTTTGCGCAAACGGATAACACTTATTCAAATCGGAAAGAATCTGAACGGTGTCCTTGTGTGATTTCAGGTCCGCAATCACCCAGTAAAGCGTCTTTTTAAACGGCAAAGGCTTCACACTTACCTCGTTGCCGTCAAACGTCATACGGACCGGTCTGACACCGTAGGCACAAGCCTGATCCAAACGTCCGCAACGGGATGGCGTACGCTGTTCGCCGATGAATGCAATATTCATCTCGCCCATCGTATTCAACCGAAGACGATACATCTGATTAAACGCGCGTGCCACCAAAACGCAAATCGCCGCGCTGCTGGAAAGGCCGCTTTTCATCGGAAGATCCATGCGTGTAATCGTAATCTTAAGTCCTCCGACATTGTAGCATTCATTTACGTAGGAGGCAACACCTGCCACATAGGAAAAAAAGCCGCCCGCGCTTGCTTCCTCCCTGAGCTTTTCCGAATCCATTTCACAGGAAAAAGAAGCATCATGGTAGCTGGGCAAATCACTCTGCACGATAAATTTTTCATTTTTTTCTACTTCAGCATAGATTCCCTGTTCAATTCCGGTTACAATTGCCTGCCCCGGCTCAATTCCGGAATTAATTACTCTGTGCAACCCTGCCCAGTCACTATGTTCACCGAGAAGACATAATCTCCCCGGTACAAAAAGCTCTATTTTTTCCATGTGTTACCACCTTATAGAAATAAGATTCTCCTTCTCTTTTTTTGCAATCACTACGTGATTTCAATTATAGCATTCGCAAACATAAAACTCAACCCGACCACACAAATCATCATTCTGACTTTTATATATAATATCACTTTATATACAAAATATATTTTCCAACTTTCGGTATCTTCGCAAGTAACATCGCAATCAAGAGACTAATCAGCGTAAAAGCATCCCAAGCAAAACACATTTGAATCGGGCGCCAAATATCCAGTCCTGTAATCCATGGAAGTATCACAGCTCGCACGACAATGTGAATAAGAAAGATAGCAAATGCATAACGGGACAGCGCTTCTGTAAACGGGTTGTACGCAATTCTCTCCCGGTCCCTTGCCGTCAGTTCAAAAAGACAAACCGCGCAGACCGGCACAAGCGGGCAATCATACCAAACTGCCATTGCCACACCTTTTCCGTAGGCATAAAACTGCAATGCAACCATTCCCGTAAAGGATATCACCAAAAGTATCCAAAGTACCCACCTCTTCAGTTTTGCGAAAAATCCTTTTTTGAGGAGATAACCGGCAATCAAATAAATCCCGTACATTCCCCCGCTGAATCCGAGCGAAAACTGATTTACAGGCGGAACCTTCGCCAAAAGATTCGCAATCAATGTATACCCCGGAACTCCAAACGCGTATGCAAACAGTACGAGCATAGGAAATTTTAATATCTTAACATCCACCTTCCGCAATGCCATTGCCACAAAAGGAAGCAGCAGATAAAGTCCCAGAAGCATTGGCATATACCACATGTGATACATACTCGACGGTTCTAAAAAGAGCATAGCCCGCACCAAATACCCAAACGGAATCGGCTGATTCTGATACGCGAGAAGAAACAGCTCATAGAACACAATCCAAATTTCAGTACATATCAAAAGACGGAGCCAATTATGTTTCCAAAAAGATACACACCCTTTGGAATCATACTCCCTATCCAAAAGCAAATATCCGGAAAGCATCAGAAAAAGAGGAACACCTCCCACTCTTCCCAGCGTGTACATGGATATAACAAATATGCGGTGTACACCTCCAAGCGTCTGAACGGAAGCAGCATCAAACGAATAGACTCCCTCGACACAGTGACACAGAACAACACAGAGAATCGCAAATGCCCTTAGTATATCCAGCCACGGCTGTCTTTTTTGCTTCGCATCTGACATAGCGACACTTCTCCCTTCATCGACTGCTTAAGAAATCCTCAATCTGCGCCTTCATACATGTCGACACATTCTCCCCACGCAAATAACACAATGACCATTCTACAATCTTATCCATAGCAATCTCAACATTCCATCTCGGTTTCCAACCGAACGTCTCCTTCAGTTTTGAGCAGTCAAGTTTCAAAAAATTCGCCTCATGCGGTCCCCCGTCATACTTATCTTCCCACCGAATTTCATCCGACGCAGATGTATTCCACTTTTCACAAAACATCGTTACTACTTCTTCCGTCGTTCTGCAATCCGACTCATCCGGTCCGACATTGTAACTTCCCGAAAAGCTTTTATCTTCATACTGCTTTTGCGCAATCATGAGATATGCGACAACCGGTTCAAGTACATGTTGGTACGGACGAACAGAGCGGGGATTCCGCACAATAATATTCTGCCTTTTTTCGGCCGCGCGCAAACAATCCGGAACAATCCTATCCGTTGCAAAATCTCCGCCGCCGATAACATTACCTGCCCTCACCGTCGATATTGCGACATCCGACTCCCCAAAGAACGAATTTTTGTAGCTGCTTGTCACAAGCTCCGAGCAGGACTTGGAATTAGAATACGGATCATATCCGTTCAGCTCTTCCTCTTCCCGATATCCCTGCTCCCGCTCTTTATTTAAATACACCTTATCTGTTGTCACATTTAAAAAAGATTTCACCGACTTACTAAAGCGCACGCACTCCATAACATTTACGGTTCCCATGACATTTACATCATAAGTATATACGGGATTTTGATACGACTCACGCACAAGCGGCTGTGCTGCCATATGTATGACAATCTCCGGCTGCGTCTCCTCAAACACCCTTTTCAAATGCTCCAAATCACGCACATCACCTTCTATAGAACGCATACGCTCAGACATATGACACAATTCAAACAAACTCGGTTTTGTGGGTGGTTTTAACGCATACCCTGTCACTTCTGCCCCTGCATCCACAAGAAGTTCACACATCCACGTTCCCTTAAATCCCGTATGACCTGTAATTAAAACTTTCTTCCCGCTAAAAAAATCTCTGTCAAACACTTTTCTTCTCCTGTTTTTTTAATATCCGGCTTCCCCACAGCGCGACAAGTATCACCTTTAACAGATTGACAGCCAGCAATGCGATTGCCATTCCCCAAAGTGTATATCTCATAACCAGCGGTATAGCAATGCACACAAACAATCCCAAATAAATGACATTAATATATAGCTGATATTTTTCATCCGCATACCGGAGCAAAATTACTGTCAGTGTATTCGACAGGAAAAACAGCACCTGACTTGCATTTCCCAACCAGAAATATGCTTTTGCCGCAGCAAACACATCCGGATACATTATGCCGACAAAAAGATACGATACCGGCACACACATTACACTCAGCACACATCCCGCCGTAATACTCCAAAAACATATCACACCATATCTCTTACCGGTCATCATCTTATTATTTTTTGCAAGATGACCAATCAACACACCATTCAAAGGTGTCGTAACCAGAGAAAACATCTTTCCGATTAAAGTCGCAGCATAAAACACCGTAACCGCAGCTCCACCCGCATACACTTGCAGCAATAATCTGTCCGCATTCAAAACAAGCGCTACAACAAGCTCCGTTGCCGACATAATAACTATAGACCGCATGTTACTTGAAAAAAACGGTGTCTTTTCAAACAACGGGAATTTAAATATCGTTCCTTTCCAAATGACATACCCCACTGCCAGCAATTCTCCGATTAAAATCGTCAATTTCCATGACTTCGTATACGGAAACAAAAGCATTCCCAAAAGATAACCAAGAGAAATCAAAATGTAAAAAATCAGATATCCCTTGTAGTTTACCTTCAATCGAAACTCTACGTCTGCGTAATAGCGTAGCAATGTAAAAATCATAAGCAAATAAAACAGCAGAAATTCAATCCACGAAAATGTTTCAAACCAAAGCATCCCAACCGCAGAAACAGCAACAGAAACGAGACATATCATAAGGAGAAAAATATTATAATCCCCGTTTCCTCCTCCGTTTCTCGCCTTCGTAACAACCCTCGAATAATTCGCTGCCACACCGAATGTCGAACCAACAATACTAACGAGAGATATCATAGCGAGCGCCGTACCGAAATCCTCCGCTCCCATCCGGGCAGTCAGATACGGATACAGCAAAAACTGAATCACTCCATTCATTGCCGCTATACCGGCTATACTATATATCAAATCTCCAACGTGTTTTTTGTTCACTGTTTACTCCTAATACTTGAGCTCTGTTATATTATGCTCCGGAACCTGCTGCTCCTTTGGAGGCAACTTCATATAATCCCCATAGGTCGCCGTCAATATCTCATCATAACCTGCCGGACAGCCAAAAGATGCTCCATGCATCTTAAGTTCTACCGTCCCTGCAAACCATTCTTCCCGATAGCAAATGTCAACAAATGCCAAGGGATAATTAGACACCATACGACACTTCGACTTCGTCTTATCGTATTTTAGTGCTCTTTTTTCCTGCATACGCATAATCGTTTCAAGCTTCATGCGCTTTCCAACCGAAGAGAGAACACCAATCATCACACGATTCGCCGCCGAATAGCTGCTGTAGTCAATGGAATACCTATGTCCCATGGCCAAACCATAAATAGCTTTTGTCCAAAGCACTTGGCATATTTGTCCAAATTTCCCCTCCGGTATTTTATCAAGAATAAAAACATCCACGCAAATCTTGTTTTGCTTGTTACCGTAAAACGTATCTTCCTCCGTCGGATTCCGCCGCTGACTGTTTTTCAGTTCAATGCGAGGTATAAAATCAAAGAAATGTCCATTGTATTCATCGGGCATAACCACTTCATATTCCTCACCCAAATCCGTTCTCATCGACTCAAGAAAGCGCGATAAATCCTCTCTCTTTACAAGGATATCGACATCATCATCCCACGGAATAAAATCCTGATGACGTACTGCTCCGAGCAAAGTACCGGAATCCAAAAAACAGCTTACGTTATTTTTTTTACAAACTCTGTCAACTTCACTCAATATCCGGAAATTGACATCATGTATCCGCTTCATCTTCTCTTCTCCTAAATAGTTCCCGATTATTTTAGCATAGGATAACGCCTTATACAATGTCTATATCATCTCTATCTTTGAGCATATACTTTTTCAGCGGAGTCAAACTTGCGAGCCAATATAAGCCCCCACCGAGTATCGCCGTACATCCGCTTCCTGTTGTCAACAGAAAAACATTGCTCTTTATCACTCCCGTTGCAGGATTGTATACAAAGAGCATGGTAACCGCAAACGCAATCACCACACAGGCAATGCCCACGAGATTAAAACCTTTGGTAAATTTATATGCATCGTGGCCGTCCACAAAATATGCCGATTTCAAGGAAAGCTTACGTTTACGTACGATTAGGTAGTCCACCACAATCATTCCGATAATCGGTCCCTGTATGTATGCTGCAAGCGAAATAAATGCGCCGAAATTCGCTTCTACGCCTCCCCATATCGTCAAAGCACTCACATACACCATGGCAATCAACACCAACGCACGATAACTCACTTTCGGAAGACCGCTTTTTACAATCATACAATTCACATAAGACCCTGTTCCCTGCGTACCGATATTGGCAAATGCCACGAGCAAAAGACTCAACAATGCGAATCCCGAACCACACAATACTGCCAGCATTTTCGTCGGGTCGCTCTCATAAATTCCGGTGCGGACAAACATAGCAAGTGCCATTACCCCTCCTGCTGCCACGAAAAACGGAGCCACTACACCATAGGACAAAGAAGTCGCCCAATATCCGCTTCTTTCACTTTTGGCAAGTCTCGGCAACACCAGTGCCTGTGTCGACCACGAAAATGCAAATGCCACATTTCCTTCCGCCGATATCATAAAACTCTGAAGCGGAGTCATACCGTTATCCAACACAGGTTTCACTGCCATGATATCTGACAACGGTACTGCGGTAAAGCATAAAACCACAACAATAACCCCCACACCAAGCAGTGCCGTTACCAAAAAACGATTGGTCCATTTTATAATCTCCGGTCCGCCAAGTGCAATCAGTGTTCCAAGCACGACACATACGGTTCCAAGTAACGGTTCCCATATCGGAGAGGACAATACAATCCCAAAATGCCCCATCAAATTAATCATGGATGAGGCGAATAAATTTGCCGCCACCGCATACCATCCGAAGTTAGCAAGACTGATTACCGTCGCCAAAACCGCAACGCCTCGCTGTCCTAAAACCGAACGCAGCCAAATCCACAAATCAATTCCGTACCTTACAGCAAACAACACCGGAAGACACTCTATGAGCACCCAAATAATATTGAAGCAAAAAATGTTAATCAACATTTGTTTAAATGTTAAAAACTGTGCAACATAAGCTCCCTGCGTATAACACCATGTCGCAATGGCGAATCCGCTAGTCGATAAAAACAAATCCATGAACGAATATTTTCGTTCCCCTTTCAACATCGGAACAACACCCGTTACCGTCTCCTGTTTGATATAATCAGCATTTCTTCCCACTTAAACAATCCCTCCTGTCATACACAAAACTACAAGCAACATACTGACTGCAATGCTGACTGCAATCGCAATCACATCCCCTTTACCGATTTTTTCAGGGAACTCATAATCCTTCTCTTCCATAACCGCTAAACGTTTTTCCGTTTCCTCATAAATAATTTGTTCAATTGATTGATGTTCCATCTGCTTCCTCCTTATACAACTCGATTACTTTTTGCGCATATTTTTTGCTGTATTTGTACCATATCAGCAAATATTCCCCCACCACATTTCCGTTACACTCCTGATAAATGGCCCATACAAACCAATAGAAAGATGCAAGTGCCACGTATCCGAGCGCGTGACGAAGCTGTAACTCTGTCATGTCCGGTGATTCGTAGTATTTTCTTAATATCGACAGGGCTTCCTCATAAGAATAATCCGAACAACATATAAAGGTACCCAAATCTACTCCTGCATCCGCGGTACCGGAATACTCCCAATCGATTAAGTACATCTTACCGCCCTCATCCACCAAAAAATTAGGTTCAAAACAATCCCCATGACATATGCATGTCGGAACCGCATCTTGGCGGACAAGCTCATACACGACCTGAATCTTCTCATACAACCAATTAAAGTCTTCGAACATTCCACGCCCGTCCTGTCTGAGCAAACGCACAAATTCCTCAATCTTTTCCTGCAATTCAAACACATATTCCGAACGTCCCGGATATTGATGCAGCGTTCTCATAAGTCCAAGTGCCTGACTGACATCCTCATCATTGTGATAATCCAGGGTACGGGCGTTCTCCAAATAAGACGATATTTTCCATCCCTCTTCCTTGTCCATGTACAAAAACGTATCATCCAAATGAAGCTGTTTTGCCACCTGCATGGATACTTCTTCACTCTTTCGATTAATATACTCTTCCGTTCCCACGCCCGGATGACGGTATACATATTTCCTGTCCCGGAGCGTAAATCGGAACGACAAATTCGTCATCCCCTGCTTCAGCGGAACAATATCGTGAATCTCATGCTCATCACATTCAAAATAGTCACATATATTTTTAATAATTTTGGAATCTGTATTGCTGACATAGTGCGGGTCAAAGAAACGCAACTCATCCAGCGAGTCAAATTCAAAAATATCTGTCTCCTCATACCGGCGGACATACATATCCAGTTCTTTAATATGCTTCATGTAAATCTGTTCCCAAAGGAGTTTTCTGTTTTCTTCCTCTTGATACTCACATTCCAAAACAGAAAGAAATTTTCTCGAAAAGTCCTTGGAAAAATATACATGCCCAAGCATATACCACCGGTCTTTGCCACCTATTACAACCTTATTAATTCTATCCGCGCCATCAAATGAAACGCAGTACTCATCCGTCGGACCGTCTGCATATTTCACCGCATAATAGGAATCATATACATATGGTTCAAACACATTCTCCGTAAAATAATCATCCGAAGAACATATATAGGTATTGCCGATGCTTTCCTTTACCTTAAGCAGTGTTGAAGGGTTATTGTATTTGTAATAATCTTCGTTTACTACAAGTTTTACCCCATACTTCTCTTCCAGATAAAAAAACATTTCCTTCCTGTATCCGATAACGACAATGATATCTTTTATCCCTGCTTCCAAGAGCTGCTCAATTTGTCTCTCGATTAATATGTCCCCCTTTACCCTCAGGAGACCTTTCGGTTTCTCAAAAGACAGAGGCGCAAACCTACTTGACATCCCCGCTGCCATAATCACCGCATTGTCCACTTTATATGGTTTTAAGGCGGCTTTACCACTTATCGTCACTCTGCCGTCTCCACCTACATATCCCGCTTCCTTCAAACGATTCATAAGCTTGTTGACGGAGCCAAGAGAAATCTGCAGCTTATCCGCCCACGCCCTCTGCGTTATCGGCTCGTGATTTAATAGATAATATAAAATTTCAAATTCGTTTTTCTTCATGTCAATCACCTTGTTCATTTTTCGCTATCAATTACTCAAATTATGAACTAAGACACAAAAAAAGTCAAGTGCCGTTATATGTCAGCACTTGACTTTTCATTCATCCATTCCATTGTTCTTCGAATTCCTTCTTCAAAAGATATTGTCGGCACAAAACCTGTATCCCCGGTTAACTCCTCGATATCCGCGCACAAATACATAACTTGATTTTCAGCATACGGAATCACGCCAAACTTCGGAGCAATACCGCATCCGCTCATCTCACACAACTCAGATATATATTCCGACAGCGCCCTGCTCTTTCCGCTCCCGACGGGATATATTTTTCCGTGTTTTCCCTTTTCACCGAGCAGTAGTAGTGCTCTTGCCGCATCCAAGCTGTATAAATAATCCCACTGTTGCTGTCCTTTCGTAAATTCAGGAACTTGGTTTGTCATAAGTTTTCGTAAGGTCGCGGTAATCATGCTATTTTCACTGTCATATGGTCCATACACACTCAAAATTCTTGTCCACATATGCTGCAATCCAAGCTTTTCACACGCATGTCTTGTCATTTGCCCCGCACACAATTTTGCAATACCATACCCGTTTTCCGGAAAGGTCGGAGTCGCCGAACTGAGTTTTTCTTCTGTTCTTCCATACTCCGCCTGCGAACCGGCCCCGATAAACTTCTTGCATCCCAACCTATAGGCAAGGTCTACCGCATCCAAGGCATAGCCGACATTTTTATGTTGCAACCGCATATCATTTCGTTTGGCCCCGACAGTTCCGCTCCATGCCAGATGATAAAATACATCACACATCCCTATTTCATCCACAATTCCGGCAGTATCAAACTCCGCATATTCATGCAAATCCAATTCCAAAACCCGGAGCAAATGTGACTTTGGCAGCGTTGCAATCCTTTTGGAGCCTCTACGACATATCGCTAAAACTTCTATATCATTTTCAATGCACGCTTCCAGTAAAGCATGACCGATTGCACCGGTCGGTCCTGAAACAGCAATCCTCATTCTTTTTCCTCGCAGCTCTCAAAATTAATTCTTTCTTCCTCAATCACAAGAGGCCTTTTCATAACGCGCTGATTGATGCTCAAAATATACTCACCGATAAATCCGATGAAAAAGAGCTGTACCGAACCAAGAAAAAACATACCAATCAATATCGGTGCCATACCGGCTACAAAGCGATCCCAATATATAAGCTTTAAGATCAGATATACAATCGCAATGCAGGCACTCACGATTCCGCATCCGACTCCCATAAAAGTTGCCAGACGCAATCCGATTTTAGTATAAGACGTAAAGCTGAGCATTGCCGCATCGTACAAACTGTACCAGTTATTGTGCGTTTTACCCGCTCTCCGCTTCGGCTGTTCATAAGGAATCTCTTTCCGTCTAAAACCAAGCTCTGCCACAATCCCGCGAAGAAACGGTGTCGGATCTTCCAGGGTTCTAAGCACATCGATAAACGCCCTGTCATACAATCCGAACCCCGTAAAATGTTCAATCTGTTCCACATTTGAGAATCTCTTAATCATCTTGTAATAGATACTTCTCAAACCGTACATCAACTTATTTTCTTTGCTCGATTTCTTGATACCGATGACAATCTTATATCCGTTTTCCCATTCCCGTACAAATTGCGGAATCATTTCCAGCGGATCCTGAAAATCACAACACATTAATATCGTACAGTCTCCACCGGACTGCAACATTCCATAGTACGGTGAATTAAACTGACCGAAATTCTTGGCATTAAAAATCGCCTTCACATTCGGGTTCTCATTACATATCTGCCGAAGAAGCTCCCGCGTGCCATCCTTGGAATCATTATCAATAAATATCAGTTCATACGCATAATCTTTTAATTGCTCCTCAAAGAGTGCCGAAACTTCACGGCTCATCGGAACAACATTTTCCTCCTCGTTGTAACAAGGAATCAATATGCTTATTTTTTTCATTCAGTCGTCCTCACTTTTCCGGAATCATCGGAATAAACATGTTACGTTCTAATTCTTCTCGCGGAAGGAACGGTGCCAAATCTTCAAGCGGCGGGCTGACCAGTGTACCGTCCTCCAGTCTCTTGGTGCTGCTCTTTGGTTCCCACACCTGCTGCGTATCTGTAAAAATTTCACAGAACACAGGACCGTCTGTCGCCAGCACTTCATCTACCACTTGCTTCATCTCCGCATTGCTGCGGGCACTGAAGTACGGATATCCAAATGCTTTAGCAATCTTTTCAAACTCAGGGAACGATAAATCATTCGATTCCGGTCCGATACCCACTCTGGAGCTCTCACTAAAGAGATTAGACTGCGTAATACGGATGGAGTGATATCCGTTATTGTTAATCAAAAATATTTTAATCGGAAGATGGTTCGTCAGTATCGTCTGCAACTCCTGCAAATTCATCATAATACTGCCGTCACCTTCCAGGCAAATCGTCGTCTTTCGACCTCCGGAAATACATGTTCCGATGGCCGCCGGCAATCCGTATCCCATACTTGCCACGGCACTGTTGTTCGCCATACGGCTTCCTTTTTGAATCACATATGCCTGATTACCGACCACACAACATGCACCATTTGAAACCGCCGTAAGACTGTTTTCCGGAAGCCGGCTGCTCAGATACCGGATAAATGCATACACATTCGCCGTCTCTCCGTTCTCCTCCCACTGTCTCGGAAGTACTGCCGGATATTCTTTTTTCCATCTCTGACATGTCGCAAGCCATTCTCCGCCTTCATGCACCTGTTCCGGCGCTGCAGCATCGAGCTTTGTCAAAAAGTCTTTCGCGTCTGCCCATACCGGCATTTCCACATGGAGCGTCGGTTTTTTCAGTTCCGCTGCATCCACATCCACCATAATCACTTCCGCTTCGCGCGCCCATGTCTTCCAGTTATATCCAACCTGACGAATTGAAATTCTGGTTCCTACCGCCAAAATCAAATCCGCATTCTGTATTGCAAAGTTTCCCGGTCTGTCACCCATATTTCCGGCTCTTCCGCAATACAGGTCGTTGTCGTCCTCGATTAAATCGACCGCATTCCAATAAGTAACAACCGGTATGTTTAATTTTTCCGCAACACTTCTGAATTTCTCATATCCGCCCGACAAACGAATACCATAACCCGCATGAAATACCGGACGTTTTGCATTTTTAATCTTATCCAAAATTACGTCGATGGTTTCCTGTGCAACCGGTGGCGGTAAGAGCATATCGTCCTGGGCCGGGTCATAGCCGACAAGATCGTCCGTCTCAATATATCCGCCCTGGTAATCAACCGGAATATCAATCCAGACCGGTCCCGGTCTTCCCGTCGTTGCCATATGCCATGCTTTCTCAAGCGCATAGCGAATCTGCATCGGGTCCTCAATCATTGTTGCATACTTTGTCATCGCAGAAACAGATTTCACAATATCATATTCCTGATCTCCCATAGCACGGAGAACTGCTCCATCCGTAAACTGCATCGCATAGCGAGCCGTCGTGTCATACCTTACCTGACCGCTCACCACAAACATCGGAATAGAATCAAGCCATCCCCCCAAAACACCGGTAATCGCATTGGTTCCGCCCGGTCCTGTTGTCACACATACGGCAGCAATCCGGTTATCCAGCCTTGCATACGCCTCCGCCGCGATTGCACACGCCTGCTCATGATGATTGTAGGTCACTTTCAAACCTTCCTTGTGACCCAAAGCATCATTTAAATGCATGGCACCACCACCGACAACACTGAAGCAATCCGTCACTCCGTGTGCTACTAAAAAATCTGCAACATAGTCTGCTAATCTCTGTCTCAATCTCTTCTCCTCCGATTTTACAGTTTTACCGCTTCCTTAATTACCTTTGCCATATAGTCAATCATTTCATCTGTCATTCCCGGATAAACACCGACCCAGAATGTACTATTCATAATTCTGTCGGTATTTGCCAAATCACCAATGACTCTGTATCCTTTTCCGCTCGCGCGCATCTGATCAAAACAAGGGTGCTTGGTCAGATTTCCGGCAAACAGCATACGCGTCTGCACTCCGCACTTCTCAATGTACGGAACTACCTTATTTCGGTCCACACCATCCCTGCATGTGAGCATAAATCCAAACCAGCTCGGGTCCGAATTCGCGCACGGCTGCGGAAGAATCAACGCATCCTCCGTGCACGCAAGCGCTGCCAAAAGACGTTCAAAATTGTGTTTTCTCCGCTTTACAAATCCCGGAAATTTCACAAGTTGCGCACAACCGATGGACGCCTGCATATCCGTCGCTTTCAAATTATATCCGAAATGCGAATACACATATTTGTGGTCATATCCGAGCGGCAGTTGTCCGTACTGCCTGTCAAATCTGTGTCCGCACAAATTATCCTGTCCGGACGCGCACACACAGTCACGTCCCCAGTCGCGGAACGACCGAATACATTTATGTAGAAGCGGGTTATTCGTATAAACAGCTCCGCCTTCTCCCATCGTCATATGGTGCGGCGGATAAAAACTGGACGTTCCGATATCTCCGATGGTACCGGTAAACTTTGTTTCACCATCAATGGTATATGTTGAACCGAGAGCATCGCAATTATCCTCAATAAGCCAAAGCCCGTGCTTATCACAAAATTCTTTGACCGCCTTTAAATCAAACGGATTCCCGAGTGTATGCGCTGCCATCACAAGCTTTGTCTTCGGTGATAAAGCTGCCTCAAGCTGCGTCACATCCATATTATACTGTGGAATCGTCACATCGATAAACACCGGTACAACACCGTACTGGATGGCCGGCGTCACTGTTGTCGGAAATCCTGCCGCCACCGTAATCATCTCATCTCCCGGTTTAATCTGCCTATCACCCAAGAGCGGTGATGTCAGTGCCATAAACGCAAGTAAATTCGCAGAAGAACCGGAATTTACAAGCGAACAGTATTTCACGTCCAAATACTGCGCAAATTCCTTTTCAAACTGCTCTGTATATCTTCCCGATGTCAGCCAAAACTCCAATGCACTGTCCACCAAATTACACATTTCCGCGCTGTCGTACACACGCGAAGCATACGGTATACGCTGACCTTCCGCAAAATCCCTTTTCTGATTGTGATAGGTGTTGCAATACTGCTCTACCATCTCTAAAATCTGATCTTTTGCCTGCTGCTGTGTCATATTATCGAACACTTCTTTTCTCCTTTTCTACCATATAATCCACGGAGCATTTCCCATCTCTATCATCTGCTCCAGCATTTCACGGTCGCGCTTGGTGTCCATGCATTTCCAAAATCCTTCATGCTTATACGCCATAAGCTGTCCTTCCTTCGCAAGGCTCTCCAGAGGCTGACGTTCAAACACCGTCTCATCCCCTTCCAGATAGTCAAATATCTCTGTATTTGCAACCATAAACCCGGCATTGATCATTCCGCCGTCCGTATCATTTTTTTCCCTGAAATTTTCAACTGCACCGCTGCTATCATTAATCTCAAGGATTCCGAACTGCTGACCGATATTTACTGCCGTAATCGTTGCAATTCCTCCCTGTTTCTTATGGAAATCCAAAAGCCGGTCCAAATCAACATTGGCTACCCCGTCTCCGTACGTCAGCATAAACGGCTCATCACCCACATACTCTTTGACACGCTTAATACGTCCGCCCGTCATCGTATGCAGTCCCGTATCCACAAGCGTTACCTTCCACGGCTCAGCCACATTATTATGTACAATCATCTTGTTATCCGCCGTGAAATCAAAGGTAATGTCACTGTTGTGCAGATAGTAATTGGCAAACCATTCTTTTATGATATGCTGCTTGTATCCGCAACAAATGATGAACTCATTATGTCCGAACGTCGAATAGTATTTCATAATATGCCAAAGAATCGGTTTTCCGCCGATTTCTATCATCGGCTTTGGCCGCAAATGACTCTCTTCACTGATTCTGGTGCCATAGCCACCTGCTAAAATTACAACTTTCATAGGTTCCTCCCTGCACAAGCTATATACTAAAAACAACAATTCCTATTAAAATCGCAAGCAGTCCTGCTAATTTCCTCTTGGAAATCTTCTCACGCAAGAACAGATAACTCAGTACTGCCACAAAAATATAACCGCTTGCCTCCAAAATTGGTCCCATCGAAAGCGGAACCCCTTTGTACGCCAAAATAGTGATAAGGCTCGATGCAAAAAACATCCCATATGCAAAAATTACTTTCGGGTTCAGATATTCCTGCCAAATAGAATCATATGTTTTACCGGCACTACTCTTTAGCAACACCTGGGAGACTGACGACACAAATACAGACCCTATATATATCAATATATAACTCATGCCTTCTCCTCTCCTGTTACTACCAAATAAACTCCTGCCATAATAATCAATATACCGAGTATTTTCGTAATTGATATTGCCTCATGAAAAAACAGCACACCCCAAATCAGCCCCCAAATCACCGTGACCGATTTGTTCGCATACGCCGTGACAAGCGGAAGCCGCTTTAACACCTGCTGCCACATCAGGGCATAAAAGACAAGGATAAAAAGAACCGCTCCATACAGCGCAATAAATTTAAATGATAAAAACTCTTGCTTGGAAGCCAGTTTCGAAAGAATTGAACTGACGGAATACACTAATAAAATGCAGTGCAAGAGTACAAACGATTTTACTTTTTCGCTCATATGAATCACCCATTTAAGTATAACATTTTTGAACCAAAAGTAAACCATAGCTTTCACCACAGTCCCAATACTTCTCTCTTCACTTATCCCAGGAATTTATAAACCCAAAGAAATGTTCTGAACGAATTCCCCTTCTACTGTCAAGCTCCTATGATATCAAGCACTTCATAAAAATCATCGAAGTTTGTCCCTCTTATGCCTAAACGCTCCCATAAAAATTTACTTTTAACATTTAATTCATACTCTGTTTTGTTGTATTTCATCCGATTCTCAACAATCTTTGTGTTAGGATTCGTTGAGTTGCGCAGTTTTTCTATCGAACCGCCTTTTGCAGTCAGAACCCTGAACACATCTGCATCTGCCTTGAAATCTTCCACATCTTGATAACCTAATACCTTTTTAATATAGATCAAAGCATCTTGCCCCTTATATGTATCTCTGTGCAAACATGCCACATATTCAAAATCCGGATAATTTACAATCAGAATATGTGGCGTTCTCTTGCTACTGTTTTGCACCTTACAAAATTCCGCCAGTTGTTTTAATTTAATTTCCTCTCCCGGAACAGATAACGCGCGATCACCATCCACAACAATAATCTTCGCCATACAATTAGAATTTGCATCCTCCTGCAGCATTTGCAGAAAACTTCCGTATCCTCCACCCTTCATATCAACAGGCCTGATTGTTAACGAAACTTTTTTGTTCTTGCGAATATATTCAAAATAATTGAATTCTGTCTCTCCCTCACAGAAAACCTTTAATGTTTTTTCCGGCTGACGTATTTTTCTACTCAATAGCGGTCCCCCCTAATATTCCCTTCATATAAAATTCATATATCTTTGAGGTGTCATATCTTACCTCCGGAAAATCCGCAAGAGAATACAACTCCGACTCAAGATTCTCTACATCCTTTGTCACAAAATAAATCTGCTCTTTCATGTAATTTTTTAAATCAAGATGCAGTATATTGTGCGATGTAAAAATAAACTGTCCTGCATGTTTCTTTCCATTGATATATGAAATTACTCTGTCTGATAAAATCGGATTTAAAACCCTGTCCATTTCATCTGCGATCACAGTTTTATTTTCATAAATAACTCTGTATATTTGAATCGCCCATGCAAAAAACTCCCTTACACCACTTGAATCCGCCCGGAGCCTTCTGGCGAAGCTGCTTCCATCCTTTCTTTTCCTATATATGATTGAATCGGTAAACGGCTTTTCATCATCAACTTCCACCTTGTATATGCTGTAATCCACCATGCGGAATATTTCAAAATATTCTTTTTTCTTCAGTATATCCTGATAGTTTTTTTCCTCTTTCACAGATAAATAAAAATCATAATTCAGCGGACACGTTTCCGGGCAAATCGAGTTCTTTATGATGCTCATAAATTCAATACAATTCCTATTTCCCATCAATGCCATTTTAGCCGCAAACAAACCGACCGAATCTGTATTTTTAACCGCATCAAGTAATGCTTCTTTTATTTCAGCACTTATTCCCGGTATCACTGCATGATACGCCAGCTCCGTCTCCGGCGCACATTTGCCTTTATCACACTCACCATCGTGCAAATCACATTCCATCCTGCTGGAAGTCCGTTTCATCTCAAAGGTCAAGATATCTTTTGCGGTTCTGTTTTTTCTAAAACAAAGGCGTTCTTCTACAATACCTATCCAGTCTATGACAAGCGTATATGTGTAGATTTTACCCTCTTCGCCGGATACCTGAATCTCAAACTCCTGCTGTGTATTATCCTTCTTCGGACAGCCCTCCAGCAAATTATTGCTGTTTACCTTTGACTTTTGCGCACTGACATTATCGCTGTCCGCAAAAAAGGACCTTAAATACAACAAACTTTTTACAAAATTGGTTTTTCCACCTGCATTTTCACCAACAATTACAGCTGTTTTTAAAATATTGCACCCATTTTTCTCCTCAACATAATTATTAGGAAAGCGACTTTTTACACGCGTCGCAGGCGCATACATTGTAAATTCAGCCTCCTGGTTGAAAGATAAAACATTCTTATATTTATAACTATGCAGCATATATTGGTTCTCCTAAACGCTTTTTTGTTTTAACAGAAACTTTTTAACATTATACAATGCAATTATTTCTTAGTCAAAACATTTTTTTGTTTTAATTGTTTCCCGACCCGGAACTTTCTATACAATATCGGCCATATATTCTCAGTTCCACAATAATATATAAGGGCGAGGCCGTTTTTGCCTCGCCCGGTTATACTTCTATCTCTCTGCTCTCATCGGATTGTTTAAGAAATCCTCGTAAGAAAGACGGATACCGTCTTCCAGTTCTGTCTTGTAGGTCCATCCGAGTGACGCCGCTTTAGATACATCAAGAAGCTTTCTCGGTGTTCCGTTCGGTTTCGACGTATCCCAGCGAATTTCGCCTTCATAGCCAATCACCTTTGCCACAAGTTCCGTAAGACCTTTAATCGTAATCTCCTTACCGCTTCCCGCGTTGACCGTCTCATCCCCGCTATAGTTGTTCATGAGGAACACACAGAGATTTGCAAGGTCATCAACATACAAAAATTCTCGAAGCGGACTTCCGTCTCCCCAACATGTCACATAAGGAAGGTTCTGTTCCTTCGCCTCGTGGAAACGGCGAATCAGTGCCGGCAACACATGGCTGTGCGTCGGATGATAATTGTCGTTCGGACCGTAAAGGTTCGTCGGCATCAGACTGATATAATCGGTACCGTACTGTTTATTTAAATACTCACAATACTTAAGTCCTGAAATCTTCGCGAGCGCATACGCCTCGTTCGTCTTTTCAAGTTCCGAAGTGAGAAGGCAACTTTCCTTCATCGGCTGCGGTGCCATACGCGGATAAATACAGGAAGAGCCAAGGAATTCCAGCTTCTTACATCCGTTTTTCCATGCTGCATGAATCACGTTCATCTCAAGCATCATATTATCATACATAAAGTCTGCAAGCGCCTCTGAATTGGCTACAATTCCGCCGACTTTGGCTGCTGCCAGAAATACATATTCCGGTTTTTCTTCCTCAAAAAACTTTTCCACCTGATCCTGTCTGCAAAGGTCAAGTTCCGCATGTGTGCGGGTAATGATATTCGTATATCCTTGACGCTCCAGTTCTCTGATAATCGCGGATCCTACCATTCCGCGATGTCCTGCAACGTAAATTTTGGCGTTTTTTTCCATCATTTTCTAAATCTCCTATCTCTGTTCATTTGAAAGGTTTCTGAGCACAATCGCACTCACAATCGCAAATACGAGCACAAAGACTGCAAGCAATCCCCAGTTTGTCCACAGATGGGATGCTGCAAATTCAAACATTTCATCCGTCTCACGCTCATACATCGGAAACTCTTCCTGAATACGCATCGTCAAATCATTTAAATTACTTGAGCTTCCGAGACACTCTATGGACCATCTGCTGATAGTAAACATCGAAAGCGTTTCGGATGCACCTTTTAACTCAAACAAAATTCCCGAAAACAGGAGCTGTATGATCAAAAGGAACGGCGATACCGCCATCGCTCTGTCCGCATTCTTTGAAAGCGCGGACACAATCAATCCCATGGATGAAGATGCATAAATCGTCAAGAACATCGTCGCATATAATTCCACAAAAGCATTCTCGAGCAAAATACCTTCCTCCGGCATTCCTACCGCAAGTACAAAAACGCCGAGAAGTATTCCTGTCTGTATCAAACACAGTATTCCCTGTACAATGCATTTTGATAAGATATATACGCCCAAATACAAATTAGACATATATTCACGCTTCAAAATGACACGTTCCTTGCAGATTTCCTGGATTGTGTTAAACAATCCAATCCAAATACCCGAGCAGGTCAGTGCAAACAAAATCGAACGTGTATCTTCAAACACATCAAACACTTCGTCTGCCGCCACTACCATTAGGAGCAATCCAATTAAAAGCGGCTGCAACATAAGAAGCAACAATCTCTGTTTATCATTCCAGATAAGTTCAAAATATCTGGACATGAGTACTTTAAGCTGCCCAAACCTCGAATATTTTCTCTTCTTTATCTGTGTCGCAGTCGTCTGGCGCTGCTCATACTCCTGGCTTTCATATACACTCTGCGCAAAACGCTGTGACCAGTATTTTGAATTTTGGGTTGTCATATCATAGACATCCACCAGCGAAGTCACACCAAAAAATTCCAGCGCCTTATCCGGTTTTCCGCAATAGCAGAGACGTCCGCCGGAACCCATAATTATAACTTTGTCGCACAGATGGATATTCTGTGTTGTGTGTGTAACCATAATAATGGTTTTTCCCTGTCGTTTGGAAAGTACCTGCAGCGTATGCATGAGATTTCTCTCCGTTCCCGGATCGAGTCCCGATGTCGGTTCATCTAAGAAAAACAACTTCGGATCTGACAACAACTCAACTGCAATACTTGCTCTCTTTTTCTGTCCTCCGGAAAGCTTTCTGATAAACGTATCCTGATGTTCTAAAAGCTCTACCATCTCAAGTACTTTTTCGATACGCTCTTCGATTTCTTCTTTTGTCGTATCGGACGGCATTTTCATTTTAGCCGTATACATGAGCATCTTCTTAAGCGTTAGGTTTTCATAGATAATGTCCTGCTGCGGAACGAAACCGATGATATTTTTAATCGCATCAAAGTTCGCACGCAGGTCAAGGTCATTGAAATATACATTACCAGTCACCTTTGAGTCAAATCCGCTCATAGCAGTCATAAGCGTCGATTTACCCGCACCGGAACCACCGATAATTGCCACAAACTCATTCGGCTCAATCAAACAGTTCACATGATCAAGAATCGTCTTGTTTTTGGAAACCACCTTTGTCAAGCCATCCAGCTGAAGGCTCACACCTTCTGTCGGTACCTTAAATACAATCTGTGTATACGTAAACACAACCACATTGCCCGAGATATGAATCAGGTCCATATTGGACAATTTGTGTCGTCCGGAAATCATCTGACCATTGACAAGCACACCGTTTGTACTGTTACAGTCGATAATCTCATATCCGTTTTGCGTCCTGCAAATCATTGCATGCTGTCTTGATACCGCTACATTTTTCAGGCAAATATCACACTGCTCACTTCGACCGATGTACAACACCTGTTTATCAAAAGGAACAATGTTCCAGTTCGACTTGGTATCTTTTTCTGAAAAAATCATGAATGCAAAATGCTGTGCATCACATCCGATTCGGATAATGGTATTATTTTGCGTAATTTCAAACGGCTGTCCCGACTGTATCTGGGAATAGTGCCCTCCGCGGCATAAATACAAACCATTTGTGCTTCCGTTATCTGTCACACTCACACTCGTACCGTTAACCTGTATCGTTGCGTGACTGCTTGATACAAACGGTTGCGCAATCACAATATCGTTACTCTGTGCTCTACCGACCTGAATGATATTTTTCCCATAGGAATCCAGCCAATAGGTCTGTACATCGACGCCGTCAATAATTACGACTTCCTTATATTCACCTGTCCGTGTATCATCTAATCCTTTTACTTCATATTGCAATTCCGTCATTCTTGCACCCCTGACTTTTTTAGTTTTGGATTTTTCTGGCTTTGTATGTATTTCCGTTCTTTATATCTTTAATTGCAGGTTCTTTCCCGGTATTTGCATATTTTCCGGTGTATGTTCCCGCTTCTTTTCCGATTTTATTTAACCCCTGCTGATTGATGTGCAATCCGTCAGATTGATAGTGTTTCTTGGAAAGCGCATTGGCTTTCGTTGAGACAAGGACAAAATCCTTGTACACCTTGCACATCTTCGTCTGCATGGCAGACACATCATCAAACAGCGTTTTGTCTGACTGCAAAGTTCCGATACGAATCAGAAAACACTTCTCTATCTTCGTTTTTCGCTGCACCTTATCGAACATACTTATTGTATTTTTCTTATAAGTCTTTGCTGTATTTCCAATCAGTGCATCGCTCTCTCCCTGAAAGAAAACCATATATTTTTTACGCACTTTGATCCCACGTTCTTTCAGCGCTGCACAAGCTTTTTTGTACCTCGAAATCACTTCCGTATAATAAGATTCATTCCACTGATTGCTCGTTGTACCGACCCTCGTCACACTCACACCTACTACCGGAACTTTCGTCTGTTTGTAATAGGCGTTCACAAAAGAAGTTACCAGCGTTCCGTTACGGTATGGTGCATCATTCATGAGCGGCGTATCCTGACCGAGGCCGAACGGCTCCGTAATCGGAACAATTTGTGTCGGGTCTGTCACTGCTTTGCATTCATAGCCTGCCCCCTGTATAAGCTCAGGTGCCTCACTTGCCAAACCGCCCTGACCTGCCATATTACTCTGCCCTGCGAACACAATCACATCGACCTTGTTCGTTACCGTAATATTCCAATAATACGTCTTTTTTCCATAGGTTGCACTTACCGTTGCCGTTCCCTTTTTTAGGGCTCTGGCCTTCCCTTTTTGATTGACTCTGACCACACTCTTATTAGACGAATAATAGGAAACCTCCTTCTTTGTATCAATTTTTAAAGAAAAGGTTTCCCCCAGTAAAACCGTACACGTCTCCTCATTGGGAGATGCAGCTTTTACCTGCGCCGCATCTCCTAACACTAAGAAACACATACAACACAATATGAACAATATAATATTACTTTTTTTCATTCTACTCATTTTTCGCTCCGCAATTCGGACAGAAAACAGCATCATCATCCAATACCGTTCCGCAACCGCTACATGTTTTCGCAACCGGCTCCGGCTTGGCAATAAAAGCTCCGCACCCCGGGCAGAATGCTGCATCTTTTGACACACCGGTACCGCATGCAGGACAAAATGTTCCCGATGCCTTCGGTACTCTCTGAGCCGGTCGGGAAGCAGCATGACCATTCCCAAAGTTTTTTACTGCCGGTGCCCGATACTGTCCAGGCGCAGCCAGACTCGCAAACTCAACCTGCTTTACAAAAAACTGATTGATAAGCACCAAAATTGCACAAATTGCCGGCACAAAGGAAAAGAAGGTGGCCACAAACAACTTATCCATATCAAAAATATCCTCTATGTATTCCGAGAAGGCCTCATTCATTACATAAACCGTAACGCAATTCCAAATAGTCACAAAAACAGAAGCCAAAAAGAAGAAAATGGACTTTGCATTTGTTTTAAAGAGCTGACGTATGAGAGCCAGTACTGTGATAACCAAGTACCCAATCATAATCGTACTCATTACCACCATTGCTGCTCCTGCCACTCCCAAGCCTTCCAGAAAACGCATCACATCTTTTCCGATGATCCAATCATCATAATCGCTCTCTTCCAGCTCTGTCAGCAACATCCCGATATCGCTGGATGCCCAAGCTCTTCCGATTTTAATTGTTTCTACCGGTGAAAGCGCTGCATCCTCCAATATATCTAACACTTTTTCCGTAAAATCCAGGACTTTATTTACCGAAACCGGAACATCCAGACGTTCCAGTACAAAATCAATTCCGTCCACCACGTTGTCATCCATGTCACGCATTTCATCCTGTGCGTCCTCTACACCTTCCTGAATGCTCCTTCTTGTATAGTTATCAGCAATCGTAATCCAGCCTCCAAACATGACTGCTATGCTGACAATCATCAGTAGGATTGTCACAATATTATTGATTGTTCTTTTCGAACCATTTTTCATCTCAATGCACCTCATTATGCTTAATAGCTCATCCACCAACTCTTATCATCCACATTGGAATAATAACGCTGAATCGGTAGAATTCGTCCGTTTCTGATCTCAAACACTTCCCAAATCGTTCCCGGCTGGTTCGGCGGTACATTAAATACAGCCTGAAGACCACCTGACGAATAAACTCTGACCGTAGCGTTCGACAGAGACATACTCGTATCATCCGTCACGCCGGATGCCAATTTTGTATAGTTCGACACATAGTACTTATAATTACCGCTTGTCAAATTCAGAATCGTCATCGTCTCCGGTCCATATCCGTTCGTATCATCGACATCAAGATTATTGCCATAGTCATCACTCTGCTCATAGTAACCAATGTGCTGCATATCTCCCGCACTACCCTGGTAAGGTGTAAACAGATGAGAATCCAGATCATTCGGATAATCGTTCCATGTCAGGACAATTCGCATTTCTCCTTCTGCCAGCTTCGGTGTTGTCATACTCTGCATCAACGTATTGTCCGCTTTGGCAGCAATCGTGAAATAAGAATTTTCATATCCGTCATGTAAGATTTCACCTGTATACATTCCTGCCGGAAGCTCCGCAGAAACAACACCGTCTGCATCAGCGGTATAAGTTCCGTACACTTCTCCCGTTTTGTTATTTACACCCTTGCGAATTTTCAACTGAGCATACGGAAGACGCTCCATGTTGGAGAATGCATCTCCGCCGCCGCTTGTATTCAAAGCGTCACACAGAATAATCTGCATCGGAATCATTTCATCCTTCTGATCCCCGATCGGCATATAAATGGTCTCATTCACAACACTCGTAGTAGCCTTGCCGACTTTCACTCCAAAGACATCTACCTCATCTTCTCCCTGGCTTACTTTCAGCGAATAATCGCCTTCCTCATCTGCCGGAACCATCATAGAGTAATATCCCTCTTCGTTGGTTTTTACCTCGCCGGCTTGCTGATTGTAGTGATTGTTGGTAGCAGTTACAAGTGCACCTGAAATCGGTTCATTATTACAGTCGTACAGATATCCGTTCAACGTTCCGTAAATCGGAATATTCTGTACAGCATTGTACACATTGTGCGCTCTTGTCAAACCGACAACTTCAAGATTATTAAATCCGGCCACAAGATGTTCTTCGTACGTATGTAAGTCCTTCACAAGAAAATCCTGCACCTCAAGCGGTACCTCAATCCTCCTGAACTTCACAAGCGAATCACTATTGTAGTAATAGCGCTCGCCGCATTTATCAACCGTGGCATAGGTCGGTGTATAAACATCACGAAGCGAATAGAAAATAAAGTTAATCTTTCCGCTTTGGAAATAGTACTCCCATACTTCATAGAGTCCTGTTTCATCCTGCTTTTCAATCGTTACAATCTTTTGGATTTCTCCGGTCTCGTTCTGTTTGTACAGCTCACATTCCACAAGATTTCCGGTTTCTTTGTTCTTTACCTGAACCTTCGAAATGTCACACAGGTTAATCAGTCCGTCGTTCTGGTTTTCCATACTGGCGTCTTCGAGTGTATAAAACAGCGTCTTATCCCATTCCAAATCCGGATTTCTCTCAGCCGGTGTTTGCTCGTTTGCCGTGTAGTCAATCACCTTGTATTGCGGATTCTGATCGCCAATCCACTCTAATGTATACGCAAACTTCTCATCTTCCGACATTGAATCATAGGCAACGTCACTATCTGCCGAAGCAACAAGATCAGAATCATCCCCTTCATTCGTCAACTCGACGCCTTCTGAATCTCCTCGTTTGAACTTAGAGTCTTCATCCTCCGACTTTTTAAATTTACCTCCGGCTGTCTCTTCTGTTTTATTTCCTTCACCACCGGAAAACACATCCATCTGCCAGAGAATAATTCCCAAACCAATCACGGCAAGAAACAGCACACATAAAATTATTACAAGTATCTTCTTCCCGATACCGGACTTCTCTTCCATGTCACCCACACCTCATACTTACATCTGCACTAATGCGTTTCCGCATTTTTCACAAAATCTGTTGCCTGCGCCATTTGCAGAACCACAACTTGTGCAATATACAACATTCTGCTTTGTACCACTTCCGAGGATTCTCTGCTCTTCCTCTTCCAGGCGCTCGATTTCCTGCTTCTTCAACTCAATTTCATTCTGCTTATCTTTGATCATCTGAAGCTTAGCCGTCATATCATCCGGCAGACTAATCTGACCGTTCTGCCATTTCACATACGCCTGATTCGCCACTTCCATCTTAATCTGATTGCTTTCCTGCGTCAGAGTATCTATGTATGTTTTTATTTTGGTAACTTCAAGATAGTTTGCTGTTTTAACGTTAATGGCCGTAAGACCTTTTGAAAATACGCTCATGATTTAAACTCCTTATATTCTCAAGACTTAATAACAATTGATTAACTGTTCTACATCGCGGTCGATTCTTTCAACTTTTCTGCCGTTGTAGTAAGAAAGTGTTCCTGATGAATTGCTATAGTCATGCAAAATTGCAATTTTATTCTTTTCAAGCGCAACATAGGAAACAACATCTCTCTCAACATCAATCAGTTTACGACCGTTCCAAAGTTTTAAGTCTCCTTCGCCGTCGCCATCTTCCCTCTCAAGAAGAGCAACCCACTTACCGTCATCAATGGCAGAACCGCTGATACGCTCAACATCCTTATCAATTCTCTCTCCTTCGCAATATAAATCATCGTCCGAAATATAGAAAATCTGATCGTTTCTGCAAATTGCATCCTCTACATCCTGCTCGATAGTTTCCATATCTCCAAGCTTACTTCCGTATTTAATGGATACTAAATCATAATTGCTTCCGCCTGATTCAAGTCTTGTATAGATAAGTTTCTTCTTTTCGTTCACACCGACCGGATAGGTATATTCATCATCAGCCACATCAAGCTGCGCACCTTTTTTACCCTCATACAGCGTAACTGTAGCCTCTCCGTTTGCTGCATTTTCCAGTTCATCATAAAAATCATAGAAGCTCTTATCTCCGTCATAGAAATCAGACATCTTAGCTGATACTGATTCCATTTCTGTCACCTGACGAACAAATAAAAGTGCTTTGTCGTAAGAAGCAATATTCATCGAGAATGAATATGCAGAAGAAAGCTTTTCGCTTCCGTCTTTCACCGTATAGTAATACAGATCATACTTGCGGTGTGACACCTCATATTCCTTCAGATTTTCGCGATCTCTGTCTCTCCAAAGCTTCTCTTCGTATTCATCCATTGCTGTGTAATATTCATCGGAAAGAATTGTTTCCTCATACGGGTCACCCCAGTAATCTTTTTTAATTTCTGTATGTTCATAGTCCGAACGTTTCGGTTCTGTAATAGCCTCATCCGATGCCAGTAAATCATCCTGAATAAAATCGTAAGCTACGGACTTCTCCGTGTCGGCTTCCTCTGCAAAGTAGAAAACAAGCTGATTGGAATCTCCTTCTAATACATAGTAGTCAGAATATACTTCATCCATCTCAAACACTTTCTGCTCATCTTTATAGTCGGACAAAACATAAACCGCGCCTTCTGCAACATATGCAATTTCTTCAAAGTTGTCCGTTGCAGCCACGAAATAATCTACTTCCTTTGCAAGTCTCTCATCATCCTTTTTGAGCTTGATATCACGCTTGCACAAATCTCCGTCTTCATCAATCCAGATAATTTCCGTCTGCTTTTCGTTGACTTTGTATTCTTCTACATCTTTGGCTACTCTTTCGCTTTCTTCGCCGTCTGCCACATTAAGTTCATTATCTGTGTCCAGATATACTACTTTGTTATTATCCAGCAATATATGACTTTTTACGTCTTTGGCAATTCTTTCATCATCGCCTTCCAAATCTCTCATTTTCTTTCTGTACAAATTGTACCCATAATCATTGCCGGTACCATAGTATAAGTACTTTCCGTTTTCTGAAATTCTCGGCGTTGTATAATTCTCGCCATTGTCCATATTTTTTTCAACACGCACTTCCGTGTCCTCTTTCCACTTGGATGCGTAAAGACTGTCATCTTTAATGTATAACACCGGCTCACTCTTTCCTGCAAAAAGACTGATAAGAACAACAAGCACAATGAGTCCTCCGACAACCGCTGCCGCCGGAATCAAATACTTTTTAAATGGCTCAATAGAAAAACTTCTCGCTTCGTGCTTCTGCGCTGCCGCAAGTGCCACGCCACAAGAAGTACACCATTCACTCCCCTCTTCCAAAGCCGCACCGCACATCGGGCAAAAAATCGTCGCCGCCTGCTGCGGCTGTTCCTGTTTTTCTACCGGAGTACCGCACTCCGGACAAAATACTGCATCGCTCTCAAGCGTTGCCCCACACTTTGTACAATTCATCTTCATGTCCTCCCTAATAAAATCTAATAAATTTTGACTTATATTTATCTTATTGTACTCCTACGCTCTCCATCACACTCTCAAAATATCCATTCATGTTTGCAATGGTACGCCCATTTCTGGCTATGTTGGTTAAACTGAACGTATTGTTCTCATATACATAGAAAACGTATGCGATTAAATCGCCGTTTTCTTCCGCAATGTAATTTACAATCGGATTCCCGTCAGCATCTGTCGTCTCCTGCCAAATACCTTTTTCATAGTACTTCTCAAAAATCTCTTCTACCGTATAATACTGATTGTAGTCTGTAAAGACACTGTCCTTTACGATTTGGATTCGCTCCGTGTTCTGGTTTTCCATCCCGTCGAGTACCGAAGAACTATCCGGCTGTTCTGCCGTGGTCTCCTGCGACTGTTGTGTAACTGTCTCTTCCTCTTCATTCTTCGTCTCTTCGCGTGAACCCTCTTCCTCTTTCTTCTCGTCCGAATCCTCCTCCGTTTTATCAAACTTTGAACTTGAAGATGTCGTCACGGATTCCTTTTCGCTTCCGCTCTTACCTATCGTATTCTTTTGAACAACAAAGAATACAATACACAGCGCAAGCACACACGCAATCAAAACCGTCGATATCATAATCTTCTGTACTTTATCGACCTTTTGCTCGAGGCGTTGCGCATCCGTCGCATAAAGCTGCGCATACAGCTCTGCAATGCTTTGCTGCCTGTCGCCTCCCCTGATGGAAAGTCCTTTCAAAATCGCCCGCTCAATGTGCGCCGGAACCTTAACATTTTTAAAACTACGAATCGGCTTCAACTCATATCCCGCGAACCTGCTGTGGGCATCCGTAGGAACTTCACCCGTCAGCATCTTGTATATCGTTGCACAAACAGCATATACATCCGTATATTCTCCCTGCGCGTCATTGCGCGAATATTGTTCCATCGGCGCATATCCCTGTTTTACCATAACCGTCCTGCTATGCTCGCTTTCGACACCACAGCTCCGCGCCGCTCCAAAGTCAATCAGCTGCACCTGGCCATCGTATGATATCATGATGTTATCCGGACTGATGTCCCTATGTATGACATGATGTTCATGTAATACAGCCAGTGAGCTTAATACCGGCTGCATAAAATCCAGCGTCTGCTGCAACGTAAGTCTGCCACCGTTATCCTCCAGATACTTCTCCAGAGATATACCGTCAATAAATTCCATCACCATGTATGCAGTATTGTTTGCGTAGAAAAACTCCAGCACCCGCACAATACCGGCCAAATCATACAACTGTATCATGGTGTTGACTTCTTTTACATATTTTTCAAGTCCCAGATTGTAATAGCGCATCGCTTCTTCCGAAACACAAACCGCCGGTCCGTTTCGCTGAGAATCTCTGTAAGCTGCTCCTTCCGGAAAATACTCCTTAATCGCAACCTTTCTCATCGTTTGTGAGTCATAAGCGACATAAGTAAGTCCAAAACCACCTTTGCCAAGCTTCTTTCCTATCAGATAACGATTGTTCAGTACAGTTCCGGGAATCAGCACGCTGCTTCCCTCAGGAATCACCGCACTATGTCCGCAGTACGGACAGACCATTGTCCCTGTTTCAAGCGGTTTAAAACATTCTCCGCATACTCTTTTTTCCATAATTTCGCCTTCTATCCGCATTATCGACAATATTTTAGCACATCCGGGGGCTAAAATCAATTCATACAAACATAAAAAAAGGCAACAAAAAAGGACCTTCTTTCCACAAAAGAACGTCCTTTTCTCTTTCCTTACAATCTATCTGTCTTCGTCTTCTTCGTCATCATCGCGGCGTGCATCATCTTCATCATTACGACTGTCTTCTTCATCATCCTTATTTCTGTCGTCATCATCACGGTCATCACTATCTCGATCATCATCAGATTCTTCATACTCAATCAAGTAAGCTGTATAACCGGAGAACTGCCCGCCGTAATTCTGGTACATGTCATCCGGACAGTCATTCCAGCCCCAATCACTCTGCGTATCAAGATTGTACAAGCAAACATAATTTTCCACATTGTTTGTATTGTTCGGCTCGCCAGGCGTCCAATCCGCATAATCGAAATCATCTCCGTTTACCCATCTGAACTCATCCCCATTGCGCTGGCCGCCGATATAAACAACCTTCAAATCAGAACCTTCTTCGTTGAGGTATTCGATAATTTCCTTTTCCTCATCCTTATCTTGAATACATGCAAGATATCCGCCTTTTTCCTCCGCTTTTTTGGCAGCTTCTTCCCAAGAGATATTTGCTTTTACCAGCTCGTATGTACTGTTGGATGATCTTGAACCGGAATCCGAACCTGAATCTCCTTCTTCTTTATCACCGTTCAATGTACTATAAATGAACCATCCGCCAACTCCAAGTACTGCAAGCAGAATTAAAATGAGCAATATAATGATTACCGTCTGCAATGCACTTCCTTTTTTCTTAGGTGCTTTTGGCGGTTGCGGCGGTGTCATAGGTCTCGGCTGCGGCTGAACCGGTCTTGGTGGCGGTGCCACCGGTCTTGGCTGCGGCGCAGATCCCAAATGAAGTGTGTTTCCATCATCACTCGGTCCAAAAGACTGCTGTGCATCTGATTTGTCAAGCAGCACAGTTCTCTCACCGTCATTCATCATCGGCGCTACCGGTGTCGGCTGTGGCGCTACCGGTGTCGGCTGTGGTGCTACCGGTACAGGCTGCGGTGCTGCCGCAATCAACTGATTGCCACATTTTTTACAAAACTTAAAGCCTTCACTTGTCGGCTCTCCACATTTCGGGCAAAACTTTGGATTCATTTTTCTTCCTCCTCAAATCTACACTTAATAACATATGCACAATGCACACATGTCAAATCATATTCCTTTATAAATGTAACCCAAATGAGCATCCATGTCAAGAAATGATAGCCATTCCGTCCACTCTTCGACAAATCTTTCAATTATTCCGTGGATTCATATAGAAAAAAATGAAAAAGTAGTATATACTTATTTATCAGTGAAAAATACAAGTGAGGGATACACATCATGAATAAAAAACAGAAGCCAAAGCAAAGAAACATTTATTTAGATATCATTCGCGGCATTGCTGTTTTCCTTGTTTTATGGGGGCACAGCCTGCAATACTTCAGCACATGGCAAATAAACATATATGAAAACACCGCATTTCGCTTTATTTACAGTTTTCATATGCCTTTGTTTATGCTTTTATCCGGTTATTTTTTCTATTTTACCGTTCAAAAAAATAATGTAACCAAACTTATTTTCAACCGATTGCGTACCATCGGAATCCCACTGGTATCCTGGGGTATTCTTATCGCGCTGAGCGAGTACTATTTTTCGCGTCAGATCAGCCTTAAAGACATATGGTTTCAGATTGAAAACATATGGTTCCTGTGGTCCGTGCTGATTGCATCACTCATTGTCGGAATTACTTACAGAATTTTCCGCAAATTCAAATGGTGTCCGCTTATGCATATTGCAATTTTCCTGATTTTGTTTTTAGCACCGACGCAGTTGCGCATTATTCAGGATTATAGAACACTTTATGTATATCCGTATTTCATCATAGGATTTTTATACAATGAATACAAAGACAAAATACCGAACGTCCTCAAACTCGTTCGATATTTATCTATACCGCTTTATATTATAATGTTTCCGCAGTTCCACCAAAACACTTATATCTACACAACACAGATATCTATCCTGAATTCTGCTCTCGGTACCGCAGAACAGCTCAAAATAGACATGTTCCGCTGGGGCATCGGTTTGGTAGGTTCACTTTTGGTTATGGTCATCGTGGAGCTTTTGATTAAGTCCCGCTATTTAAGCATCATCCTGAATTTGCTGTTTTCAAGACTTGGCACGATATCCCTTCAGGTATATGTGGTACAGAGAGTACTGCTGGAAGGTTTGGCCAATCGTGCATATAATTCATGGGTCGCACAAAACGGAAAGAACATTCTTTTGACGAACATAAATGCATACAACTTCTACTGGACACCTTTGATTGCTACACTGTTTGCAATCGGAATTTATTGGCTTGTAAAACTGCTTTGTTTGAACAAGTATATAAAGTTCGTTTTGTTTGGTGGAAGATAAACTTATATCAATCGATATCTTTACAACAAAACATCCATCGGAACTTCAATCGTTTCCGATGGATGTTTTCTTTCTCTTATTCATTTTCCTGCAGCGTATATATACTTTCTTCACAATTAAAAGTTTTTTCGGTAATAACAGTTTCACCATTTTCAGTCACTACCAGAACACTAATACCGCTTGTGCGACACGGACTCCATTCATACTTTACATTCTCTCCGAGACATATTTCATACGCTCCGTCTTTTAAATATATCTCCTCAAACCAGTCAGAACCCTCCGCACTTCCTATCGCATATATAGCCGAATCGCTTTCATCCGTCAAAATATGTTGCTTGATTTCCAGTCTATCCTTCCAATAGCTTTCTCCGTACATCTCATCAAAATCCCCTTCCGCATCGTATACAACCAGCGCATATGGCGGCAAGGTTCCCCATTTAAGCATTTCGTCCAATATCTTTTCACTTTCTATCGTAGCATTGATAGCTTTCATGCGCTCCTGCGGACACCCTTCATCAAACACCTGCGGATACGCATCCTTGATTTCCTGTCCAAACCGAAATGCTCCGGACATATTCATATGGCTATTATCAGCAAAACAAGCAGCATCATATCCTTGACGCCACCATTCAACCGTAATCATCGGAAAAAGTTTCTGCAACTCATCGTAATATTCTTCATACTGTCTAACATAATTTTCAGTAAATGTTGTTGTCTCAGGCAATGGAGGTTTCACAATATGAACCTCACATCCCCTATCAATACACATACGGATTAAATCCTTATAATACTTATCAAACATCGGTTTGACCCGGAATTCTGAATACTCCGTCGGCAATAATTCCCCCACTTCCACAGTTCTTCCAATATATCTCCCCCCATAAAGATAATTAGAGTTATATATACTTTGATTTCCTTTCAATCTCTGGTCAAAACCCGCATTGCCCAATGCTGTTACATATTTATTCGGCAAATACATCTCATACGACAAAAAATCCATATCACACGTTTCTGTCGCAATAGAAGACTCCTTATATTTTTTGGCATTTTTCAGAATCTCCCAGTTTTGTTTCGTTGTAAATCGATGCGAATACAGACATCTTTTCCAATAGCATTCCGCTTCAATAAAATGCGAATCCATGAAGCTTATAAAGACGTGCTTTGGAGCCCCATTATTATCCATCCAATCTTGCATAATATAATAGTTTTCAATCGGTGTCGTTCCTCCCAAGGACAAGTTTACCGTTTTATCCGATAGTATTTCCGGCATAAAAGAAGAATTTGCCACAGAGTCGCCGAGAATCACCACATCCATCTCATTTTCATGTGTCATGTTGCAAACATCTTTATTCCATATATAATAAGGAGCTTCCCCATCTATAAATGCCATGAATCATCCCCCAAACCACAAAGGTAAGGCTTGCTCCATGCCATAAACCGCTAACTAAAAATGTCAAAAACAGATTTCTATATTTTTTACATTTAGAACATCTGCCGCCACCCAACGGAATATATACATAGTCCCTAAACCAGGAACTCAAAGACATGTGCCATCTTCTCCAAAAATCTTTTATCGAAACGGCAAAATATGGTTGCTTAAAGTTGTCAACCAGATCTATTCCCAGTACACACGCGGCACCTTTTGCTATCGTAGAGTAACCCATAAAATCACAATAAATTTGTATTGCAAATAACACATTTGCCAATATAAGCTGAACCCCTTCGTAATTTTGATAGGACAAATAAACCGTATCTACCAAAACCGCACACCTATCCGCAATAACCAGCTTAATAAAATACCCCCACAACATAATGAGCAATCCGTCTCTTGCCTTATCTAAGTTAAATTTTCGAGGTATTGACAGTTGTTTCAACAGGTTTTTTGATCGTTCAATCGGCCCTGCAACCAGCTGCGGAAAAAAGGATACAAACAATGCATATTTTGCATTCCAGCACATATAAAAATAATAGCTGGATATAAGCAGCCAAATTTTTTTACTTTTGACGGTAATGCAAAATAAATTAAAACTACAATCGGAAAGAAAATGATAAATTCTCCCGAATTAAACAGCATTTTTCTCCCTCCTAATTAACCTCACACATGCGTCAACACAATCCCGCAGTCCCTCACAATAGATGTTCCCTCATCAAACTAGTTTTCCATAAATCCACTTAACTATATGAATCATCTTTCTAATGATATAATCCTGAAACAATCTTGCACATACATAAGTGACTATTCCTATGATCAAAAAGAGCAATATATATTCTATGTATACAGACATTTTGATTTGTCTTAGTCCCGTATATACAACGCTTCCCAAAGATACTATCATCAGAAAATGTATTAAGTAGAAACTGTAACTATAACTGCCAAACGTTTTTATCCACGATACTAATTTATTCTGAGTCCTATCTTTTCCAAAAGCAAAATATCCCGCCCCTACTGCTAAGGCAAGAAACACCGGAACAAAATAAATTTTTTGAAATTTGAAATAACATAATGTAGCACATTCCAAAAACAGAACAAATGAAAACTTCAACAACAATTTCTTTTGTTTATTCCACTTTACATTTTGCATAAGGCTGCATAATTCATATACTATCATCCCGCAGAAAAAGGCCTCAAAATAGTTTTTTGCAATACAAAAAACAGTATACCACAAACACACAGCATATGCTCCAAACCTTAAAATCTTCTTTTCACCAAACAATAATATTATTACAAAGCAAGCTGTTCCACCCAAAACCTCAAAACATATTGTCCACAGTTGCGGGGCATATCTTGTATAACCGCCACCAAATATAAGTTCTTTAAAACATGTCATCAGGCTTTCAACCGTCGGTTCGAAATTGTAAATTCCGACAATATACGCATCCGCACCATTCTCATAAGCCAGGTAATTAAAAACCAACCCTGCTTTCATAAAGACATATGCCATTATACAAACAATCGCACTTGGTACAAATAAATATATGAGACGCTTTAAAAACGCATATTGAACTTTGCCGTAATTAATTCCATTTTTATCCAAATTATTATAAGCAATTAAAAATCCACTCAATACACAAAACGTATTAATGGCCAGTCTTCCATCAGTCAAAAAGCTAAAAATGTGGGGTCCGGTCAATGATCGCATCCAAGCTAACAATTCCATATTAAAACATGCGGTAATATGTTCTACAAACACGCCCATGCACACTATCGCACGCATAACATCCAAATAGTATAATTCTCTACTTGCTTTTATGTTATCAGACATTAAAGTATTCTCCTCTTTGCAGTTTTCTCTTCGGAACAACCTCACACATGCGTCAACACAATTTCGCAATTTCCCGTAATACGAATTTTACCTTCTGCTGCCGGAACAAAAATACTGTCACCGGCCGAAATGTTAAGAACCTCTTTTTCCTGCTCATCCAAGGCTTGTAACTGCCCTTTGCCGCTGACGCAGACAACGGAACAAAACGAATTCGGATCTTTTACAATATCCTGCTGACCACTTATCTTGTAAATAAAGCTTTCAAAGTATTTGCACCTTCCAAGCAAAGTTCCGCCCTGCCCGAACTCACCCAAAGCTGTCTTCTCCTCTGCAGCAACCGGTCGACTTGTAACCTTGCGGACCTCATCCGGTTCATACTTTTTATAATCTAAAACATCCAGCGCCTTATCCAAATGAAGTTCTCTGGAACGTCCGAACTTATCACGGCGGTCAAAATCGTATAATCTGTACGTACAGTTAGAACTTTGTTGAATCTCACAAACAAGCATTCCTGCGCCGATTGCATGAACGGTTCCCGCCTTGATAAAAAACACGTCTCCCTTTTTTGCCGGTATCCAGTTCAATATCTCTAAAATCGTATCATCTTCAATGCGGCGTTTCACCTCATCACGCGTCACATCCCGGTTAAATCCGCAATAAATTCCCGCACCTTCTTCACAGTCCAGCACATACCACATTTCATTTTTGCCGTATTCATTTTCCTGTTCCATAGCAAACTCATCGTCCGGATGTACCTGCACAGACAATTTATCCTTGGCATCAATAAACTTAATCATGATCGGAAAATTCGGCAAAGACTGACATTTCCATCCCCAATTCTCTTTTCCTATCATCTGAAGATATCGGGCAAAATTCATTCCCTTGTGTCTGCCTGTTGTCACCACGGAAACACCTGCATCATGCGCCGACAGCTCCCAGCTTTCCGCCACAATGTCATAATCACATTTTTTATCAAAAAGGCTCTTAAGCCTGCTACCGCCCCACAAGTAATCTTTATAAGCCGGCTCCAATTTGACAAACGGGTCTATGGAATATCCCAATTCCTTATCTGTCAAATCCTTACTCTGAATCGATACCATATCGTCTTCTGTCACGTTCGTTCCGACAGAAACCTCTATAACCGACAACGCATCCTCTCCGGCATTGGATATTTGATGTACCATTCCCTTTTCGATCAGCACACAATCTCCCGTCGTTTTCTCTGTAAGCTCACCATCCAGAGTAATTCTTGCAGTTCCGTTTACAATGGTCCAGTACTCGCTCCGATACATATGTTTATGTGCATAAATTGTCTTGCCGGCCCGTATCACAATCTTCTTTACCCGATAGGTCGGTTCATCCACCAAAAGTTCATAGGTTCCCCATGAGCGATACGCAACCCTTCCGCTCCTAAAAAACGGTGCCAGATTTTCGTTTTCGCTGACAATCTGCTTCAGACCTTCCGACTCACCGTTTTTTCCGACATAAACTGCATCTTTCGTATTAACGATGGCAACATCGCTGATTCCGTCCGCCACAACAAGACGACGGCTGCACTGATTGAGGATCATTACATTGTCGCAATTATTTTGCACTTCATAACCCCGGTTGACAGCACGTACGTCAATGGTTGAGAGGTCTTTTAAACTTCCGATATCCTGCCACTTAAAATTGCCTTTTACAACACGTGCCTTATCTGTTTTCTCAAACACGGTGCGCTCAATCGGAAGTGCGTCTATTTTTAACAAATCTTTTTCCGAATAGTACAAATTCCCGTTTTTGCGGGAACATTTTTTGTAAACATGACACGCTTGGACATAGATGTCTCTTGAACATTTTTCAAGTTCAGCCAACAAATCGCCCACCTGAAACAGAAACATTCCCGTATTCGTAAGGTAATCCCCCGCTTCCATATATTTGCGTGCTTTTTCTTCATCCGGTTTCTCTTCAAAACTAAGTACCGTATTATCAGAATAGCGAATATATCCGAATCTGGTTTCCGGTTTTTTTATTTCCTGCCCAATAGTCACCAGATACCCTTCTTTGGCCCACTCTTTGGCTGTCATGACAGCCTCCATGTAAGACTCTCCCTCAACGATCTGATCTGCCGCAACCACAAACACAAGTTCCGACATCGACAGCTGCATACAGGACAATACAATGGCCGCCGTTGTTTTACGTCCTACTCCCTCATACACACAACGGTACCTGATATCCTGAAAAGACTTCATCTGGTCCTCTATAATAAACTTGTATTCTTCATTCGTAACAATAATAAACTCATCACAGAACGGTATATTTCTGGCAATGGTTTCCTGAAACAACGAATGATTCCTCTGCAGACTGATAAACTGCTTCGGATACTGCTGTCTTGAAAGCGGCCACAAGCGGTCTCCTTTACCGCCGGCAAGCACCAAACATTTCATCTCTGACACCTCTCACACTATTTAATCCACTGTGCCCAGTTTCGGCGATACTCCTCCGGTGACACCCCTTCATTTTCTTTAAAAAGCTGGTAAAACAAATCTGTATTTCGAATTCCCGACTCTTCCACAATCTCCTCCACCGGTTTAATGGTAAAACGCAAAAGTTCTTTTGCCACCGTAAACTTACGATTGAGAATATAGTCCCACAGTTCCAATCCGTACCGTTTCTTAAACTCAGCCTGAATGTCCAATCCATCCGTCTCAAACTGAGCCTTAATTTCTTTAATCAAATTATCATTTGTATAGTTTTCGACAATATACGCGCGTACTGCCTCAAACAACTCCTGCGACACTTTCTGCTCTTTTGATTTCATTTCAAGCATAATGAGCGTCATAAGCTGTCTTAAAGCCAGCGCAGATTCAAACTCTCCGTACACATCTTTACGCGACTGCAAACCTATAATTTCCTCCAGAGACTCTGTCATCGCATTCGGTTTCAACGCGCGAAAAACAGGGGTCTTATTCGTCCGGCGGAAGAAATCATAATACGCTTTCACTTCAGCGCCATTAAAATGTACCCACATAAGTTCCCACTGATTTTCCTCGGAAGATCGATGCGCATACGGCTTTCTGCAATCGACCCATATGCAATCTCCCTGTTCTATCTCATATTCCACATCTCCATCTGCGCGCAAGATACCATTTCCGCTCTTTACAAACATAAAAAGATATGACTCTACATTATCACGCTCGCACCAATGTGGTTTCAAAGATTTCAGTGTTCCTGCTTCCTGCACATACGTAAGATTGTTCTTTGCAAAACTACTCGGCGTATGCAAAACGCGATTCGAACTGGTTACTCCTTCTTCTAAAAAGAAATTTATTTTATCCATTTCCTATTCCTCCCCGACACGCTCTCTCCAATAATCCAACGTTTCCTGTATTGTCTGTTCCAGCGAAATGCGCGGCTCCCATCCGGTTGTCTCCTTAAGCTTGGTTGTGTCAGCCTCAATAACAGGTACGTCCACCGGACGAATTTTATTTGGATCAACCTTCACATCGATACTGCATGTTGATTTTGCAATAATCATATCCAAAATTTCCTGTATTGCATACGCATGACCACTGCCTACATTATAGGTCTGACCGGCTTTTCCGTTCAAAACAAGCATTCCGTATGCACGGACCACATCACGCACATCTGTAAAATCACGTCTCGCAGATAAATTACCCACGTACATTACCGGCTCACGAAGACCTTTTTCAATCTCCGCAACCTGTTTACAGAAATCTGCCACCACAAAAAGCGGTGCCTGATTCGGACCGATATGATTAAACGCTCTTACCAGCATGAGCTGCATGTCATATGCCTGCGCATATATACTTCCGATCATATTCTGACAAGCTTTCGTTGCTGCATAAATATTCCCCGGGCGGAGATTGTTTTCCTCCGTAATCGGAATTTCTCCCGGACGGATATGTCCATACTCCTCCCCGGATCCTATCATTAATACGCGCGGTTTGTAATGCAGTTCACGTACTGCATCCATCACATTTAAACTGCCTTTGATATTGACATCTACCGTCAGCCCCGGATTCTTCCATGCCACCGCTACTGAGCTTTGTGCCGCCAAGTGGAATATATAATCCGGATGCACGGACATTAACAGTTCTACAACATCATCCTTATCCAATATATTCAAATCCAAAACCGACACGTCATCCATGTCACGAACTGTTTCATGCGGAAGTTTTGTCGCCACCACTTCCATGTCAAATTCTTTTTTTAACACATCCGCCAGATAACTGCCAACAAACCCGGCAGCACCGATAATCAACGCCTTACTCATACCTTTTACCATGAAAGGGAATCCCATAACGGAATTCCCTTACCCTTATTTTCTTTATTCACTTCTGCCACTTGGCAACTTCTTATAAATTATTGTATTTAATCTCTTTTGCCACAAGTTCCAAGTCATTCTTTACCATGCGCTCTACAAGCTCATCAAAAGAAATACGACGCTCCCATCCGAGTGCCTTGTCCGCTTTTGCCGGATTTCCGAGCAATACGTCCACCTCTGCCGGACGGAAGAAATCTTTGTTAATCTTAACGATTACTTTACCCGTTGCGCTGTCTTTACCGACTTCATCCACACCGGTTCCTTCCCATACTACGTCAATACCTGCCACTTTGAACGCTTTCGTGACAAATTCGCGCACAGTTCTTGTCTCGTTGGTAGCAATGACATAATCATCTGCTTTGTCCTGCTGAAGCATAAGCCACATCGCATACACATAGTCCTTAGAATGACCCCAGTCACGTTTGGAATCCATATTACCAAGTTCCAGATGATCCTGAACACCAAGCTTAATACGAGCAACTGCATCACTGATTTTACGGGTCACGAATTCTTTACCGCGTCTCTCTGATTCATGATTGAAAAGAATTCCGCTGCATGCATACAAATCATAACTCTCTCTATAGTTCTTTGTAATCCAATGTCCGTATAACTTAGCTACTCCATACGGACTTCTCGGATAAAACGGAGTCTTCTCCGTCTGTGGCATTTCCTGAACCAAACCAAACATTTCTGATGTGGAAGCCTGATAGAAACGCGCCTCCGGTTTTACAGTACGGATTGCTTCCAGCATATTGGTAACACCGACCGCATCAATCTGCGCTGTTGCAAGCGGCTGTTCCCACGACGTAGCCACAAATGACTGAGCTGCAAGGTTGTACACCTCGTCCGCCTGAGAAATCTTCATCGCATTGATAAGACTGACTACGTCCGTCATATCAGCATAGATAAAGTGAATCTTATCTTTAATATGTTCCACATTACCGTAATCCACTACGGATTTACGACGCATGATACCATATACGTTGTACCCCTTTTCCAATAACAGTTCTGCAAGATAAGAACCATCCTGTCCGTTAATACCTGTAATTAAAGCGTTTTTCATATTTTTTCTCCTTATATGTTATATATACTTACAAACACACATCTACATTTTAATTGAAAAGCGGCGATATTGTCAACCTATAACGCGCTACTCTCAAATGCCCCCGATGATTTACAGCAGTTTTTTTATAATAGGAATTCGTTTCAAAATGAATGTCACGCAAAAACCAAGCGTAAACGCTGCAAAAAGCCATACAAAAGTAGCCAAAAACGGATGCACATAGAGCACCAACTTCGAATGCACTAATGAAGTCAAATTTCTGTAAATGTGTTCAAACAAATACATCCCAAAAGTGCAAGAACCAACTGCAGTCAGTATTTTTCGGAACCAAATTTTTACCTGATGTTTATCAAAATAATATTTTAGTCCAAAATACATTGCTCCTGCGGGGATAAATATCAAAATCGTAAAAAACTGCTGACAAGAACCTTCTTGCCACTGAGTTATCTTGCAATGGTACGTCGTAAGCATACAGCATGCGATTATAGCTACGATACCAATAACCCCGGCGACAACAACATTCTTTCGTGTGTAGTACTTTAAAGGCACTTTTCTTTCTATAAAATATCCAAACAGCGGGAAAAATACACTGCTACTTATAAAAAACAACGTAAAATTGCTATTTAAACGCACCTCTCCGCCCCAGGCAAAGTATTGAAAAACAGTTATCATCTGCATAATAAAAAAAACTATTATCATGTAGACAAATTCTTTCCCGCTCATATTTTGAGCTATTTTTCTTAAAAAGGGCAACGTCAGCAAATATGCTAAGTATGCATATAAATACCAATAACCCGGCGTAATACTCCATGCATAAATATGTTTAAAAAAATCTGATAAGGATATTTCGAAAAACCGAAATCCTACGGAATAAAAATAACACACAAAAGAAAACACAACCAAAACAACCAAATACTTAAGAAATCTTCTTTTTAAAACAGTTATTACATCCTCATTTTTTGACAAAAGCAACGCTCCTGAAATCATAAAAAAGATAGGAACAGCTACCTTTGAAAAAATACTTACAAAAAGATACACCCAGTACCCAAACGTTCCATGAGTCCCAAGAAAATACACAAATCCATTTGCACCGGTATGATTAAACATAACCAGATAAATTGCCATAATTCTCAACAGCTCAATATGTAAACGTTTACTGTCTTTATTCATGGTATCCTCCTCACTCTACGTCAGGATAAATAAATCTTTCATCCACGTTGTACATTTTTCCGACTATTCTGAAAACTGACGTTATAAATTCGCCTCTGTCTGTAAGAATATAGCCCTCTCCACTCTTGACAATATTCCCGGAAGCCAGCTGTTCCTCATATCTTCTTTCGAGCATACCGTATTCATCTACAAATACCTTATCAAATACGTCTTGCAGTTCCTCTTCCGTCATCCCGTTCCCGGTCACATTCTCTATTTCATCCATATAGCACAGTACAAAAACAGACAATGAACGATCCAGCGAAACCACGCACAAAGACAGCCATAACATATTCAACAGGCAAAACAAGCATATTGACAACACAATATCTTTATAATCGAAGCACAGTCTTTTTCGCAAAAGAAATTCTAAAAGTCCAACCACGATTAGTGTTACCAATAATCTTACAATGCCATCATAGAAATATATCCCGGTCAAATTCAAAAAATCCAGGTGAAAAGACAGCATATAAACAATACTGCCGAGAATCACAACCAAAATGTGCTTACCGCACCATTTTATTATGTTTCGCATATCTCCACCCCTTCCAAATATGATGAAACGTATCACACAGTGAAAGAATCACAAGAACAATACTGACTCCCAGCATTCGGTATGCAAACCAATAATGCACACTAATCCAACCGCGGAACACCATAATCCAAACAATCGGGCAAAAAGCAATCACCGAAAAAAACACACCCAAAGAACGTTTCCTATAAATCAGTGCTACCCCGACTGCCATAATTAGTGCAACCAACATCATAACAATCAACCAATATTGCTTTGCGTCCTGACCTCCCGGTATCAATACATTGAAAGAAAGCTGCTGCGTACATAATTTGATATCGTTTAGCACAGTCGCAAAAAATCCTTCATCACTCATCGTTCCATGCTGCGACACTCTTTCAGCACCCATTTTAAAAACATTGTCTCTCAAAACCAAAGAGCCCAATCCCCATCGGATTACATGCATACCGCCATAAGACAACGCCCATATAACGCCTGCTTTCACAAAACTTATCACAGTCTCAGTCAGTTTCTTTTCTTTTTCATTAAACACACTGTAAAGCAAAAAGATGATTGGTAATAAAAAGGTGACAATCGGTGTGCTCATCCAATCAAAAAATGCGGTAAGCATTCCTCCCAACATAAAAACACGCGCATAATCCGCCTTAGTATTCATCAGGAACAAACTCATGCCGAAGGCTATTACCCATACAAAGCTTGTATGAAAAATCATGGACACCGAAATTAAATTAACCGATAACAGCCCTAATAAAACAGCTGCAAATATATGCCTCGGAAAACGCCGATAAACAGATGCAATAAATACACTGAAAACAAGCCCAAAAATCATTTGCCATAATGTCGCCGCTTCCTCATAATTCATGAAATACAGCAATGGTCTGATGATTACCTGTGCTCCCCACCAGTACTGGGGTCTTCCAATTGTCTCAAAGTTTGCTCCGCCTGTAATGGAGTTTATAAGTCTTTCCAGCGGATCCTTTCCGATTCCGACTACCGTATTATGAAACGCCTCATAAACAGGTCGGGAATTGTCTACAACGCATGCATTGTTTATATAATACGACTCCGTCCAAAAATCAACTTTAATGCCATATTCCCCCATCGGAACTCCCGGAAGCACCCCTCTGTATCCGAAAGTTTCTATCAACGGCTCTTGATTCTCAATAATTCTATCGGTAGGAACACAGCACGATGCAATGCGCAAACTAATCAAAATTGCCACGACAATACCATATAAGACTATACCCTTAAATAACCCTTTAAATCGATACATACTTCAACTCTTTCCCAAACGCTTTTTCAGCATCGTTATCATTTGAGACAACACTGAACGGAACATTTCATTTCTGAAAATCAAAAGCAACACAAAATACACAGCCGCTGATACCGCAACCGATGTTATAACAAACAGATAAATGTTACTAAATACTCCCCCCAGAAACGCGCAGATTGGTATAATCACTACCGAAGCCAGCGCGCACTGTAAAAGATTTTTGAACACTCCCTGCGTCCGAAACGCTTTAAAAACGTTGTAGATATGAACAGCCAAAACAAGCATTTCTGCTATCAGCATCGTAAGCGCTGCTCCACACTCTCCATATTTAGGAATAAAGTACAGATTTAATCCGATATTTACTACCGCACCTAAAATAGTTGCATACATAATTTGTTTTTCTTTTTCATGCGGCAACAGATAACCGGATGCCATACAGCTTCCTAACACGCTGAACGGAACAGTGAGACTCATAATTCTCAATGCTGCTCCCGCCGACACATAGTCCGCACCGGAAATAATCATAATGACCTCATCCGAAAGAACAAATACTCCGATTGTAATCGGCAAAATAAAAATCATCAATACATTTATCACCTTGCAAAACAGCTGCCTGAATTCTTCTTCATTTTGTTTTGCATAATAGGACAATCTCGGAACCGACACGGTTATGAATACTGCCAATACCGTTTTAACCAGATTATAAATTTTAGCCGCTGCAGAATACAATCCGACTTCTCTGTCCGTTGCAAAATACCCAAGCATTGTAACATCCGAATGGAGGTATATTTGACATGCAACTGCAGAGAAAAACAGAATCAGTATCGGTTTTAAATGCTCTGTTATCCCCTTGGTAAAAGCAATGCGGATTCTGCAATAATCTTTTACCTTAAAAAAATTAAAAAGGTTGGAGCCAACGCTCACAAACACGGTAAATACCGCATACGCAAACACATCTTCCTCTCCACGTACAAAGATAAATAAAAATGCAATTGAACAAATCTGCACAATCAGACTACGCAGAGTTATATACAGATATTCTTCATAAATCGTAAACACCCATTCCATTCCCAACGTAGTCAAAGGAATCGTCAGACTGATAACCAACATAAGCGACAAATACCCCTGCCACTTTTCGCTGAAGCATAACATAACCGCAAAAAGAAGATAGGCGCATATCGTAGAACACAGATTAATTGTGAATACTTCCGAAACAAACGTTTCAAATTTGTCCTTTTCTTCCCGATACTGCACTCCTTTTCTTACCGCATAGGATGATATTCCCAATCCGGCCAACAACACAAAATAGCTTATGATCGAATTTGAAAAGGATACTGCCCCAATACTCTCCGGACTTAAAACTCTGCAAACATACGGAAAAGTAATCAAAGGACTGACAATTCCAAGCATGACTTTAAATGCATAAAGTACGCTATTCAGTTTTATCGATTTTGTCTTTCTGGTTTTTTCTTTCATTCTTCTATATACTTCTCGATATCTAAAATTTCCCAATCGCGGCAATAAAATCCGGCTTCATGTTTGTGATTGAAGCGACTCGGCGCAACTACTATTTTTTCTTTATTATCATTCAAAAACGCACCCCAAAAACTAAAGGTACTGTTGGCTATTATGTTGTGTTTACAAGCTGCCATCAGCTGCATATCAACATAGCTGTCTTTTCCGCCATTCCCTTCTATAATTGTATATTTATCCTCAAATTGAAACTCTTTTTCTACCTTTTCAGGTTCATCTGTAAAAACAAACAGCTCAACATCCGGATTTTTTTTCTTTACCACTTCCAGCGCATCCATATAGTAGGATTGTGGCAACAGATAAAATCCGTTCTGTGCAAAATCGCCCCTTCTTATATGAAGACTGACTGAATTGACGGATTGAATTTGCTGTAAATATTTCCTATTCCTATCATTCAATTCATTTTTAAATGTAAATGCCTTCTGAACCTGTTCAGAGACATCTGCAAAATATCTTTCATCCGTCCATCTTCCGTCGAACAAATAAGAATACAGCGGATTCAATTCAAACACTTCCCTGTAAAACAAACAAGTATCATCCGGTTTAATATAACTGGTGCGCGGACCTGTAAAAGCCCCTGCCATTTTCATCAGTTTATTCATTATTTTTCCGTGCGGAAACTCCTTCGGGTAAATTCCCGACAGCTTGACAACATCCTGATATCTCGCCTCATTCGTTTCGATTCCGAAAACTCTGTCGAGCTCATAACCATTATGGTCTTTCTCTATAATATGATCCACATCCATGAGGACCGTACATGCAGGGTATGCTTTTTTCAACGCCAGATAAAAAGCATACTGAAACATCTGATTTCCTAATCCCTGACCAAAACATACTATCAGCATTTTTTCTCTCCAATTTCTTTTTTAAACATCTTTGCTTTTCAAATAATCAATCAGTACTTTCAATGAATCGACTTTACACTCGAACATAAATTTATTCTTCTTCTCATTGGTTTCGTACTCACTGTCCGTTGCAACATCTTCCAAATGTTTAATGCAGATAGTTGGCTTATACACCGTATGCATATCTGCATTTCTTACTTCCAGATACAGAAGTTCCTCTTCCCTGTACATAAATGTCTTATCATAAAACCCGCTCAGTTTTTCAAAAAAAGCAGGCGAAAATACAAGACAGCATCCATGAAGCATTTCGTCGTATTTGGTAGAATAGGCCCTGTTTTTCAGAGTCCTCCAAAATCCTACCAGCTTTCTCCCAAGAGGATTTTTTTCAAACAACACACGCAGCGCCCTTTTCTTTCCCAATTCCACATTAAACCTGCCTTCCTTCAGCAAGTTCGTCAATTTGACTAATTCCTCTTCATAGGCCTTAAGCGATAATATCCTGCCAAAATAAAGTTGCACATCGCCCTGCGCGGTAATTGCCCTTGGTGCCAGAACCGCAAACTTTGTTTTGCGATATTCTTTGGTTACTTTTCCAAAAAACTTTTTATCCAATATAATCGTGTCATTATTGGTACAACACACATATTGTGCCTGCAATTTTTTTCTGGCAAAATCTATGCCTAAATTATTTCCTTTTGCAAAGCCTAAATTCTCAGAACTTTCTATCACATAGCACTTTTCATGTCCGTTATATTTTTCCGACAACTGTTTCCCCGTTCCGTTCGGGGAACAATTATCGACAATTATAACCGCATAATTGTCTGTATCTATATTTTTTTCAATAGATTCCACACATTGAATGGTTTCCTTTATCGCGTTGTAATGCAAAATCACAAATGCAATATCTACCGATTTGCTCATGCTAACCTCTCTTTACAATTCTCTTTAAATGCTCACGCAAAAAACAGTAGGTTTCCGTGCAGTAGATAAATGAAAACACCACTCTCAGCCTAAGTAAAAAGTACTTTTTGGCGACAAATCCCTTTCTCTCGCTTTTCGGAACTTTTAAGCCATCAAACGCAGTCGAAAACTGTGCCATCACTTCTTTTCTTACTTTCTTTTCTTTTATCTTAGGAACTTTGGATGTTTCAGCCGCATAATGTTTTACCCTTACCGCATCAAGATTACCCTTTATCTTGTCGCTGACGCCATTATTTTCATGAAACTGCCGAACATCGTCGAGCGACTTTATAATATCTACCACTTTTCCGGTATAACTGTGGCTGACACTGTTACCGACAATACGATAACGCATCGTATATTCCGGGCACACGCACACCTTCTTTGAAACAGATAATACTTTCTGATAAAAATTCAAATCCTGCCCTAAACGAACCTGCGCAAAACGAATTTCTTTTTCTTTGATCATCCGACTTCTGAACAACTTATTACCCGGCAACGGACTAAGCAACATACACTCTGAAATTTCATCCCCGCAGTATACCTTCACAGAATCAAACTCCCCGGAATCTACTGTTTTATCTGCACTCAACATGGTTCTGAAATTCCCGATTGCAATATCCGCGTCCTGTTCTTCTGCCAACGAGAACAATAGTTGAATCGTATCATCTTCTACCAAATCATCCGCATCAAAGAGATATATATACTCTCCCTTTGCGTGATCAAGACCATTATTTCTGGCGGCAGGAGCACCACTATTCTTTTGGTATATATACTGAATCCTCTTGTCCTTCTTCGATGCATCCTCAATAATCTCAGCGGACGCATCCGTGGAACCGTCATCTACCATGATAATTTCCAAATTCTTATATGTCTGTCTGAGAAATGATTCAATACACTCTTTTAAATACTTTTCAGCGTTGTAAACCGGTATAACTACACTGATTAATTTTTCTTCTGTCATATTTTTTTAGTTAATCCTTTCTTTATAACAGTCCTCAAATATATATCCCGCCGACTATACAAACCGGCTATCAGCCATAAATAAAACACACTATATACCAGATGCTGATAAATATACAATCCGTTCATAAATGCAGGCAACATAATGTATATTACAAAGAAAAACTTCACAAAAAAGGAAGAGCACTTCATTTTCGCTACCACATCTGCGATGGATAAAAGATATATAGCCAACCCAAGCACACCAACAGATAAAAGTAACTGCACAAAATCATTATGCGCCCAAATCGGATCTCCGTAATACATTTGATTTATTTTCGGTACATAATCAAATCCATGTCCGATTATTTTTTGTATCAGACTTGCCTTACCAAATTCTCTGAGGTCAATCGCCCATATAGTACTTCTTGCATTGGTAAAGGCCGCCAAAACATCTGTCGTCTTGTTGGAGATAACCGCTGTAAACTTGTCCATCATACCGCTTTTCAGAAACATCACAACAAACGCCGCTCCGCCGACACACCAAAAAGCAAGGCGGTATTGTATATTTCTAAACAAAATATACGATGCCACCAACACAATACAAACCGCTGATATCAGAAATACTCTCGCGCCGCTTTGAAAAACCGACAAAAGAGAAACCAGCAATCCAATTAATACAACAACATCCAATCCCTGCAACAATAAATATAAGCAGGCCAACGTTATAAATAAACAACTTGCGCTCGCCAGCGTATGAGGCGTACTTGCATATCCTTGAAAATAGCCTCTGCCGCCCCATCCCCAATACGACTCATAGCATTCGGGAATGAATAAAAACAAGGTATTGCATGCTGTGTACAACCACAACAATAACTTAACAATAAACCTGTTTTTTGCAAAGGCTTCCAAAAGCATCTCTGATGCTGACGCCCTTGTGAGCTTATGCAATAAAAAAAGTGTTGTCATCCAATAAATATAGCTTTCCAGATTGTATTTCAAATCTTCAGAGACCAACACTGAAACGCCAAAAAGTACTGCGACCAGCATCCACCAAACTATTTTCTTTCTATTTGCATGAAAAACCATGTCCGCCACCAGGCACATTAACAGTACAATTCCGACAATTCTGTTCACAGAAAACGGAAAAACCCTTTGTGTGATTGTGGAAACAGCAAAAAAAGTAGTTAATATTATTATAATATCATTTATATCCCAGTACTTTTTTTCCATAGAAACCTCTCTTCATGTTTTCCTTAATCAGCTTGTAATAACTTTCGCATTTTCTCTGCTTCTTTTCTCCATGAATACTTCAATACACAATCTTTTGCATCACTTATTGCTTGAACTTCTCCTATTTCCACCAGCTTATCGCACAAACTTTGTTTGTCGCCGCTTTCAAAATAAAATACATAATTGCCCAAAACTTCTTTCGCAACTTCTATATCTGATGCCAAAACTTTGGTTCCACATGCCATTGCCTCCAACGGCGGCATACCAAAGCCCTCATACAAAGACGGAAAAACAAAACACTTTGCAGCTCTGTATATAATCGGGAGATCCTCGCCGTCAACAAACCCGGTAAAGACAATATTGGAAGTGCATGCTTTTGAAACGCCTTCCAGTAATTTCTCTACCTTCCATCCTTTTCTTCCGACAATAACCAACTTTTCCGTTATTTTTCCTTCCTGAATAAGTTCGTCATACGCCTCAATAAGCAAGCGCATATTTTTCCTCGGTTCTACCGTAGAAAGACACAAAATATAGTTTTCAGGTAAATTGTATTTTCCCCTTACCGCTTCTAACGATTCCTCTGTCACGTTTTTTTCGGTTTCCTCGATATATTGCTCATCCACACCGCAGTATACGATATGAATCTTGTCACTCACTTTAGGAAAACGCTGCACAATTCTCTTCTTTGAAAATTCAGATATCGTAATAATCTGATCGCTGATTTTCGCAGCATGTGTGATTCCCGCACGGAAATAGTATTTGGCTTTTGTTGTCATTGTTTCGGGACAATCCCAGCACACCATATCAAATATAACACTTGTAGAGTTCTTTTTTCGGAAAAGCAGCGGAGCCGGGAAGGCAATAAACACATATCTGTCTGCCTTAGTTTTGTTTAAATATTTCAACAAAACGACCTGGTTAAAATACAGCTTGTCCTTTCCTTCCAATACGGTAAAACTAACATTTTCATATGCTTCATAAATTAGAAAACTTTTAAAAACTTCATTCTTAAAAACAAGCTCATAGAAAACATCAGAACCTTTTTCATTTTTCAACAATTCCTTCACTATTGACTCTGCATAATGCTCCATTCCGGAATAGTTGTCCGCCAAAGCAGTTAAGTCTATTAATATCTTCATGCTATTTTCCCTCAAACATCTGCTTTAATTCTTTCATTACGTTCGGTCCGTCATATGCCTTGTAAATATCCGTCATTTCACGCGGAGAGCGCATTAACTCAACAATTGCCCGGGCCGCGTTATCAACAATCGCATCATCATTAGGAATAATAATACCGTTCTTTCCTTCCGGCATATATTTTTTTACATCTCCGACATCCGTCGTAATCACCGGTCTTGCGCAGGCAATACTCTCCAGCGTGGAAGTACAAGTCCCTTCAAACTTCGAAATATTGATTGTACAATCCGCCGCCGCTAAATATCTGCTCAATCCTTCTCCTGCTTCCACATATCCAACCATGCACATGCAGTCAGATAATTCATACTGCGCAATAAGTTCTCTGAGCTTTTCTGAATCTTCACCGGTCCCAATAACAAAGAATCGAAAATCCGGAAGCTCTTCTCTCACCTTTTTAACAATTTCCGGGTACAGCAAAATACGTTTCGGATCGTCATCCAAACGTCCAAGATACAGGGCAACCTTTTCTGCCACATCAATATTTAAAATCTTTCTGGACTCTTCCTTGTCCAAGCTCCGGAAAAGACGCGTATCTATCGGGACTTTTCCATAATCAACCTTGTCTGCATACTTTTTGTATGCACGCTTGTAGTATGGCACTCCCACTTCGTCTCTCATCAAAACGACCAGCGTCCTGCGGGCAAGCTTGATAGATAACCTTTCCAGCTTCTGTAACATCCATCCTATTTTATTTCCGTAAAAAGTAATCGAATACTTTATGGAACCATGTACTATTTGATACAATTTCTCTCTCGCACTCTTTTTAAACAAAAACGGAAGCGTGTACTCAATCCTCTGACTATAAATGGCATCATATTCATCTAACGCTTTTAAATACCGAAATTCATTTAAAAAGTAAAATATAGACAGCGGTCTTCTCTTATTCGTCGAAACAGGAATAAAATAGTACTTCTTACCCGCATACTCTCTTTCCTGCCTCTCACCTTTTTTTACTGTTTTATAGTCACCCGTTCCGAAAACCGTAATCTCACCATCATCACAAAATTTAATCAATTGCTTGACATACTGTGTCACGCCTCCGGGAGAAATCTTATCCAAATCACTTGAATGTAATATCGCTATTTTCATATCTTTCCCTACTTTATTTTTTGTATTTTACAGCCAGCTTGAATATTTTCATATCGTCAATAATATATCTTTTAAACATACGTTTCGGCTCTTTCAACAATCTGTAAAACCATTCCAATCCGGCATTACTCATCCATTTCGGTGCCCTCTTAACATTGCCGGCCTCAAAATCAATACTGGCTCCCAGGCCAAGTGAAACCGGTACTTGGAGCTCATCTCTATACTTATATACAAACTTTTCCTGTTTTGGTGAGCCTAAAGCTGCAATTAAAATATCCGGTGAGGCCTGCCTCACCAGATTTATTGCCTTCTGTAATTCTTCCGGCTTCTTTTCAAATCCCAAAGGCGGCGAATACGTTCCAACCACCTGCAATCCCGAATACTTCTTTTTGAGATTCTCGGCCGCCTTATCCGCCACACCTTCTGCTGCGCCAAAGAAAAACATCGTAAAATTCTTTTTAGCTGCCATTTCACAAACTTTCGGGAAAAGGTCAGACCCTGATATTTTTTCAACAATAGGTGTCTTATACCATTTCGCAAACCATAACAAAGGTTTCCCGTCTACCAAAATCAAATCAGCATTATCATAAACTTCTTTAAACTCTTTATCATGTTCAAGCTTAATAATATGATCTACATTCGGAGTCACTACATATGCATTCTTCTTTTGCCCGATAAGATTTTCAATGGCATCTAAAGCCTCCTGCATTGTAATATTATCAACTTCCGTATTCATAAACTGCATTCGAGCCATTACTATCACCTTTCGTACATTAATCTCTCTGGAAAATATCTCTCGTGTATAATTTTTCTTTTACATCAGACAGACATTCCTCATAGCGATTGGCAATAATCGCATCACTCATCTCTTTAAACTTTTCCAGGTTGTTTTCAACTTTACTTCCGAAAAAGGTTGTTCCGTCTTCCAGCGACGGCTCATAAACTACAACCGTTGCGCCTTTCGCCTTGATTCTTTTCATAATTCCCTGTATACTGCTCTGCCTGAAATTATCGGAATTACATTTCATCGTCAGACGATACACACCTATCACACATTTCTTCTCTTCTTCGGCGCTGAAACAATCCCGCTCGGAATAGTCATAATATCCGGCTTTTTTGAGCACTCTGTCCGCAACGAAATCTTTTCTCGTCTTGTTTGATTCTACGATTGCCTCAATTAAATTTTCCGGAACATCTTTATAATTTGCCAATAACTGACGGGTATCTTTCGGCAGGCAATATCCGCCGTAACCAAAGGACGGATTATTATAATATGCACCGATTCGCGGATCCAGACATACCCCGTCAATAATCTGTTTTGTGTCCAGCCCTTTCATTTCAGCATACGTATCAAGCTCATTAAAATAACTTACGCGAAGTGCAAGATACGTATTTGCAAACAGTTTTACCGCCTCTGCCTCTGTCAGTCCCATGATCAAGGTATCAATACTTTCCTTAATAGCTCCTTCCTGCAGTAAAGAGGCAAATACTTCTGCTTCCTTTACTAATCTCTGATCAGATAACTCTGTGCCCACAACAATTCTTGAAGGGTACAAATTGTCATACAAAGCCTTGGACTCCCTCAAAAACTCAGGCGAGAAGATAATATTCTCACACCCGGTTTTTTCACGAATCGATTTGGTATAACCGACAGGAATCGTTGATTTGATTACCATCGTAGCCTTGCTGTTATATTTCATTACAAGCTCAATCACCGCCTCAACTGCCGAGGTATCAAAATAATTTTTCTGTGAATCATAATTCGTCGGTGCCGCAATTACTACAAAATCTGCGTCTTTGTATGCTTTTTCCGCATCAAGTGTCGCTGTCAGATTCAACTCTTTTTCCGCAAGATATTTCTCGATATACTCATCCTGAATCGGCGACTTTCTATTATTAATCATGTCAACTTTTTCAGGCACAATATCCACCGCATAAACTATGTTTTTTTGCGCGAGAAGTACAGCCATTGACAATCCGACATATCCTGTTCCTGCTACTGCTACTACATACTTATTATCAATCATATTCTCTTTTCTCCGTTTAAAATCACATCACTAATATACGATAACACAACCGATTAAATTGATATCATGCTGTGCACATATCTCTATTTCTTTTTTAACTTCTGTATAAAGAGATGCTTCCGCTTTCTCTATCATAACCAAATGCCCGATTTGAACCATTCTCTGCAGCGCCTCAGCATTATACAGAACAGAATCAGACCATACAAGTTCAATATCGTCATTATTTAATTTCTCAGCAATTGCTTCCATTACCTTCTTCTCTTCATTGCCACAAACAGCGCCCGCAAACATAACCTGCTTACTGTCTGCTTTTTGAGCAGCAATGCGGATATTCGCCGCTATCATTTCAAGCGCCTCTTCACGCTCAAAATAACGCTGATTAAAATGTCTTATTTTCAGGAAAAATTTGTCAACAAATGCAAACCATTTCTTTTTATTCGCATCATATGACGGTACGCTGCCAAGTAATTTATTCTTGAAGATTTTCTCGAAGTCATCTTCCAAACGCAATTTTCCTGCAAACAAATAAACAACTACCCATACAGCAAAAGCAATAAAAGCGCCTCCCAAAAAGCCGATTATCAAATACTTCACATCAACTTTCGCCGTAGGTGTTACTTTCGGTTCGCTAACTGCCGCTTCACCGGATTCCTTGCATCCTTCTTCCTGCTCTTTATTCAACACGTTAATGTATGTTTTCTGATTATTGTTAAACTTATCTAAGATAGGCGCTAATCCTATTCCACATGCGTAACATCTGTCTACACTCTCTTTTTGTTCGACTAAAAGTTCAGGACTGTTCGTTTTATACACAACATCCTGAAGCAATACAATTTCATGCTCGCCAAACATGCTGTTCACGTTTGCTTTATTATCTTCAACCGCTTTTTTAACAATTTCTTTCAATTGCATACATGTATCTTCATCTTGCGCACGCACATATATAGAAAAGACACCTGCAGCTTTATCCGTGTCACTTGTCTCCGTATTATCAATCAGTTCCATTGCATACGGTTTTACATTCTCATCTGCAATGACATTCTTTATCTGCTTTGCAAACTCCTCCGTCTGAACAACAGCATTGTAAGCTTCAACCATTGCAACAATATTGTTGTTTCCTTCAATCACCGGATACTCCACAACATAACCGTTCTCAACATAATAGCTGATTTCACCTTCGAAAAAACTATTCGAGTTCATCTGCATAAGCGGAGAATACTCATTGTAATTACACATTTCTTCATATATTTGTACATATTCAAGATAGGTATTAACCGCCTGAAGTTCTTCATACGTCAGATTGTTTCTTAAATCTTCCGCAGTAACTTGACTTGTGACACCACTCTGTTCTGCTACTTTAGCACTTTTGTAATAACCAAATCCACCTGCTAAGAGTGCAAAAATAACAGCCCAAAGCAGAATACTTCTCCACTTCAGACAAACGGCCCAAAACATGTCCCATAAATTAATTTCTCTTTCTGCAAAATTGTTTTCCATTCTTTTTCTCCTTCAAATCACAAATACCGCGTATATCGCAATCTCCGTAAATTCTATTTTGCTCCTCTTCCAAACAGCACAACTCCTACTGTCTGGAACAATATTTTAAAATCCAATGTCAGTGACCAGTGGTCGATATAATCAAGATCCATTTTTACCACATCTTCAAATTCTGTTACCTTGCCGCGGCCCTTAACCTGCCACATACCGGTAAGTCCCGGCGTAATACTCATTCTTCTGCGGAAATGGTTGCTGTACTGCTCAAACTCATCCTCAGTCGGCGGTCTTGTTCCCACAAGACTCATGTCTCCTTTGAGCACATTAAAGAACTGAGGGAATTCATCGATACTTGTTTTACGGATGAAACGCCCCACTTTTGTGATACGCGGATCATTTTCCATCTTAAACATCAGCCCGTCAGACATCTCATTCTGTGCCGCAAGTTCTTTTTTCCGTTCCTCTGCATCGATATACATAGAGCGGAATTTGAGAATCTTAAATCGTCTTCCGTTCTTTCCGATACGGGTCTGCGCAAAAAATACCGGTCCTCTGGACTCTATCTTAATCGCCAAAGCCACAAACGGTGTCAGCAGTATCGTAAACAGGCTTCCCACCAATCCGCCGAGAATATCAATCAAACGCTTGATAAGCATTCGCCGATAATCGAAATACTGCATAGAGAACGTCATAACCGCATAGCCTGCAAAATCACCTGCTGTTTTGCCGGAAAGATTGAGTTCCTTCATCTCCACATTGTAATGGCACACTACGCCCATCGTCTGGAAATCGAGGATGTAGGAACGCACTTCCTTGGCCGGAATGCCCGGGAGATACATAAACACCTGATCAAGCGGCATCTGCCTTGAAACTTCAAAAAGGTCATGCTTGCCCGCCACTACAGGAATTCCCATAATCTCTTCCCCTTCGAAATCCGAGTCGAGAATTGCTATGGACGTCACCTCATAGTTCCACGGTTTGGAAGCGAGAATGCGCTTAATCAGCTCTTCCGCATAATCGCCCTCCGTCACAACCATAACCTTATCACTGCTGTTACTCTTTTGATAATAGCGGAGCATAAAGCTTTTGAAAGCACAATGCGCCCCCATCGTATATAGGAGATTCGCGACCGCAAAGTAACCGAACGTCAATCGCGAGTAATCTCCCGCCACATGTGTAATATACATGATGCATGCCACCGCTGCCATCATAACAATGTCGTATTTCACAATTGCAACAAACTCGACAAAAACACCACGTTTAAAAAATCCTCTGTTCCAATCTGCAAGGACGTTATAAAGCAAACTGAACAGCATCATATAAATCCCAACCGTATAATGCACCTGCATGGAAAGCGCCTGCTGCACGTTTCCAAATCGCAAAACAAGAGCCGTCACCAGTGCCGCAATCACGCACAGCAAATCAATCAATATTAAACTGTATGTCTCTAAAAGTCTTCCCTTTCGATTAATCGCCTGCATCGTTTCTTAAGTCTCCCCTGAATTTATACCGTACGAAGTTTCTTTCTCTGCGCCTCTTCGCTCTCTGACATATATTTCACACCGTCACCGAGCGCTTCGTATACATTCTGGATACGCTTGTTGAGCATGTCCATCGCATGCACTTCCAAACTCGCCTTGTGATCGCTTCCCCACATGCTGTGTGACAGAGTTACATGTCTCTCAATCACGCAGGCTCCGAGTACTGCTGCAGCAATCGAAGGCTCCAGGTTCTCTTCGTGTCCGCTGTAACCGACGAGACAATCAAATCTGTTTCGAAGTGTCTCAATCATACGGAGATTCAAATCTTTGACCGGTGCAGGATATGCACTGTTCGTATGAAGTAAGATATAATCTCCGTGCCCGTACTTCTCAAGCACTTCCACCGCATGGTCTACTTCTTCCATCGTTGTCATACCGGTGGAAAGAATCACAGGCTTACCTGATTTGGCAGCCTCCGCAATCATCTCATCCCTGCCGTTGGAGGCACTTGCCACCTTGATATACGGAATGTCGTAATTTAATAAAAACTCAAGACTCGGCATATCCCACGGAGACGCACTCCATGTCATACCCTTATCCTTACAGTAAGCATCGATAATGTCGTACTGCTCTTTCTCAAATTCTACTCTGTATTTGTACTCAAGATAAGTCATCTCACCCCATGGTGTGGAGCGCGGAACTTTTTTCTGTTCCTCCGGAACCGCAAGCTCCGGTGTTCTCTTCTGGAACTTGACATTATGCCAACCCGTCGCGTTCGCCGCATCCATAAGCTTCTTTGCAATGTCAATGTCGCCGTTGTGATTAATTCCTATCTCCGCAATCATATACGGACGACTCGTTTCATTTACGATATAATTTCCGATTTTAATCTCTTTGTTTGCCATGATGTTCTCCTTATTTATTTTAGAGCATTATCTATTACATTTTACACCCAAACCATAGTATTTGTAAAGCAAACGAAAAATAAAAATACCTGTCTGTGTAGTCGCCCCGCAGACAGGTATTTAAATCAAAACTATTTATATTCTTTTCTCGGGTAATCCCCTGAATAATGCATCTGCACTTCATCTGCGAGTCTTGCAATATACTCGCTGTTCGTAGGCCTTCCTTTGCCCGTAGCTGCAGAAAATCCAAACATCTCTTCCATCGCATCCATGTTGCCGCGCTGCCATGAAACTTCTATCGCATTCCGAATCGCCCTTTCCACTTTCTGTCCTGTCGTTTTAAACTGTTTAGCGATATCCGGGTACAGCAGTTTTGTCACGCTGCTTACCATCTCCATATCATCTGATGTCATAAGCACTGCAGTCCTTATGTAATGATATCCTTTCAGATGTGCAGGAACTCCCAGCTCCAGCATCATTTTAGTTACATAGCTTCTCTTACTACGCGTTTCGTCATTATTTTTCATTGTGCACCTTCTGTCTATGAATTATTATGAAATGGATTTTCATGCGACTAAAACATATCATATTCTCTTTTTTTCGATATGTCTAATCATTTTCATCGACAAAATTCGACTCCGGACGATTACAAGAAACTTTCCAAACCTTTCTCCGCCAGCATATCCACTATTTTTTTGACATCCTGCGCCCTGTTTTTATCGCAGATTAAAATTGCATCTTTTTCCTGCACAACAATCACATCCCGGATTCCTATTGTCGCAATCATCTTGTCGGTTCCGTATAAAATACAATTCATTGTGTCAATATTTACCTGCTCGCCGTAAACAACATTCCCATTCTCATCCGCCGGTTTCATGATGCTGAGCATATCCAAACTTCCGATGTCATTCCATCCGAAATCACCGGCGATCATAATGACATCCCGGCTCCGTTCCATAATTCCGTAGTCAATAGAAATCTTCGGGATTTCAGGATAAATTTTTTGGATAACATCCGCTTCCTGCGGTGTTCCCATCGCCTCACCGATTCTTGTCAGGCACTCATAAATATCCGGCAAAAGTTCTTCAAATTTCTTAAGAATCGTAGATGCTTTCCAGATAAACATTCCGCTGTTCCATGCATAGTTCCCGCTCGCAAGATAATCTTTCGCTGTCTCTTCATCCGGCTTTTCGACAAATTCTTTCACTTTGCGGTACTGCTTTCCGCTCTCACCAACCATTACCCCGTCGCCGCTTTCCGTGCAGATATATCCATACCCCGTCGCCGGAAAAGTCGGCTCAATCCCGATCGTAACGAGCATATCCGTTTCCTCTGCCGCCGTGATAGCTGCATCCATAACGCGTGTAAACTCCTCCGTATCCTTTACAAACTGATCGGATGGGAGGATACACATAATACCGTCTTCATATTTTTTCACGATTTCCATCGCCGCATATCCGATGCAGGCAGCTGTATTTCTCGCCGCCGGTTCCGCAAGAATGCGCTCCGGTGCCATTCTTCCTGCCGTCTCCGTTTTCATAAGCTTCGCCTGTGTCTCGTTCGTTACGATAAAAATATTTTCTTTTCCGACAGAAGACGCAATACGGTCAATCGTCTCATTGACCATAATATCCTTCCCGCTCAGATTTAAAAGCTGTTTCGGGCGTTCCTTCCGACTCAAAGGCCAGAATCTGGTGCCGCCACCGCCCGCCATAATTACACCGTATGTTTTCATGACTTTTACCTCGTTTCATTTTTGTTGTTTTTATAATTGTGATTTTTCTAAAAATAGGATATACTAATTGTGGTTGAAATGCAAACAAATGAGGGTTTATCATGAATTATTTTGAACAGGTATTACAGAATCAGATTTTGATCAATGCCGTTATCGGTTGGTTTTGTGCACAGGTACTGAAAACCATCACGCATCTGATTGTCTACAAAAAATTAGTTTTGGAGCGACTGATTGGCGACGGCGGAATGCCGAGTGCACACTCAGCCACGGTCTGTGCTCTCGCCACAACAATTTTTATCAATGTCGGCCCGGCGAGCACAGAATTTGCCATCGCCGCCATTTTAGCTATCATCGTTATGCACGATGCCTGTGGTGTCCGCCTCGAAACCGGAAAGCAGGCACAGATTTTAAATGAGATGATGGAAATTTTCGAAAGTATGAGCAACACTTCCCTTACAACAGAGGAAAAACTCAAAGAATTTGTCGGTCATACGAAGCTTCAGGTTTTCATGGGTGCCCTGCTCGGTATCGGAATCGCTATTCTACTCGGATAAATACCAATTTTTCGGCATTTTGCACAAAGCTTTTCTATTGACTTGTATTATTTGCAAGATATAATTGTCTATATCATTTATATTATGTCGCATCCGCATCCTGCGGATGCGCAATCTTTTTACATTTCAATTTTCTTTTTACACCACAATTTATAAACACATATTTTTTTGGAGGTAGCTTATGAATCAATTCCAATCACTATTTTCTGCCATACGGGAACGTGACGAGATTCTCGAAGAAATTAAAAGAAAACCTGCTTTATCGAATTCCTTTAACAAAATGTCAAAAGCGAACCAGGAACGCTTTTTAGAGCTATGTGGCGGCGCAAAGGGTCTGCGCATTTTGAGCGACCCCTTTTTCAAAGAAATCATGAATCCCGAATATACACCCGGGCGCGTAGAAAGTTTTCTTTCCTGCATTCTTAATCAAAATGTGAAAATTCTGCAAGTTCTTCCAAATGATTCTGTCCGAATTGCATCGGAAGCAACCCTTTTGATTACGGACATTGTCGTGGAACTGGAAGACGGCAGTATCGTCAATATTGAAATCCAACGGATCGGTTATATGTTTCCCGGGGAGAGGGCCGCATGTTATTCCGCGGATATGCTTCTCCGGCAATACAAGCGCATTCGCGAAAACCGGGGCAAAAAATTTTTATATAAAGATGTAAAACCGGTGTACACCATCGTTCTATTTGAAAAAAGTCCATCTGAATTCCATATTTTCCCTAAAAATTATATCCACTACATAGAACCCCGTTCCGACACCGGTATCAAACTGAATCTGCTCCAGAAATACATTTTTGTTTCGCTTGACATCTTCAAAAAAAAGGGGCAAAATGAAGCCATCAAAGATGAGTTGGAAGCATGGTTGACATTTTTCAGCACCGACCATCCACAACGGATTGAACATTTGCTTGATAATTACCCATACTTCACTTCTTTGTATACTGATATTTATAATTTATGCATGAATACAGAGAGGATGATGGAAGTGTTCTCTAAAGAATTGCAATTAATTGATGAAAATACAGTCCAATATATGATGGACGAGCTTCAAACGGAGCTTGATGCACGCAGAGCTGAGCTTGATGCACGCAAAGCCGAACTCGATGCAAGCAAAGCCGAACTCGATGCAAGCAAAGCCGAACTCGATGCACGCAAAGCCGAACTCGATGCACGCAAAGCCGAACTCGATGCACGCAAAGCCGAACTCGACACCAAAAATACAGAAATCGATACACAGAGGCAAACCATCTCAGAACAGCGTCTCGCTCTCGAAGAAAAAGACCGTCTCATACAACAGCTTCAGGAACAACTGCAAAAACAATAATCAAAAAGGACAGCTCCCTAAAAGCTGTCCTTTTCTCATTCTTCTCTATTCCTCTCCGGATTTCTTAATTTCATCAATCAGATACGGCGGACGGTTGCGCGACGCATCCAACGCTCTCCACACATATTCGCCGAGAATTCCCATCATCAGCATCATCACACCGAACGAAAACAGCACAACGCACATAAGCGATGCCCAGCCGAGAATCGGTGTTCCGACCGTAAACTTCTCAACCACAACATAAACCATCATCAGCACAGCAGCAATCGCATACGCCACGCCGAGGCCCGACATGAATCGAATCGGAAAATACGAAAAACTCATCATGGAATCAAGCACAAGTTTAATCTTCTTGGCAAGTGTCCATCTGGATTTTCCGATTTCACGGTCACGTCTGTGGAAATATATCTCATCCGTCTTAAATCCTGCCCAGAGCACCTGCAACGTGAGGGAAGAATTCTTCTCATCGAGGCGCTCGAGCACCTCAATCACCTGTCTGTCCACAAGGTAGCAATCACAGCCGCCTACCGGCATTCTTTTTTCCACAAATTTATGAATCAGCACATAATATAAATGTGCAAATGCCTTTTTAATAATATTTTCATCGCGCTCTTTGCGAACCGCAAGCACGACCTTATTTCCCTTTTTCCAGCTCTCATACATCTCAAGAATAATCTCGGAATCTTCCTGGAGATCCGCCTGTTTGGTCACGGCACAGTCGCCGGTACAAACAGACAATCCAGCCAAAAGAGCCGCGTGTTCACCGAAGTTGCGCGAAAGCTTGACACACTGCACATTCGGATCCATTCCTTTGATTTCATTCATGATTTCCCACGAATTATCCCCGGAACCGTCATCGACAAACACAAGCTCGTAATCTCCGAGTTTGCCGAGAATCTTCTCTTTCATGTCTTCGTATAAAAGCATAAGCGTATCGGAGTTATAATACACCGGTACTACAATCGAAATTTTACTCATCTGTTTCTTCCTGTCTCTTTATTGTTTCTCTCCGCCCTTAACTTCGCGGATAAAATCATCATAATCACGTATATATTCGTTTCCGTCGTAATGTTCGCTCGCAAGCACAAGCAGAACGCTGTCTTCGGAAAAATCATACATATCTTTCCACATCATCGTCGGAATATAAAGCCCCATTCGCGGTTTGTTCAGTTCAATAATATCTGTCTCAAATCCATTGTCAACCTTCACCTTGCTTGTTCCGCTCACATTAATCAGAACAAACTCTGTTTTCCGGTTCGCATGTTGCCCACGGACAACCGTATCATCGGAGCCGTACATGTAAAACACCCTCTTGATTTCAAAAGGAATGTCTTTTCCGCTTCCCTCTGCCACGACAAGATTTCCTCTCTCATCACCATATTCACCAAATTCTATAATTTTATACTGTTGTCTGATATCCATATCTGTCTCCTGTTGCAGGTTCTGTCTATTCAAATGCATTCAGTGTCTCAATCACGTAGGTCTGCTCTTCCTCCGTCATTCCGTTGTACATCGGAATGGATAATACCTCATCCGCAAACTGTTCCGCCACAGGCAAATCTCCTTTACCAAATCCGAGGTATTCATACGCCTGTGCAAGGTGCGGTGGAATCGGATAATGGATAATGGTCCCAATCCCTTTTTCCTCCAGATATCGCATCAGTTCATCGCGACGCTCCGTACGGATGACATATTGATGGAACACATGATTGGCATTCTCTCTTCGTTTTGGCAGTTCAAATGCATCATTTGACAATTCTCTGTCGTATCGTTCTCCGATACGGATTTTTTCTTCTGTAAGTTCCTTCATATGTGAAAGACGCACGCGCAAAAGTCCTGCCTGCAATTCATCCAGTCGTGAATTCGTTCCGACTACCATATTATAATACCGTTTCTCACTGCCGTAATTACGGTAAATTTTCATTTTTTCCGCAATCTGCGGATTATCGGTTGTAATAGCCCCGCCGTCTCCGAAGGCCCCGAGATTCTTGGACGGATAGAACGAAAAGCATCCGATATCCCCGAACGTCCCCGTCATCCGTTCTCCGTAGCATGCACCGTGCGACTGCGCACAGTCCTCAACAAGGTAGAGATTATGCTTCTTTGCCACTTGACAAATCGTATCCATCTGACACGCCTGTCCATACAAATGAACAACCAGAATCGCTTTCGTCTTATCTGTAATCTTCGATTCCAGCGACGCCGCATCAATGCCGTAGCATTCATCCGGTTCCACAAAAACCGGTGTCGCGCCGTTGATGGTGATACCCATCACACTTGCAATGTATGTGTTGGACTGCACTAGCACTTCATCGCCCTCGCCGACTCCGAGAATCCGGAACGCCATCCAGAGCGCATCCAATCCACTCGCCAGACCGACGCAGTACTTAGCCCCTACATAGGCCGCAAATTCTTCCTCGAACTGCTTTACCTCGTTGCCGAGAACATACCATCCGCTGCGAAGCACTTCCAGCGCCTTATTTTCAAACTCTTCCTGATATTGATAAAAGCCCCGGTCCAACCGGTTCGGCATAATTTTCATTCATCTCACCTTTTTGCACATAATCTATTATATTTTACCATTCAGACCTATGGATTGCAATGAAAATAATCTTTTTGCCTTTCCACAGGTATAATGTTATACTAGAAGTTATGAAAAATGAAGCAAGTAAAAACAAACAATTAATCATAAATATGGCAGCAAGTCTCCTGTCATGCCTGGTCAGTCTCGGCATCAGCTTCCTGATTACGCCGACCGTCATAGACAAGCTCGGCGCGGAAGCCCAGGGGTTTGTCACAATGGCAAACAATTTCGTAAGCTACGCCGCAATCATGGCGATGGCTTTAAACTCCATGGCAGGACGCTTTATTACAGTCAAAATTCATCAGAACGACACGGAGGGCGCCAATCGCTACTTTAACTCCGTCATGTATGCAAACCTCGTGATTGTGGCGGCTCTGCTCATCCCATGTGCTGCAGTTGTTTTTTATCTCGAAAAGCTCGTCAATATTTCACCGGCACTTGTGTCGGATGTCAAACTTCTGTTTGCCACAATGTTCGCTAATTTCATGGTGACCATTGTATCGACGACATTCTCAACAGCAACTTTTGCAGCCAACCGACTGGATTTGTCTGCTCTGCGCACAATCGAATCGCAGATTTTAAAAGCCGGACTGCTCGTCGCAGCATTTGCATTTCTTCCGATTCGCGTCAGCTACATCGGAACAGCAACACTGCTCTCGTCCGTCTATTTGTTTATCACTTACATCCATTACACAAAGAAACTTCTGCCGCAAATTGAAGTCAGCCGCAGACATTTTCGTCTGAAAACCGTGCTCGAGATTTTATCTGCCGGCGTATGGAATACCGTGATGCGTGCAGGTCAGGCACTAACCAACGGACTCAACACCCTGATTACAAATCTCTGGGTCGGCAAAGCGGAAAGCGGGTATGTCGGAACTGCAACCACGATTGTTTTGGCAGTAAACACTCTGTATGAAACCATCGCAGCCGTATTTACCCCATCTCTTACTATCAGTTTTGCCAAAGATGACAAAGAAGAGCTGGTAAGCGGTATGAAATCCGCCATGAAACTGACCGGATTTTTTGCCAACATTCCTCTCTGTTATATTCTGGGCTTCGGAATATCCTTTTATTACATGTGGCTCCCAAGCCAGCGCGACATCATTGATGTCTATTATCTCCTGACGGTTCTGATTATGCTCGGTGCCCTCATCGGAGGCGCCATCAGCCCGTTATTTAATGTGTACACGATCGTAAATAAATTAAAATGGAATTCTCTTGTCACTCTGATTATGGGACTTTTAAACGTCGGTATTGTCTTCGTTCTTTTGGCGATTCCGACCCTTCGCCCGTACGGTATTTATTTTATCACCGGTGTTTCCTCAGTTCTGGGAATTATCAAGAACCTGACATTTACACCGATGTATGCAGCGCATTGTCTGGAGATTCCCAAAAAGACGTTTTATCCGACCATTTTCCGTTACATCGCAGTCACTGTGTTTATGGGTATCCTGTTTCTGATTCTGGGCAGCATCATTCCGACAACAAGCTGGCTGATGGTCATTGTCGATATCCTCATCTGCGGAGTCTTAGGAAGCGTCATCAACTTCCTGTTTCTCTTTGAGAAGAAAGAGCGTGCCATTTTTGTGGATACGATAGCGAAAGTGTTGCGCAGATAGAATGTTTTTTGAACCCATCTCCTTCCGACAATTCTGTTATAAGCCGCTACGGGGACGTTCTCACTCCGTGAAAAACGTAACAGTACTAAGGAATTTTCATCGCACAGCTCGAAAATTCCAAGTGCTGACGTTTTTCAAAGCCCCTAGGCAACTTATAAACAGAATTGCCGGAACAACATGCTTCAAACAACTTTCTGCGTGCGTTATGGTCCAGTCCCCCACACACAACCTGCAATTATTGATTGTGTCTTTTGAGGGGAAGAAATATAAAATGTGAGTTTTTATTCTCCCAAGCAACAACATAATATATCATCTGACAGGCTTTGAAAAACGTCAGCACTTGATTTTTGAGCGTAGCGAAAAAATCTTAGTACTGCTACGTTTTTCACAGAGCGGGAGCGCCCTGACTGTGATATATTATGTTGGTGCTTGGGATATATAAAGAAATTAAATATAATCCAGCACCCAAAAAGGAGCACTCAAAATGGCAAAACATATTCTCGGCATTGCAAGTACAAGCTACCACCTGATGGTATTTTTGTTTATCAAAGATGCCTTTTTTGCAGAGGATGAAGTAGACCTTGTTTTGACCGACAAATCACCGTTTTTTTATGAACTTTATAAATCCGGCCGTCTGGAGAAGTATTTTAGACAGGTGTTTTTTGCAGATGCAGGAAAGATTAAAAATCCGTACAAGTCCGCTCCGGTTGTTCTGTGGGAGAGCTTTGCATATAACCCGACCACAGCCCAAATGCTCGAAGAAGGAACCTTTGAGAAATTTGATGTGTACGATGATATCTTTTTTGCTTCTCCGGGAATGCCGGATGAGATTGTGAAGGAAATCTCCAAGACAGCCATCAAACGGAACAAAAAGGTTTGTTTCCACCGCTTTGAGGACGGATTTGCCAGCTATACAAAAGCTCCCGTCTCGACGGTTTCCTCATCCCTTGGACAGAAAATGTATAAGCTGCTGTTTAGATATGATATCAAAGAAAAGGAAAACGAGCTCTATCTGTTTGAACCGACCCTTGCAGAAAATAATGTTGCAGACAGTACCGCGACAGGCTTTTCTCTTGTACAGATTCCGAAGACCAAAGAGCGCATCGCCCTCGTCACGGAACAGATACAGGATATTTTGCAGTTTGAAAGCCGTTCATTTGACGAAAAATATATGTTTCTCGGTCAGGGAACTGCCAACTGCACACAAAATCCGTTGACTTACCGCGGACTGATTTTAGATATCGCTGAGCATGTCGGCTTTGACAATTTCGTTGTCAAACCTCATCCGCGCGGCGACCATGACCGGTTCGAGGATCACATCCGCGTTTATACGGATACCTGTCCGTTTGAACTTGCGGTTGCGGCAGGCAATATGGAAGATAAGACGTTGATTTCTTATTATTCAACCGCCTGTGTTTCCGGAAAGCTTTTGTTTGACTCCGCCTGTCGGATTATTTTCCTCTATCCGCTCGCCGGTGATTCGTTCAACGAAAAATGCGACTACGAGGATTATTTCCAAAAATTATGCGGACTCTATGAAAACATTCATATTGCCCGCACAAAAGATGAATTATTTCGTCTGCTTGATGAGTAGACTGTCCGGGGCCTTCTCGGAAGCATCCACGTACACACAGACATATGTGGTTCCCGCATAGTCGAGTGTGTCGCCGACTTCCAGACGGCCTCTTTCTATCCACAGGATGCAATCCGGTTCTTTGTCGGTCTCTGCTTCCTGCAACACCATATTGGTATCATCTACATGTATATGTCTTAAAGTTGCCTTAGGGTAACTGTCATGGAATATTTTCCAAAGCGGATAATCATATCCGTCCCCGGAAATCACGACTGCCACATCTTTGGCCTTCATCGCCTTCACCTGTTTTAAGAGACGGCGATATGTGTAGTATCTCTTGTTATTTTCAAAATAAAACTTCGCTCTCTTTTCACAACCGCTTGCAACATAATCTTTTGCCTGCTGCATATTGTACTCAAGCGGTTTTAAACAAAGTATAAACGAAAGCACTGCAAGTGGCAGAATGATAAGTCCCTTGCGTTTAAACGTTCCGCAAAAAGCCCCGAGAATGTGCACACCCGCAATCACGGTAACAGCAAGCGCCGGATACATCAGTCTTGAGCCCCAAGGCTGCCAGCGCAGAAGTGCCATGATAAAACCGAATCCGAGCCACGCACTGACAACAAAACCATAGCTGATGTTCATCGGCTCTTTCAACTGCTTTCCGGTCCCTTTCTTGGCAAGTGACTTCGCACGTAGCAAACGCACAATACAGATAACAAGTGCAACTACGAGAAGCACTCCCGCAAGAAGTGCAAAGTACGCAGCAAATGCACTGGATGTACGATCGTGACTGTACATATCGTCTCCGGTATTTAAGTACGTGATAAAATCAAAACCGTGGAACGCAATGGCAATATTGTTGACTTCGACCTTCAAAAGTGCTCCGACCGAAATCGCTATACGATAGATAAATCCGTTAATCCACGTCCACAGATGCTGTGTAATAAGAAGCGAGAAATTTTTTAATATATTTACAATGATGTAGCTGACATTTTTGGTCGCCACCATAATATCCCCGCTTGTCGTATCCGCAATGAAACTTCCGCACGCAAGGTAGGTGCGCACAAGTGTCTCGCTGACGGTCACAACCAAAACTCCTCCCGCTGTCACCGCGCAGAGAAGAAGGTCCTTGATTTTATCTTTTCTTCTGATACAACAAACAACAACCCACGGCATAAAGAAAATCATGGACGCGCACACACTGACCTTCATCAAAAATGCAAAGCCGACGCAGGCAGCAACACAGATCAGATTTTCTATCAGTTCCCTCCTTGTCTCCTTTGCAAAGCTCAGTTTCGGTGCCTTCACAAACCAGAGCAGATAATATAAGAACAGAACATACCACATCGTAGCCGAAAGGTCATTTTGTGTTGTAAGACTCTGCGTAATCGTAAGTGGCATCGTGACAAAAATAAAGACGCCGAAAATCGAAAACCCTCTGTCTGTTCCAAGCATGCGCGCCACTTTATAAAAATAAAATGCGGCAATGAGCATACACATATACTGATGAAGATTCAGCCACAAATCGTTACCTGAGAGCAACATCATATGCAGCATATTGTACTCGGAAAGCACCGGAGAATAGAGCTGGCGGTCAATGTTTGTCAGATAGTAATTCACGTTACCGTGGTCTATCCAGTAACCGATACGTGCCAGGTGATACGTCATGGAATCGTAGTTATACGGCACGGTAAAAAGTGCTCCGACAAGCAGAACCCCAAGAAGCACAAGCCCGATCACCAGAAGACTTCTCTCTGTCATGGTAAGGAGACTTTGGTCAAACACCTGTCCCCGCTTTGGCTTCACATAGGACTTGCCATGCTTTTTCAACCCAAGTGCCGTAAAGACTGCAATCACCAAAACCCAGGCAATCAAAACCGACCATCTGTTTAAGCTGCTGCCGATGCTGAGCACATTCGTAAAAAGCACGACAAACGCCTCGAAAATGAGAATCGCCTTCCCGAGTGCCTTGGCCGGCTCTTCACCGTTTTGATAAAAATAATATAGAATGGCTGCGAGCGCAGCCGGAAATACAAGTATCATAAAAACCTCCGATTATCTTCTGCTTCTTTTTGCATTATACAAAATAGCCATGTCGTATTTCAACATTTTTATGTACGAAAAAGTGCAATCACACAACATTTTTATGTACGAAAAAGTGTTGTCACCCACACTTGCATGCCATCCGCGAAGAGGGTATACTAAATCCATAGAAAAACAGCGAGGTAATCTATGAACAACTTTTTTTCAAAAAACAAAAAACATATATATATCGCAGCCACCGCCCTCTTGCTCTGGGCTGTTACTTTTTTTACAGATACGAAAATCTTTTCACGGGACGGTCTTAATATGAACTGTCTCCCGATTGACCTCCAAATGGCAGGACTTATGCACGTGCTGACAAAGGCTCTCGTGCTCCTTTGCCTGTTTCTTTTCATCGAATTTCTCGTGTACGCATGGAAATGTCCGAAACTTCTTGTCCCGTTTGTTATTTTGATGTGTATTTACGGAATCGGACTCCTCATCACCTATCCTGGCTATTACATGAATGATGACCCGATTATTTTTTCCTATGCGACACGCTATTATCCGGTTTACTGGCACAATTATCTGACATCCCTTTTTTATATGACGGCGATGTCCCTGTTTCCGATGTCTGCTGCTCCGGTGCTTTTGTCGGACATTTTTTATGCACTCGTCTTTTCTTATATCTACTGGCGCGCCGACCGGATTTATGATTCCAAATGGTGCCGCCTGCTTTTGCTGGCAGGTATTCTTCCGTTTACATTGCTCGGAGCACTGATGTGTTTCCGCCCGGCAATTTACTCAAGCTTTTTCGTGTTCTACTTTGTATATTTGTATTTTGAGTGGAAGGAAAACGCACACCTTACTGCGCGCAAGCTTTTGCTCCTTGCACTCCTGACCGGTATACTTGCTCTCTGGCGAAGCGAAAGTCTTGTACTTCTGCCGATTGGGCTGTTTCTTATCGGTTTTGCGTACCACAGCGTCAAAAAGGCCTTTATCTATTTTGCACTCTCCATTGTCATGTTTATGCTTATTAAAATACCGCAGTCTGTCGGCGAGGACAAATACTACGGAAGCGATTACCTGATTATTTCCACCACGCGTCCGCTGTCCGTTATTTTGCACCGTGACCAGACCTACGAAGGAAGCGAGCAGGACATCGATAATATCAGCGCCGTGACGGAGTTTGGTTACCTTCACAATGACTCGCTCTCCTGCAGCGCTTACAACCGTTACAATTCAGACCACAACGAGGGACGCTATACGCAGACGGGCGCAACCAAAGAAATGCAGGATGCATACTTAAAAAGTGCATTCCGCCTCATCTTAAACAATCTTGACTTGTACTTCGGGGAACGTCTGCAGCTTTTCTGCGTGACGAACGGATTTTTCGGCTATGACAAAGATATGGTTCTGAATTTAAAACCGGTGGCATCAACCGATTTTCATCTGTACGAACATGACCGCGATTACGGTATGGAAATGCTACAGGCTTACAAGCGACTTCCGCTCTCCTACCACGAGGGTTATGCGCTTGCGCTCTTCAAATTCGGCGGCGAAGCCTTTCTGCCGATGCTCGTTCTTCTGCTCGCAGCAACCGTCACTTCGCTTGTACGAAAAAAATGGTTTCTCCTGTTTGGTTTTCTTGCTTTAATCGCAAGAGAGGCAGTCATTTTCCTGACTGCCCCTGCCTCGTTTATTCAATATTCTTATCCGATGATGTACGCAACAGCTGCGCTTCTTTTGCTTATGCTCGTCGAAAAGCTCTGCGCAAAGGCAGATGTTTCTTCCCGAACAAAAGAAGGGACAAGGCAGGAATCCGGCGAATGATAAAAATCATCACCGCCGTGAGCGCACTCATAAGTAAAAATGCAAGCACGATCCATGCGATTCCCTCCGGGCTGTAAAATCTAAGTCCTTTTTCGGACAATCCAAGGAGTCTTGCAAAACGGAAGTGCAGCACATAAATTTCAAGTGTATATAATCCGACAAAAGACAGGAAACCTCGCTTTTCTGTCTTTTTTTGGTACCTCTCTGCCAGACGGTAAATGACTGCGTAGCAGGATACAGTCCCGAAAAACGACGCTGCCGTCTGAAGCAGGAGTGTCTTGAAACCGTCCACAGGCTTCGTCAAATCAAACGCAATAACCATCCACACAAATACCACCGTCATTGCCGCGACACAAACTGCCTCTGCTGCTTTTCTGCGACCGCTGTGAGAATCGTCTCTCTTCTTCTTTCCGAGGAAACTCTCCCCGTAACCGTTTACAACGTAGCCCGTCAGATAAAACGGAAAATATTGCAGCATCAGCGCCGGACTTAAAAACGTATTGCCGCTGCGTGACTGTAAAAAGAAAAGCAGATAAAAACACACACTGACACTGCAGAAAACAACCGCCTTTCCAATCCCCTTAAAAGGAAGCTTATCTGCCAGCATCTGTGCCAGCATCGTGCAGAGTGTTGCGACAAATAGTGTCACGAGAAACCACAGCCCCCGGTCTGTCTGGAACAGCAATTCTTTTAGTTCTCCCGCAAACCCGGCGGGCGTGAGCGTCCCTGCTTTTATATGCGTATAGAGATGCACAAGCACAAACCATGAAAAGAACGGAAGCAGATAGGAAACTGCTCTCTGCGGCAATTTTTTCAAACCTGTTCCTCTTCCGTTCTTCCTTACACCGTAAGAGGCAAGTACTCCGCTCACCAGCATAAAAAGAGGCATCTGAACAGATTTGATGGCATCATATATATAAGGGTCGGTCTGATGAAGATTGTTTAAAACAATACAGTGACCGATCATGACAAGCAGAATCGCAAACCCTTTGACCGCATCAATCGCGTTGTTTCTTTGCATTCTTCACCTTCTCCTTTCCCCATGCCATAAGTGTCAATCCTGTGGCAGTGGCAAGTATCATAAGCACCGGATGAATTCCCACAAAGACCGTCTCCAGCACCGAAAAAACAAACAGATGGTAACAGAGCAAAAACAGCGTATGCTCCCCGATCACCGTCAGGAAACGCGGAATCCATTTTTCGACCTTGTTGCACAGATACATCACTATTGTGGATGAAACAAGGGCATTGTACAGTGCCATCATCGCAGACCTTCCGTAATTACCGATGGAATAATTGGCGGAACCGTTCGTCATCGAACACAGCAAAAATCCGCCGGTGAGAAGAAGCAACACCCATTTGTGCTTATCAAAGTATGTCAAGAATTCTTTTCTTCCCATGAAATATCCCCACATAAACATGATGAGAAAATACGGAATCGCATCTATGCTCCATGGCAGAAGCAACGGAAACAGATAGTGATAAAGGTTTGCCAGGCACAACAATATAACTGCACCGAGCAGCATTTTTCGTCCGTCTCTCTTCGTCAACCGGAGCAATGCCTCAAACAGCGCCATTGTCAAAAACAACGCCGGCAAAAACCAGGTCGGTGAATTCAGGCATTGCAGGAAATAGATATTTGCTCCGAACTTCGGAAAAAACAATGTCGGAGTCTCCCATGAGAAAAGCTGGTTTCTTGCATAAAAAATACCGGCGAAGTCCCACCATATATCCGATAAATTTCCATCTGCCAAAAACACATCTTTCAAAACAAAGAAAGCAAAAAGAATCCCGTTTGCCGCTATGTACGGAAGAAGAAGGCGCTTTGCCTTTCTACCGAAAAACGACCAATAAGATTCTTTCCTGCTGCGATATGTAAATCCGGAAAGAACAAAGAAAACAGGCACAAAAAACATACCTCCCCAAAATTTGACTTCCGGGACGTCAAGCCGGCTGTGGTTAATCATCACGATGAAAATCGCAATACACTTCGCCAGGTCTATCCACTTTTCTCTCTGTTTTCCGGACATATGATATCTCCATTATTTGTTACAAAGTTTTGCCGCAATACCATTTGCAAACTGCGTCCCCGGTTTTTCCACAAACTTGTGAATCAGGAACGAAATAAATACGGTCAGTCCAAACGTCAAAACATAATTGAGCACCGCAAGCAGATGATAATTCATATGCTCGCAAAGTGCCAGATAAAATCCACTCGAAAATGTACACAGCACGAGGAAATGTGTCAAATAGAACCCGTAGCTGTAAGTGTTCAACCACGTGAGCGCACGCGCACCGAGCACTTTCTGCAGTACTTTCAAATGAAGTACAGCATAAAGCACACAGGCTGCACCGACAATATAATACAACATTACCTTCGGCGGAATCATCGCATAGATGGAACCTACAAGTCTCTCCGGCTCACCGATCGGCGGATACGAACCAAGTGCAACTCCGAAGAGAAGCAAAAGCCACATCAGCCATTTCTGCTTTGAAAGCTTCTCAATCCATACCGGCGGACGGTAGGTTAAATCACACACAACCGCACCGAGTATAAACGGAAGGAAGTCAGAACGGATGGCAAGCACACCGCCGACCGCATATGCCACGTAGCGCGCTTTACTGTCTCCTAAAAGAGAAAGAATTGCTGCAATCAAAAGTGTTCCGAAGAACTCATAATAGATAAACCAAAGCGGCCCGTTATACTGATTTGCTCCCGTGGCAAAACATCCCCAGACAGCCTCCCACACTGCCGCCAAAAGACTCGGCTGAAACTGATTGTAGTTACCTACAAACACCTGACTTCCCGCTGCCACAGAGGCTTCCGCATTCATGTAAAGCCCCAGTTTCATCATTGCATAAATTGCAATATTGGCTGTGATAATCGGAAACACCAGACGAAAATATTTTTTGACAACTCCGGAGGTAAGTGATGACTTATCTCCCGTTACAAAAAAACGGTATCCGACAAAAAAACCACTGATTGTCATAAAAATACGAACACCGAATTTCCCGCCCATCAAAAGATTGAGCGGCGTTGAACCGACAAACGCTTCCACAAACTGCGTGTGAAAATCCGGCGGAAGCAGGGAATAAAATCCACAATAAAAGAAATTTAAAAAATGAAAATTAAAAATCGTAAGACAGGACAGGACTTTGAGTCCGTCCACGAAATCAAGCTTCTGCGCCTGTTTCATACATTAATTCTCCTTTTCCTTAAAACAAATCGAAAGTCTCTTACCATTCATCACAAACCGGAGCATGATAACGATAAGAAACAGCATGACAAACGCCACATAGCTAAGCGCAATTACCGGTTCCCCCCTAAAGTAAGCCGAATATGCAATATAGGAGATGATTACCTGGATAATCGCCACATAGTACATATCTGTATATTTCATAACAAAAATTACTGCCAGGATGTCCGCCAAAAGTCCGCATCGCTCATCCATCTGCGGCATAATATACGGAAATACCATAGCCAGAAGCAGCGAAAGTGAAATCAGTTTCCCTGCTTTCAGTTCCTCGTTTTTCTGCAAAGCAAGAACGACCACCGCCAGCATAACAACTGCAGCCAGACTCTTGAACACGACAGCATATTCCATCACAAATTTATCCGGACCGATGACCTGAAAAAAGTTCGGCCAGTTGTAGCTGAGCAGGTTCTCTCCTCTTGTCAGAGAAAGGATGCGCTCCGCTTCAAAAACCGGGAAGGAAAGCCTTCCTTCACCTGTCACAATTCCGTTGCGGAACCATGCTCCGCAAAACGGGGCAAGGTAAGAGACAAGCTTCGTCTTTTTTTGCATAAATGCAATCGCAAAAACCGGAAGCAGGAAAAATGCATATCGGCTTAAAAACAGGCTCACACCATATGCAATGACCGCCGCATTTCCTTTCCCTTTGGTCAGGAGGTAAAGCGAAAGCACGGCAAAAAATACAAACACCGAATCTCCCATTCCCCACATGGCACTTCCCGCAGCAAGTACCGGAAGCATAATCACAATCGCATATGCGAGAAACGCTTTTAATTTATGATGTGTCAATTCATATACATATAATCCGCTCAAAACGGAAAGAAGCACATCAAAGCATGCAGTTGCAATCTTTAATCCTTCTGCAAGTTCCAGATACATCTTCGCGTCCATACATGTGTAAGAAACCACGCAGCTTCTTGTCATAACACCGAACACCACCGCAAAAACAAGAAGCAGAAAATCGATCGGTGCAAGACGCCACTTTCCAATTTTTAATTCTGTCACAATAAAATCGGTTATCTTTTTGTCCATAATTTACTCCAAAACATTTTCCTTCATCAGTTTCATGCAGCTGACTGCATGGTCAAACATAAGCAGGATAAATACGACCGTGTACAAGTACATCGGTACAATATTATTCTGTGCCAGATAAATCGTGTATCCCGCAAATGAACAGAGAATCGTAAGCAGCGGAATATAAAATTTCTCCGGCTCAATAAACAGATAAATAATCGCCATCACATCGACAAGCACTGCGTATCTTTCGTGCATGTGCGGAAGGAAAAATACAACTGTCATTGTGAGAAGCATTCCCATGCGGAGCATGAGCCTTGTATTAAACATATAATTTTTTCTCGCAAACACATACAGAAGAATCATGAGTGCACCGAGCGTAATCCAGATTCCCGCATCCGCATACTCAAACAGGAACACATCCGTTCCGATGAGCTGATAAATGTTCGGAAACTTATGAGAGAGAGCATAAATATCCATCGCACCGTTTGCCTGGAAGAAATACACACTGATCAGTTCCCAGAAGCTTTGTCCTGCAATCAGCGCAGGAATCATTCCGACCACATACATGAGCGGAAGAAACAGGAAATGTTTTAATTTAATTTTCCCTTTCATCCACAAAATCAAATAAAGCGGTGCCAGAAACAGTGTCTGCAGTTTAAACGCAAACGCAATGCCGTAAAACATCATGCTCATCGCAGGCTTGTCCCTTAGCATGAAATAAAGCGACCACAGTATAAAGCTCGTAAAGATAATATCACACTGTGCCCACATCGCACCGTTTGTCAAAATGGTCGGCACCAAAAGAAGGGTACCATATCCCAAAATCGCTTTCGTCGTACTCTTCGTCTCGTGATAAACAATCGCCATAATGGCAAAGGCCGCCACAAAATCAAAGAAAATCGAAACTATTTTCATGAGCAAAAGCGTATTCAAAAACGGGCAGATGCTGATGAACGAAAGAATCGTCAGGTACGGTGTCGTATAATCAACATATTCAAATTCTGCCGCAAGTCCCTTGATTCCTCCGCCCGCCTCACGGAGTGTTGCCACCCAAGGTTCAAAGAACATCTTGTAGTCTCCTGCCACGACATTGCGAAGTGCATAGCGCGCCAGAAGCGCAAATCCGGTCAGCACACAGAACAACAAAATATCCATTGTCGTAATCTTGATGTCTCTTTTTTTGATATAAAATGTATGGGTGAGTAGTCCTCGGATTTTATCATCCATATCTTAAATCCTCATTTCTATTTTTTCAGTTCTGCTGCCATATACTCTGCAATCGCATCGTGCCAGTCTTTGAACATAAAATCAGTCGTAAGCTTAAACATATAATTCTCCAGGATAGAGTACGCAGGTCTTGCTGCCGGTGTCGGATACTCTGCTGTCGTGATAACCTCAACTTCCGTGGAAAGTCCTGCCAAGCGATAGAACTCCTTCGTAAAATCTGCCCAGCTACAGCTTCCCTCACACGTTGCATGGAACGTTCCGTAGTTCTCTGTAGTAAGCAGATAACAGATAGCCTTAGCTAACTCACTTGCGCTTGTCGGGGAACCGAACTGGTCACCTACCACTCGCACTTTATCATTCGTCTGAGCCGCACCGAGCATTGTGCGCACAAAATTTTTTCCTTCTCCGTAAAGCCAAGCAGTTCTCAAAATAAAGTAATCCTTTGCAAACTCTTTTACAAAGTTTTCACCTGCTAACTTGGTAGCACCATACACACTCTTCGGTCCGACTGCATCAAATTCAATCAGGGCTCTGTTTTCATCGCCCGGGAACACATAGTCGGTAGAAACCTGAATCAGCTTCGCGCCCGTTTCTGTCGCCGCAATACTTAAGTTTCTCGGTCCGATGGCATTAATCTTGTATGCAAGGTCCTGCTGTGATTCGCACGCATTTACATTCGTGTGCGCTGCACAGTTGACAATCGCATACGGCTTTACCTCACGTGCCATTTTCATCACGCTGTCTATATTGGTAATATCAAGTTCCTCTACGTCCGTATTGATACATTCGTATTCCGGATTTCCTGCAAGTTGTTCATTCATCGCTTTCCCGAGCTGTCCGTTACAACCTGTGATAATAAGTTTTTTCATTTCAAACTACCTCACTTTAATAAATTTATATTATTTTGTATCCTTGTTATCCTGTTCCATCTCACAAAGCCGGTTTCCGAGTTGTTCCAGCTTTTCTTCATTCAGCGCCACCGCCTGAGACAGCTTCCGTACACGTTCCGCCATTCTTGAAAGCATTACCGTAAGCGTAAAAATAATCAGCAGCGAGAAACAAAAGCCAAGGAAGAAAATCATGTTAACCGGCGACCATACACCGAGCGCTGCCGACAATTTATTCAACAGAACCGGAAAACAGTCAAGCACAAATACAAACACGAGCGCCAAGAGCCATGAAAGCGCGTACTTAAGGTCAAGGCTTCTTTTTTTAATCATATAGATAATCACGGCGAGTGCCATCAGCAAAAAAACACCGATGATGATCTGCAGCTTAAATGTCATCATTTTTTATATTCCTTTCTGCGAATCCACTCTACCAAGATGGCAAGCGTCACTTTAATCATATAGTAAACGGATTTCATCGGGGAAATCGATGTAACTCCGCCCTGTCTCTCTCTCATGACAACCGGATATTCTTCTACCTTTTTACCCGCCTGCAAAATAGCCACGACACTCTCCGGTTCCGGATAGTCCTTCGGATAGCAATCCGCGTACATTGCAATGACGGACTTGTCTGCCATGCGCATTCCCGACGTCGGGTCGGTAATCTTCTTTCCTGTAATCATCCGAATCAGCAAAGAAAAATAACGGATACCGAACCTCCGCAGTCCGCTTGACTGGAAACCTTCCTTTTCAATGAAACGCGAACCGATTAACATGTTAAGTTCATGTTCCACCATGTAGTCGCGCATTTCCTGTAAAAATGCCGCATCATGCTGACCGTCGCCGTCAAACTGCACCGCATAATCGTAATGATTTTTCTTTGCATACAAATAACCCGTCTGTACCGCTCCTCCGATTCCGAGATTAATCGGGAGATTTAAGACAGGGATTCCTTCGCTGCGACAAATCGACAATGTGCGGTCCGTCGAACAGTCATTGATAATAATATAATCAAACTCCGGGGCGTTCTTTCTGATATCTTCCACCGTGCGGAGAATGCTTTTTTCCTCATTGTAGGCCGGGATAATTACTAAGCTTTTCATGTAAGTCCTTTCCTATCTTCGTATGAACTGGGCAAGTACCCGGAAGGTCCTCAAGATGCATGTCCATGTCGGATGCGGCATCTGATTTTCCACCAGCGCCCTTCTTGCCTCAAAAAACGAATCGATGTAATTTTTTAATCCGCCGGTGCTCGCCGATGCCTCGCCGTGATACATATGCACAAGCACATCCGGAAGATACGCCAGTTTCGTCCTGCCGTCCTTTAATATACGGATGATAAACTCATAATCTGCGGCAATTTTATAATTTGTTTTATATAAACCATAGTTTTGGTAAATTTCTTTTTTTAAATACAGCGTCGGGTGTGCGGGCATCCAGCCTCCGTTAATGGTACCGTCTCCCATGCGCCACCTGCGCACGGTTTTTCCGTCCTGAACATAATCCAAATCGCCGTGTACGCCATCCGCGCCCGCCTTCTGCATGGCCGCTACCATATCAGTAACGATATGTTCGTTTGCAAACTCATCACACATCAAACCGACGATATCACCCGTTGCCATCCGAATACCTTTGTTCAGCGCATCATACAGACCGTCATCCGGTTCCGACACGAAAATCACCTTTTCGCCATGCGCTTCTTTCAGCTTCTCAAGGTACTCAAACGTTCCGTCCGTCGAGCCGCCGTCAACGATGATATATTCCAAATTGTCGTAATCCTGTTTCAAGACCTGCTGCGCACATTTTTTTAAATGCGTGCCATCATTGTAGGTCATCGTAATGACTGAAACCTTCTGCATCGTTTTCTCTCCATCCGAAAATTGACCATAATCGTATATAGTATACTACAACTCCCCGTTAATTGCAAAAAGTGCTTGTTTTTTTGCCACCTCACGATAAAGGGAAATATAGTCTTTATATCGTGCATTCCGATCAAAGGCAAGTGCCCTTGCTCTGCACGCCTGCAATGTAAACGGCTTTTTCTCGCAAACCATGCGCACATTTTCGATGAGCGCCTGAATGTCCCCCTTCGGAACAACAACTCCGCACGCCTGACTGAGCGACTCCGCACTGCCACCTGTCGAAAATGTAATGACCGGTGTTCCGCAGGCAAGTGCCTCCAGATTGGTCGTCGGGAAATTATCCTCCAGCGTCGCATTGACATAAACATCCGCCTCGCGGTATAGCTGCACCAGCTCTCCGACATTTGCCGTGCGGCAGATTGGAATTATTTTTCCGTTTTTGTATTTCCGCCGCAGCTTCTTTGCCTGACGCCTGTCCACGCCTACCAGTTTTATTCTGTAATTCTCAGGAAGGGTTTCCGCAAGTTTTTCAAAATATATGAGCCCCTTTCGCTCCTCCCAGCGGTTCGCGACGCCGAGAACCGTATATGTTTTCTCTTTTTCCCGCACCGGCTCGGCGTTCTCTGCTCCCGTCGTTGATTCCACCTTCTTGTCGTCCGGACAGAACACACCGAGATTGATTCCGTTCGGAATCACTTCCACCGGATACTCTTTTAAAAACGACTTTTTCACAAGTTCTGCCAGCCACCGGCTCGGCGTTACGATCGTGAGATTTTTCACACCTGTATACGCCGCCTTTTTTGCCGCATAATTTTTCTCTGTATTGTCCTTAAAAAGCGCATACGGATAGACCTTCGCATGCACCTTGCAGTCATAACATCCGCCCAGGCACCACTTCTCGCAGCCGATATAATCAAAATACGCGCAATGCCCCGTAAACGGCCAGCAATCATGCAACGTCCAAATAACAGGAATATCTGCCTTCTTTAAATAATCAAACAAAAGCTCTGTCTGTAGATAAAATCCATGAATGTTGTGCAGATGAATGATATTCGGCTTTATCTGCTCAAGCCATGCAATAAACTCCTCTGTGACCTTCGCAGAGCCAAATCCGGATTTCCCCTGAAAAAAATTCTTCATGACATGACAACCGAAATCCCATTTATTGCCGATTTCATAGCCCTGAAACCGTTTATCCAGCTTTCCTCTGCCGGTCGCCACATACGGCTCATGACCCGCTTTTTGTAATGTATCATATAAATCCACGCAGATTCTGCCGACACTTCCGAGGCCGACTACCGTGTTTACCTGTACGATTTTCATAAAAATCTCCCATTTTCTTCTCTCTTTTGCTATACTGTTAAAAGAGAGTCTTTTTTTCCTCTCCCAATCTTTAAATGAAAGCAGGACATACTATGTTAATAATACAACCGATAGGTGGTTTGTGCAATAGAATGCGCGCCATAAATTCCGCATTAGTACTCGCACGGAAGCAGAACCAAAAGCTTAAAGTCATCTGGAACATAAACGCCGAACTCGGCTGTCCGTTTGAGGAACTTTTTGAAAAAACAGATGCTTTCACGGTCATGAATATCCGTTCCAAATGGAACCCGGCAAAGCTCTTTTATCAATTTACGCGCAAACGTATCGGAAATGATGACATCCGAAATAACCGCGATACATCCGGTCTCACGGAAGAATTTCAGCAAACATTAAATTGTCCTCTCTACATCGCAACGGAGGAGCACTTTTTTGAATGCCACGACTATTCTGCCTTCGTTCCGACCGCAGAGATTGCTGAGCGCATCGAGCGTCTGACCTCATCTTATGGTTCCCACAATGTCGGGGTTCATATCCGCAGAACAGACAACAAGCCTGCCATCGGCAAAAGCTCAACACAAGCTTTTATTGATTCCATGGAAAAAGAGATTGCTCTTTTCCCTGACACGAAATTTTATCTGGCAACCGACGACCTCTCCGAGGAAGCCAATCTGCGCCGCCGCTTTCCGGATCGCATCATCTCCAACGAGACGCGCGACCTTTCCCGGGACAGCGTAGCAGGCATCAAGGATGCACTCCTTGATCTCATGTGCCTTGCGCGTACCGACAAAATCATCGGAAGCTATTTCTCGTCCTTCACGGACATCGCCGCAGACTGGAACCGGATTCCGAAATGCGTCGCCGGCGAGGATGAGTAAGATTTCGGTTATTTGATATGCGGTTCCCCCGGGCGGGGGAGTTCTGATTCCCTGCCGGGGTATAGACGCATCGATTTTCATCCGCTTGCCCCGCTCTGACAAAAAACGGGGTATAGGAAGCTTCATTTCGCTCCCTATACCCCAAAACTATCGATTTCGGACCTAAATACACCTCAAACGGGGTATCAGGTTCTCTTTTTATGACTCCATACCCCGGCGACAAAAAAGACTCCCCGGCGGCAAAAAAGTCATCACGGCGCAAAAAAAACGTTACACCAACAAAAACCGAACGTCTTACAAAAAACAACCGCCTTCTCAACCTCCGAAAAACCACCCTGCAATCGGCGAAAGCACAATCATTACCACCGAAAAGCAGAAGGACGAAACAGAAATGAGTGTTGCTCTCTGCTCCGACGGAATCATCTCATTAAGCAATGCATCTGATCGAATCTGTATCACATCATCTGAAAAGCTGGCAAGAAATCCCCCTATACAGAGCAGAACGCAAATACCCGTCCGCTCTGCCGCCACGCCGAAAATAACCGTGACAAGGCAAAGCATCGCAACTTTTCTGTAATTCCAAGACTTTAACAAAAGAACCATTCTTGCCCCAACAATTCCTCCGAGTCCCATAACAAACAGCACAGGTCCAAGCAGCACATCCGGTAATCCCGTCTGCGGAAGTCTTGCCTGCAAAAAGAAACCAAGCAAAATTGCAAGCGCGCCCACCAGAGAATTGCACACCATAATTTTTTGCACCTCTCTGTTGCCCGCAAGCAACCGAAAGCTCTCCGAAAAACACCGCTTTACTTCTGCAGACAAAGTCCTTTTCTCTCCTTTTTTTACCATAGGCTCTTTCTCCAACGACAACGCAATCGCAATACAAACCAGATTAAGTAAAGCATCCGCTGTGTTAGCAGCCTTATATCCTATAATAAGCGCAAAACCCGCACAGAGCAACGCCGCTCCGTTGAATATTCGGTACAAAATCATCTTCATGGAAGTAAAATGCTCATACGCTTCTTCCATTCCATATCGCTTCATTCCGTCGTAGGCATATGCCTCCCCCGAACCGGATGCAAAGTTGTAGCTTAAAGCGCTGAAACAGATAGAGACCGCAACCTCCCGGAAATCCCCCGACACAATCATAATCACGGCAGAAATCACCGCCATACAATGACTTGCTATCATCATCTTTTTTCTTCCATACAAATCCGCAAGCATTCCGGACGGAATCTCAAACGTCAGACTTGTAATGTGGAAGATCGTCTCCAGAAATCCGATTTCCAAAAGCGAAAATCCCCTTGCTGCCAGAAGCGCCACCCAGGAGGCTCCTCCTAAAGAAAAATTCCCAATAGCGCACATCGCATATAGTTTATTCAATTGTCTTTTAAATTTAAACATAAAAAATCTCCTTCACAAATCATTTATTAATTCGATCAGGAGATAATGCGCGTATAAATATAAGGTTAAACGAAAAACGTCAACCCCTAAAAAAAGGCGCACTATCCCCGTAAGAGCGATAGGTATAACCTTTTTTCAGTTGTTTGTTAACGTTTTTCCAACTCATCTTTTTCCTCGCTTCGCGCCTGCGCGCGTCATATTTACTGTACGCTTGATTTGTACTCCACTCCGTCGATTGTCACGGAACGGTCATTCTGTACAACTGCGATAAATGTCTTTCCAGGATTGAATTCTACCTGTGTTAAGTCATCGTAATAGTATTTGGTCGGGCTGTAGTCAGAAGATTTTCCCCATCTGATATGAACAGCCTTACCGTTTGTGATGTAGTAACCATCCTGCGTATCGTCATGACACCGGAAAGAAAGATATCCTTTGTCATCACGCACTTCGTAGTGTGCAAACTGAATGATAATATTTTCAAATGTAAGCTGTTCGCCTGTTGTTCCGTCACACTGAGGTGCTTCATAAAGGTTTTTCTTATAGAGACCGGTTGTCTCATCGTACTCTAAAGATGATTTTGTGTAAGGGAACGCCTTAGCAAGGCTTACTTCCTTTGCATCAAAGCTTCCTGATGCACTTGCACCGTCTAAGTTATTCTCTGCCGTTGTTGCAAATACGAAATGTTCTGCACGGAAGTTATCAAAATCATGATTCAACTTATAACCCAAGCTCTTACATTCATCAACAAGTCTCTCGCCGCTTGTGTATGCATTGTGCGGAACTGCCTTGTCGGATGTACGATAGAATGCATTGCATCCCGGTGCAGAAGATGTCGAGTTAACTGCGCATCCCGTAATGTTGTATACATCTGCACGGTTCGTCACATCTGCAAGATAATACGGACCACCGAAGTGAACAAGAATCGGGTCCCACTCAAGCGCCCAGTATACATAGTAGTCACGACAGCTTCTTACATTACCGAGTGTCTCAATCTTGTGCCAATCTTCGATAATTGCCATCTGACGGGACATATCTCCCTCTTCCATACATTCATACAGAACGCCTGCTTCACCGATACCGTACTGCGGCTGTGCTGCTTTGTCTGTCGGAAGCATAATTGCCAGCGGACGACGTTTCCATACCTTCTTCGTGACAATGTCACCTGTTAAGGAACTTCTTTTCATTCCTTCCGGAATCTCGTCATCCGGAACAACTTCAACTTCTGTATCTGTCACAATTTCCTGTACTACCGGCTCCTGCACCTGCTCCTGTACCGGAGTTTCCGGTGCCGGTGTCTCCTCTGTCTTTCCGCATCCGGAAAGAATACATGCAACCGATAATGCTGTTAACAATAAAACTTTCATCTTCTTCATGGTTCTTCACCTTCATCTTTTCTATTTTTCAAATTAATATCTTTCGATACACGCTTCTAACATTCTAGCACATAATATATTGTTTTGTCGACACCAACCTTAATATTCGACCAAATATGCGCGGTATCCTTCCTTCTCGGCAATCAGCTTCCTGTTTTCATAGAACGTAGTATATTCCGTATACACATCCTCTCCGACAAAGAGAATTCCCTGCTCCCCGAGCAACGAACTGCGCAACATCAATCCCATGACTCCGTCCCCAACACAGACAAAATCACCGTATGCCTCCGCCACAAACACATCCTGCTGTGCCCAAGCAGAAGCAATGCTTCCATCCTCTTCCAGATGATAATCCACAAACACATCCATTCCCTTGTACTGCTCCAAGGACGCCACCTCCTTGACCAGTTCCTGAAACGCATTCGTCCCCTGCGTCTGAATCGTATCATACACCGAGCCGCCGAACCAAAGTAAGATAAAGGTAACTACTCCCGCAAAAACAGCCCGCATCCAGACAAGAATCTCTCTGCTTTTTAAAATCCTTGCAGTCATAATCCCGGCTGCAAGAAGAATCGGCACAAGCACCGGATACATATACCACAGAAGCTTGTTGGTCACCAGAGAAAAAGCAACAAACGGCACAACAATCCAAAGAAGCCATCCGATGTATTTCTCACGGTTTTGCCATGTGAAGTTACGACTGAACAAAAACAACCCAATCAGACAAATCACAAACGCGCACAAATACGGTGTCACTTTGCCCGAAGAAGCGCCGAAGTAATATTCCAAATAGTACGTAAACGGTGCAATGTTATTTTGCAGCGTTCCGTCCGTCCGGCCGAGCACATCAGTTTCCCACATTTTCTCAAAAAACGCCAAACCGTCTATCATTGCCCTCGGCACAGCCCACAAAAGAATCGGCACAAAAATGGACACCAGGAAAATCAACCAGTTTCTCAGGCTCAGCTTTTTTATCTGTCCTGTCAGAAGCAAATATAATCCGCCAATGGCAGCTATCACTCCCGCGTGAAAGCTCTTTGTCAAAAATGCCAGCGCAAAAAAGAGCCCGCACAGATATAGGTTATATTTTTTCTCCGGAATCTGCATCATGCACAGCATCGCAAGGGAAAAGAACAGTACAAACAGGCTGTCTGCATCTCCCGCGCGCACCATGTGTGCCTGAAACGATGTTGTATTGATTGCCAAGAAAGCGATGGCAAACAAAGACTCCGACTTCCCGTATTTCTTTTTAATAAACAGCCCTGCTATCACCGCAAGCAGTACATAACAAAGCGCGGAATAAAAACGAAGCCCGAACACACCATTTCCGAAGAGTGCCATGCCCGCCATGATACACCACATGGAAAGAGGGGGCTTTAAATTGTAATAATCCGCTGCCCGAAGGTATGTGTTCTGAAACAGACTTCCGCCGTTTGCCATCTCATAGGCATTGACACCGTGTCTTGCCTCATCCCAAGGGTCAACGTACTTGACATCCAGCTTGTAAAAGGCAAGGAATGCAATCACAGCAATCAACAACACAAAACAAACCGGATATATGATTTTCATTCGTTTTTCCATAAATACCTCTACTTAAAATACAAGCGCACCACAAGCCATATCGCCGCGTACATGTGATGTTTCATAAAAAAGAGAAACAGTTTTTCCGCCATCGAAAGACGCGGCATTCGATAAATCTCCAGCGCCTTTTTTACATCCGGCTGAGAAAGCACCTGTTTCATTTCCTGCCTGAGCATCCTGTACGGAACATCCTTTTGCTTGAAAACAATGCCTTTGACGTGTAACACCAAGAGACATACATAATCATTCCATATCTGAGATTTTAAGTCATACACGTTCTTAGCATCGGAAATGCGGCAGAGATTTTCTCTCATAATCCTTATCTTATCAGGGTACGTTTTATCATGTCGCATCGTCATAGATGCGTTGTTCATATAGTAATAGTACGGAAAGTAGTCGCGGATAATTTCCACACGCTGCGCATCGAGAAACATACAAAGCGAAAACTGATAATCCTCCCCGATGCTGACTTCGTCCGCACACATGTCGAGATTCTTTTTGACAAGCGTGCTTTTGACAAGCTTTGTGACACGATTGGGCTGCAAATGTCTACCCATAAAACTTCCGTCGTTAATCAGGTTCGGATACAACATCTGCGAAAGCTGTTCCTTTTGAAGGCTGTCGGTATCAAACTCCATCTGTTCTGTCCATCTGCGCTGCGCATCATCCTCATACAGATGTGTCAGCCCGCAGCATACAATGTCTGCATCCGTCGCAGCCGCCCTCTCATAGAGCCTCTCGTACATATCTTTTTCGATATAATCATCACTGTCCACATAACCGATGTAGTCTCCGGTTGCTTCCAGCGAACCTCTTTTCCACGCAGATGTCAGTCCGCCGTTTTCCTTGTGAATCACACGCACGCGGCCGTCTTTTTCCGCATAAGCATCACAAAGCTGCGGAGAGTCGTCACTGCTTCCGTCATCCACAAGCACAATCTCGATGTCCGAAAGCGTCTGTGCAAAAATGCTCTGCAGACATTGGTCCAAATATTTCTGCATGTTATAAACAGGAATCACTATGCTTACTTTTGGCATGAATCTTTCCCCACTTTCGTTATCATATGATAAATGTCCGGCGACACTAAAAACAAGTGATAGCCTATGACAGTTACGAAACGAAGGAAACCTTTTTGTGGGTCTTTTCCGCTCCGATTGTATGAAAGCGCCTGTTTCACATATCCTCTGAGACGTTTTGCTTCTGCCTTTTCACGCGGGCAGGTTTTTATAAGCGGATAGTAATAACGGATGGCTCCGTCCGCACGCGCGCGCACTGCCGCTTTCCATGACTCCGTCTCACTTTTCTTTTCCAAAAAATCAATTCTGTCATCCAGCGCATCAAACCACTGAAGGCGCTTTACATGAAACTTTGCTCGCGTAATGCTGTCAGGCATACTGTAATATGCATAAAGCGGCGCATTGACATATACACCGCGGGTTATCTTATCAAAAATACGATAGGTTGTCGCCTCATCCTCATGGATTTTTCCTTTCGGATAACGCACCTGCTTAAAAAGAGAGGCTTTATAAAGCTTATTCCACGCCACAATAAAATACGTTGCATCCGGGCAATGTGCGTCATACTGGTTGAGCAGCATCTGCTTTCTGTCATACACAAAGCTCTCAGTTTTTCCATCTTTATACTCCTGCCAAACCCCGGCAAAATCCGGTCCGTCCGCCACATCAAGCTTCTCTGTCACCTCATAGCGGCAGAGCGAAACCTGCGCATCCGACTTGACAAGTTCCCGGTACAGCACTTCAATAAAGCAAGGTGCATAATAGTCGTCACTGTCGAGAAATGCAATGTAATCACCACCTGCCACATCAATGCCGGCATTGCGCGCATCGGAAAGACCACCGTTTTCTTTGTGAATCACACGGACTCTCGCTTCTTTTGCCGCATAGGCATCACAAATAGCCGGACATTCGTCCGGCGAACCGTCATCCACCAGTATAATCTCAAGGTTCGTGTACGTCTGTGAAAGTACGGAGTCCACGGCTCTTCTGAGATATTTTTCCACTTTATATACCGGAATGATTACGGAAATAAGCGGTTTCATCCTTTTCTCCCTCTTCTAACCATTTTCACTACAAAAGTCCGGAGCGATACCATAAGCATCGTCATCCCAATCATATTTCTCTTCAAAAAGAAATAAATGATTTTGTAGTCAAGTTTGTCCGGTCTTATCACCTTCGGCCGGTCCTTTGCAAGGAACTGTATCGTTGCCTTTGCATAACTTTCTACCATCTGTCTTTTCTCTTTGCGATCAGCCTCTGCAAACCCGGTCATTTCCACTTCGTCCAAAAAAGTCGTAATCACTTTTGTATCAAGGAACGAGAGATCTTCTGCCTCTGTCATACCGAGTCCCTCAAAAAACTCTCTTGATTTTTGGTAAAGATGCAAAGCTGTCTCGATTTTGTCATCGCGTTTTTTTGTCGAGAGCGTTGTCCCTCTGTCATCCTGTATGTACTCACATACACTCGCACGGATGACCGATACCTTTTCACTTGATGCAATGTACTGCATATTAAACAGAAGGTCCTCGCCGAGCGTTCTGTCCGTCGGGAATTCCTGTGAGATTTTTTCACGGCGAAACAGCTTGTTCCAAGGCATGTTCAAAAAACCGCCCTGATATAGCTCGGACAACTCCTTCGTTGCCCCACGCACAATATAAGTCCCGTCCCGGGGCGGGAGTTTTTCAATCTTCTCGCCGAAATAGAGATGATGGTAACCTGCGATCACAATATCACTTCCATCCTTCTCCATACGCTCCACCATCGGCGTAATCGAATGCTCCTCCACAAAATCATCGCTGTCGAGAAAACGGATGTACTCTCCTTTTGCCTCGCGGATACCATGGTTTCGCGCCTTGGAAACCCCCTGGTTTGTCTGATTAATCACGCGGATACGCGCATCGGTCTGCGCCAATTTGTCCGCCAAAATTCCGGAACCGTCCGGCGGTCCGTCAACGATAAGCAATATTTCAATATCTTCATAATCCTGTGCAAGCAGACTTGTAACACATCGTTCCAATGTCTGCTCACTCTTATATACAGGTACAATTACACTGACCATAGTTCCCTCTGTCATTAAACGTTCATTTTTATGATTACAAGTCCGTAAATCATAAACATATTGATTGCCGCCATAATACCGAACATAATCCGGCTGCGATTATGCTGCTGCAGACGACTCTCCCACCTGCTGTTTAAAAAACATACAGCAAACGGCAGGAACATCGGAATAAAATATCTTCCCTGTACGCCTCGGATTTCGTCGGCGCCGACTGTCGTATAACTTGCATACATGGAGGTCCACACAATCGCCGAAGTGCCCAGTATCATAATCAGCATCAATAGAATATATTTCAAGCCGATTCCTCTTCTCTTTTCGCCTTTTGCTGCTGCAAGCATCAGCCAGAGCGCAAGTACTATCACGAGATACGTCGCAATTTTCGGCGCTGTTCCCAAATATCCGTACTGGAAGAAGTTCGTTCCTCCGAACAGATATCCTCCCGTCATCTCTGCCATAGAGCGAAGCAGCAGAAGCGCGTACGTGACCGGATTTGAAAGCACATACTGAATCTGTCCCGTCACGCTTGTACCGAGATTTCTCTTATCACCCGCATAGTCAAAATTATTCACCAAATAATAATCGCTTCCCGCAGACGGTGTCGGGAAAAAGATATTGTAAATCATAAGTCCTGCCACAATAAGTATCGCCGCTTTGCATATCCATCCCTGCCATCGGTTCGGGAATTTGTCCTTTCCGTAAAACAGGATTAGAAGCGCCATCACGATATAAATCGGTTTTGACTGACACCCGACCGCAAACGAAAGCAGTATCATGAGGAGATTTTGCCACGTCAATTTCCTCTCAGGCTCTAATATCTCGTTGATAATCAACACCATTCCCAAAAGCAAAAAGCTGTTGACAACTGCATCATACGTCAGCGACGCTGCAAGGAATACACTGTTCGGCAAAAGACCGATCAGCGCCACGATATTTTTGTTTTTACCCGCCATGCGGATAGCAAAGAATACTATCAAAATATAGAACAAAAGATTCCCCAGCTTTGCAAGTGCCACCGTCTCGGCAAATCCGAGCCGCAATGTCCTGCCGAGCCAAAATCCTGCTGCCATCGGATAATACACTCTCGTTTCCGATCGTACGAAACGACTCTGACTTCCGATATCTGCCCAGCTAAAATCATTGTTTCGGTTCTCATACGCTTCCACCAGCGCCCGTTCTTCCGGATTATTGAAATACGGAAGGAGATTTCCGGACATCTGAAGCGCCGACTCGGTAAACTCTATCGTTGTACCAAAGGAAAGTTTATATGCTGTCTTGGCGTGTACATATTCATCGTAACTCACCTGATTCGTTCCGATACCGCAAATCAAAAGACTTCCGAGCATCAGGCAAATCACGGCAAAAATCCATTCCTGTTTTTCGCGCAGCGCATCTTTTTCCAAAACAAGAATCGCCGCCATCAGAAGAAACAGAATGATAAACCCAATGCGCATGGCATTCGGTTTGAATGCATTTGAAATCGTCAGTTTCATATCCTCCGGCGCAAGTTCCTCCTGTGAGAGAAGCGAAATTTCCATGTAATCCGCATACTCGGAAACATTGGCAACTCCTGCACCGATTTTGGCCTCTATCGTACAGTAAATATTGTCATTTATCACCTTCCCGTCCCTGTAAACCACAGCGCTGTATCCTGCACTCTCCGTTACCGGAACACGAAAATCCATTTTGTGAATGTAATACGGGTTGACAAGGTCCACCTTGATAGTTGTCTTTTTTACCTTTCGGTACATGGTACCGTTCTTTTCTACCAACGTCTCATCGACCGGCTCCACATACTCCTCCCCGTTATACTCTGCAAGAAGCTTTTGATTGTCGCGCTCCACCTCAATACTGCGGATTTCATCCTCCGTCAGCTGTGCAAGTTCATCCTCCGCAACAATCTCTACCATCTCGTCGACGCCGTCCAATGCAAACGCAATCGGTTCCTGTTTATAGCGCAACGCCGGAAACTGAAAAATGACACACTCCACAAGAAAAGCTAACGTGACTGCAACGAGAAGCACAATCATGTAGCGGAGGAAATGTTGTAATCTGCTCTTATTCTGCATGACCTGTTTCCTCCTTTTTCTTTCTTCCCTGATAATTCACGACCATGGATGCTGCCAGAAAAACAAATGTCAGCAAACGACAATCATACAAAAACGGGTACGTATCATGTGTGTAAATGTAGTTGCACTTGAGGGAAACCTCTGTATCCTCCTCGCCTTCCGGGCGGACCGGCGCAATCGTGCTTGTCCCCTCTATCTCGGCGTGATTCGCCATCAGGGCCGGATAGGCATCCGGATCTTCCTCCGCTGCATCCAGCACAAAGGTAATCCGCACATCCCCGATGCATTTTTCATGATTTTCAAACGGAAGGTACACATACTGCAGGTCATCCCCTGTCGCCACCTCATACACATTGTGGCTGATGCACTCTTCCCCTGCATACACCGTGTAAATCAGATTGGTTTTCGTAAGCGCATGCCCTCTTTTGTTGATTCCGACCTGAATTCCCTGCATAGGAAGACCTTTTGTATTCATCTTATATTCGATTGGTGTCTGTAAAGAAAGAGGAAGTAACACCTCCGTGTCGTCTTCCTCTTCTGCCATATTGATCACAAATGTATCAAGTACTGTATTCGGGAAAATATAACTACCAATAAACCCTGCCAAAAAGAACAGGGTTAACATTGGTAAAATGATATTGGCTTTCCATTTTTTGATTTTTATTTTTTTCATTATAAAAAACTCCGAACTTAATTCGCTCCGATTCCGAGTCGGTTGAGTGCTGAGAAGATTGCTCTCACGGAAGCTCTCGTAATGTTGCTGCTTACGCCGACACCGTATGTAACGGTTCCGTCATCTGCATCGAGAAGATGAATGTACGCAGCCGCCTGTGAACTTGCTCCACTCTGAAGAGCATGCTCTTCGTAATCAAGCACTTTGATACGCACGCCCGTCTGCTCCTGAATACCTCTCTGCACCGCATCGATAGGTCCGTTTCCGACCGCTTCGAAGGTCTTTTCCACACCGTGATCTGTATAGACCACCGTCACCTTCGTATCGAACGCGGAATCTGTCGCATCGCTCATATCGTCCACACGAAGTTTTCTGAAATGAAGCGGTTCTTTCTGCTCCAGATACTGCTCGCGGAACTGTTCCATAATCTGCTCCGGAGAAACCTCTCCCTGTTTCTCTGAAATGTTCTGGATAACTTTTGCAAATTCTTTGTGCATTCCCTTCGGGAGTTTGAAACCGAAATACGTGTCCATAACGAAAGCAACTCCGCCCTTTCCGGACTGGGAATTGATACGGACAATCGGCTCGTATTCTCTTCCGATATCCGCCGGATCAATCGGCAGATACGGTACCTGCCAAATTTCACTTCCGCGTTCTCTGAGCGCAGAAACTCCCTTGTTGATTGCATCCTGATGCGAACCGGAAAATGCAGTAAATACCAATTTACCCGCATACGGATGACGCGGATGAATCGGAATCTTACAGCATCTTTCGTACAATTCAATACTCTCGTTAATATGTTCAATGTTCAACTGCGGGTCAATACCCTGAGAGAACATATTGTAAGCAATATTTAAAATATCAACATTACCGGTACGTTCACCATTACCGAACAGCGTACCCTCCACGCGGTCAGCACCTGCAAGAAGAGCAAGCTCCGCACTCGCAACGCCTGTTCCTCTGTCATTATGTGGATGCACGGACAAAATAATACTTTCTCTGTCCTCAAAATGCTTGTTCATCCATTCAATCTGGTCCGCATACACATTCGGTGTGTTCATCTCAACCGTAGAAGGGAGGTTAATGATAATCGGATCTTCCTTCGTTGCGCCCCATGTTTTCTGTACCGCCGTGCAAATGCGAAGCGCAAAGTCAAGCTCTGTTCCCGTAAAGCTCTCAGGCGAATACTCCAGAATAATCTTGCCCGGGAATTTCGCCGCACGCTCTTTTACCATCTGGGTTCCTTTAACAGCAATATCGATAATTTCATCCTGCTCCATATGGAACACAACATCTCTCTGAAGCGTTGAGGTTGAATTATAAATATGTACGACTGCCTGTTTACATCCTTCGATTGCCTCGAAGGTACGGTCAATCAGTTCCTCTCTGCACTGCGTCAAAACCTGAACGACAACATCGTCCGGAATCAGCTTACGGTCTACAAGCTGTCTGAGATAATCAAACTCAATCTGGCTCGCCGCCGGAAAACCGATTTCGATTTCCTTAAAGCCAAGCTTAATCAGATGCTGAAACATCTCGATTTTTTCTTCTACGACCATCGGATCAATCAGCGCCTGATTTCCGTCGCGCAAATCTACACTACACCAAATCGGTGCTTTTTCAATTTCTTTATTCGGCCATTCTCTCTCCGGATAGTCAATGACCGGATTTTTATGATATCTTTGATAATTTAACATTTCTTTGCCTTCCTTTTATCCAAAATTTAAAAACAGCCCATCGTTAGATGGGCTGTCAGATTATTCTCCCAGTCCGTTTTCGATTGCGGTCACAAGAGCCTTAAGTGCCTCTTCCTCGTCCTCACCGTCACAGACAAATTCTATTTCATCGCCACATTTAACACATGCACCCAGAACGCTAAGCACGCTCTTGGCGTTTGCCGTATTGTCTCTGAAAGAAAACGTAATCAGAGATTTAAACTGCATCGCTTCCTTGCATAGGTTGCCAGCCGGTCTTAGATGTAGCCCTGTAGGATTTTTAATAGTAACTTTCTGGCTTACCATGAAACATACCCTCCATCACAATTTAATCGTCGTTACCCCTATCTGATAGTGTAGCATATCTAGCTTATTTTCACAAGATATTACAAGAATATTGCACTAGAACATTACATCCTGAATCAGATGTGCAAGCTTTTTCGCTTCCGCCTCAATCTGTGCCTGATCTTTCCCCTCAATCATAACACGGACAAGCGGTTCCGTTCCGCTCGGACGAATCAGCACACGGCCTTCGCCTGCAAATTTAGCCGTGAGTTCCTCAATCGCATTTGCAATCTCCGGATATTCCATATATCGGTCTTTTTTGTGGTTTGCCACCTTAGCATTGACAAGTGCCTGCGGCAGCACCTCCATAATGGAAGCAAGCTCTGAGAGAGGCTTTCCTGTTTCCACCATGACCTGAAGCAGGTGAAGTGCACTCAAAAGTCCATCACCCGTTGTGTTCTCATCAAGGAAAATAATATGTCCCGACTGCTCACCGCCGAGATTGGAACCAATCTCACGCATGCGCTCAAGCACATATCTGTCGCCGACCTTCGTCTGTTCAATCTTAAGCCCGTTCTTTTCTCCCATCAGGAAAAATCCGAGATTACTCATGACCGTTGCCACAATCGTGTCATCCTTGAGTGTACCTTTGGACTTCATATGATTACCGATGATTGCCATAATCTGGTCACCATCTACCGTCTGTCCGTTTTCATCCACGGCCAAAAGTCTGTCCGCATCTCCGTCAAACGCAAGTCCGACCTGCGCTTTTTCAACTAATACACGACCTTTCAACTCTTCCATATGTGTTGAACCACAGTTCGCATTAATATTGCTTCCGTCCGGATTGTTATGAATCGCAATCACGCTAGCACCGAGTTCTTTGATTGCTTCGACCGAAGTATAGAACGCAGCTCCCTCCGCGCAATCCACTACAATTTTCATTCCCGAAAGGTCCATCGGGATTGACTGAATTGCATGGTTAATATACTCTTCTCTTGCATCGGTACGGTATTTAATCTTTCCGACCTGAGAACCGGTCGGGAATTTTACGCCGTCCATACCGCTCTTAATGACAGCCTCGATCTCATCTTCCATCTCATCCGGAAGTTTGTAACCGTTTCCGTCAAAAAATTTGATTCCGTTAAATTCCACCGGATTATGGGAAGCCGAAATCACAACTCCGGCATCGACTTTGTATTTCCGTGTCAGATATGCCACTGCAGGCGTCGGAAGGACACCGACGTAAACAGCATTTGCTCCAACCGAACACGCTCCGGCCATCAAGGCGTTCGCAAGCATATCTCCCGAAATACGTGTATCGCATCCGACCATAATTGTCGGTTTATGCTCCTTCTCTTTGGTTAGGACATATGCGCCCGCCTGGCCGAGCTGCATTGCCAGCATCGGTGTCAATTCCGCATTTGCCACTCCACGTACTCCGTCCGTACCAAACATTCTACCCATCGTTTCATTCCTCTTTTCTAATTTATTTTGATGATTTACTTTTCTGACAATTCTACAAGAACCGAAATCTCTGCCGCTGCTTTCGTAACACCTTCCGGAACCGTAATCTGCGCCGGAACACGATATCTGCCCTCTTCTAACTGCCAAATTTCGTTCGCCTGCCGATAAGCTTCCCAGTCAATACTAAGTTCCACATCACTTACCTGCATCGCGTTCATTTGCTTGGAAAAACCATCTACACGAATCGTTATAATACCATCGCTGTCAATTACTTCTGCTTCCAGAAAACTCGGAAGTCCGTTCATTACAATATCATTTGTCGATACTTCAAACTCTTTGGTCAGGATTTCATCAATCGGAACTTCGACCGTTACCATTTTGTCTTTTTCCGCATCTGCCAAAATAATTCCATCCGGAAGGTATCTTGTCAAATCGATTTCCAACGTCACATTTTCATCCGCACCATCGACTTTCACCGCTGCCGATGTCACATCAAACGATGTCAGATAGGTCAGAGAAGACGGCTTACCGGCCACGACAACCGTCTGTTTGTCCGCTGTTACCTCTCCGCTGATGCCATAGCCTTCTTTCGGAACACCGCTTGCAGAGAACCTGAGAGGAAGTTCCTTTGTCGCAAGAATCTGTGCCGCCATCGCAACCGTTGAAATATTCATATTCAGGCCCGCATCTTTTATCTGTTTTCCTTCTCCGTCATAAAGCTTCAAATCCACAGATGTATTTACGTCGCTGTTAAGACCTGCTACCGACACCTCCGCCGTGACCTTCTTGATTGCAGACACAACGGAATGCGCACCTGAGATGCGCACAATATTTTCTGCCGTAGAAACATTTCCCACCACATAACCGTCTTCCGGATTGCCTGAAACAATCGGAGTAATCATGAACTGCTTACGCAACATTTCCTCAATTTTAACCGTCGCATACTCTGTCTTAGATTTCATACTTTCGATTTGTCCGCTGTACTTGTTCGACTCAATTCGAATCGGTACCATACCGGTCTCCTCATCGTAATCTTCCAAATCAACAATTGCCTTAAAATTATCCTCACTCAGATAATCCTGAATAGAACGCTTGGCACTGACGGAAATGGAAACTACTGAGTCGCTTGTCAGCTCATATACTTTTCCGTTCGTTGTAATTCCTTCTGTATTCGTCACAATGACCGGGATATCCGTATAACTTGTGTTAATCACCGGATCTGATATGTTAATCACAGCAAGCCACAACAGAATGGAAATAAAAACTGCAAGTATTTTCAGGCCGAAGTTATTAAAGATTTTAGATTTCTTCATTCTTACCCCTTCCCTTCCATGACAGTTTCTTTTTCTTCTTATCTTCTGTTGTCTTATTCTGTAACGTAATAATCTTAGAGCGCAGAGTGTCCGGCTCCACATTACGCGTCAGCTTACCGTCATGCGCCATCGAAACACGTCCGGTCTCTTCTGACACAATGATGGTGAGCGAATCCGTCACCTCAGAAATACCGACACCTGCACGATGTCTCGTTCCGAGATCTTTGGAAAGCTCCATATTGTCGGAAAGCGGAAGATAACATGTCGCCCATGTCACCCTGTTTCCGCGAATTATCACCGCGCCGTCATGAAGCGGTGTATTATGCTCAAAAATATTGATTAGAAGCTGGCTCGTCACAAGACCGTCTACTTCAATTCCCGTTCTCTCGTATTCTGCAAGCGATGAATTATGCTCGATTACAATAAGCGCACCCGTTTTAACTTTTCCCATCTCGTAGCAGGCTTTTACGATTTCCTGCACCGTTTTGTCAGAAAAACGGCCTTCCGATGCCTTGCTCGCATCAAATGGCAAAATGGCACTCATAATGCTCTTTTGCCCAATCTGCTCAAGTGCACGTCTGAGCTCCGGCTGAAGAATGATAACAATCGCAATCGCCGCGATCGAGAACACCTCACCCGCAATCCAAAGAATGGTTGACATATTAAACAGTGCTGCTACGAGAAGAAATACCAAAATCACAATCACACCACGCAAAAGAGCCCAGGTTCTTGTGTTTCGAATCCAGGCTAACAGCTGATATACCACGAATGAAATTATGAAAATCTCGGCAATATCTGTCCACATCAGTGTCTTTGGGATGTGTATTGTAGAAAGATATTTTTCAATAAATGTACTGATTTGTTGCATTTGGAACACCTGACTTTATATTATTTTTGTGTATCCATGTGTAATTCATGTTCTATAAAACACTCGTAATCTTCTTCACGGTATGTTGTGATTTTGCCACCGTATTTTTCGGAATGGCCTTCACATAATAATAGTATTCATCGTCCTCAAACTGAACATACTCCGTTCTCGTATAATCCACGTTGAACGCAAAAAACTCAACAATCTTGGCAACCGCCAAAGCTACTATCGTTCCGAGTACAAGCGACAAAACAGAAATGTTCGTCTCATACATAAGGTTTCCGACCAAAAGAATTACCACATTCGCTATCGCACCCGTAAACATAGCTATTGTCCACGCATGGTCCACAGATAATCTACGGATGATATACACAATAATTGTGGTAACACAAAAAGAAATAATCACAACCATCATTGCCTTGTCCTTGATAATGCCATCAAGAACATAGCGAAACTTCGAAATCGTACTGTCTGCATCCAGTGCCATAATCATCGCCGCATTGACTTTGATGTAACGAATCACGTAATACGCAACAACACCGCAGGTCACTGAAACAACCGACGCCGGTCCGCACAAAAGCCCGACAGCCACCGGCACAACGTACGGAATTTTCATCCCGAAACAAATCGGCAAAAGCAAAACAATCAATGTATCCTTCGGTGAAAAACGATAGTACAGAAGGAACATCAAAAGAAAGATTCCTCCTGCCACAATAGCACATTCCATAGATATTGCATAACTGTGAAGTATGACAAAAAGCGCTGCAATCACAACCAGCAGATTCATCGGCAAAAACGAACACATAAGTGCAACAACAAGCACGATGACCGGACTGTTAATCTTGGTCATATAGCCGAGATTGAGGTTCAATACCATTAACGTGCCCAGCGCCAATAAAAATTTAAGCAGCGGAAGAAGATAGACTTCATTCCTGCTGTAAAAATTTCTCAAATTTTCTCTCAATTCCAATAAAGAAGACATAATGTAACTCCTTTTCCTGCCTAGCGACTGTTTTTTTCGATGTCATAAATGGCAGCCAGCTGCTTTAAATGACGGTAATATCTTTTCAGGCTTCTCTTCGCCCTGCTGTATCTGAATGAATAGACAATATATGTAATGAGCGCGTATGCAACAACAAATACTACATAGTACAAAAGCACCTGTTTACCAAACGCCCACAAATCCATCTTGTAGATATCCTGCATCAGTGTCTCCAAGTGATAGTACACATAGAATCCACAGACAATCAGAAATCCTAACGTGGCACTAATGATGGAGCGAAGCACCTGCATACCCATATAATCGCTTCGAAAATAGCTTCCGATTGACATGTAGGTTTTGCCTTCGTTCGTCTCATACGCTGCCATCTTGGTCATTAGTTTGATTCTCTCCTGACTAAGCATCGGTCTCTCCTTTTACTGCTATTATTTATCAAGGAAACGCATTCTGTTCTCTTTTGCTTTGCGTATTTCCGCAGGTGATTCCACCTGTACACCCGTCTTGCCCATGGCACTGTTTAATCCGCGCATCATGTCATTTTTGCAGGCAGGACAATACTTTCCGCTGCCAATCATCTTACCGCAGGACTCACACGGAATTCCGATTGGTGAGTCATCTGCAAATTCAAGACGCTCCTGTCGAATCCATGTCTGAATCTGCTGTATCTCCACCTCACACTCTTCCGACACTTCATTGATGGTTGCACGACCGTGCTGTTGTATGTATTTCTTTACAGTCTGGAACTTCTCTTCCTGTTTATCCCTACATGACGGACAGATAAACGGTCCGGCAATATAATTAAATAATCTTCCGCATTTGCGACAATTTCTTACATCCATAGTTACCTCCTGCTACCTCCACCGGCAAGACACAGGAAGAAAACCCTCTCCGCTCCCGCTTCCTTAAGAAGCGCGGAAAGCGCATCCATTGTGCTTCCGGTTGTATATATGTCATCGATAATTATAGTCGTATATAATTTTACATCATTTCTATTGATTTTGAAAGCCTTTTTCAAATTATTTTGGCGCTGCGCAACATCAAGTTCTTTCTGCGGCTGCGTATTCTGAACTCTTTTTACCACATCCGTCAAAATAGGGATTCCCATACGTCTCCCAATCTCCTTTGCGAGCAATTCCGCTTGGTTATACCCCCTTTTGTATAACCGTTTCGAATGCAGCGGCACCGGAATAAGCACATCCGGATTTACACTGCGGATAAAGTCCCCCAGCTGCCTCTCCGCCAAATATGCATATGCTCTTGCATACTCCCTGCGTCCTCCGTATTTGAAGCGGTAAACCGATTCACGAACTGTATTCTCATACACAAACAGGGATCTTCCCCGCTCAAAAAAATGACTATGACATGTGCAATCCGTACAATATTCCTCCGCTTCTGCCGACAGTTGTTTCCCGCACTTGAGACAATATGGTTCTCCGACAATACGCACCTTGGAAAGACACGCGCTGCAGACAACCCCTTCCCCCATAGGCACAGGCTCATCGCAGAACGGACAACGAACCGGATATATAAGACCAAGTATCCACTCCACCGCCGCTATAAATTTAATCCCTGTCTGTTTACATTTTCTCCTCATAAAAGCACCGACTGTTCCTTTATTTTCTCTTTCAGACCGGTATAGCGCGTCTGCACATTTTCATTCGCAATCATTTCTTCCACAACTTCCTGCGTCCCGATAATCGTGACACATTTGACAGCTCTGGTAACAGCAGTATAAAGAAGGTTACGGTATAAGAGCAGCTTTGGCACTCCGAGAAGCGGAATGACTACTGCCGGATATTCACTTCCCTGTGACTTATGTATCGTCATCGCATAAGCAAGTTCCAGTTCCTCCACATTATCAAAAGAGTATAGAACAAAACGCCCCTCCTCATATTCCACCTTTATCTGCCTTGCATATTCATTGATAGATACAATCCTCCCGACATCTCCGTTAAATACGCCAAGTCCTTTGTCAATCGTAATATTGTACTTACCGACAACTTCCCACTCAAGTTTATAGTTGTTTTTCACCTGCATCACTTTATCACCTTCGCGGAGGAGTTTTTCCCCGAAGGCATATTCCATCTTGCCCGACTCCGGAGGATTGACATACTCCTGCAATATCCGGTTGAGCGTTACAGCTCCGAGTGCCCCTTTCTTCATCGGAGTGAGCACCTGGATATCGTAAGATTGCGCACCGGTATAGCGCGGCATTTTGTCTGTCACAAGTTGCACAATGTTATTGTAAATCCGCTTTGCATCCTCTCTCGGAAGAAAGAAGAAGTCTTTGCTTTGATTTGCTAATGAAACCGACTGGCCGGACTGTATCTTGTGAGCATTCATGACAATGTCACTGCCGTCCTCCTGTCGGAAAATTTTCTCCAGCTTCACGCATGCAAAGCATTCACTCTCTACAATGTCACGCAGCACCTGTCCCGGTCCGACCGAAGGGAGCTGATGCATATCACCGACCAGAATCAACCTTGTTCCTACCGGTATCGCCTTTAAAAGCGACTGAAAAAGAAACACATCCACCATCGACATCTCATCAATAATTATTGCATCCAGTTCAAGGGGATTATCCTCATCTCTCTCAAAATAACCTCTGTCAGCATCGGCCCCGCCGCTGATTTCAAGCAGGCGGTGGATGGTCCTTGCTTCATAGCCGGTCGCTTCCGTCATACGCTTTGCCGCTCGTCCCGTCGGTGCAGCAAGTGCAATGTTGTACCCTTGCTGCATGAAATAGCGGATGATGGTGTTAATCGTCGTAGTCTTTCCTGTCCCCGGACCTCCGGTCAAAATAAAAACACCGTTCTGAATACTTCCCTTGACCGCCTCCTTCTGCAGGCGGTCCAGTTGCAAATGTTCTTCCTTTTCAATGGCAGCAATTCTTCTTTCTATCTTCGCATCATCTGCTTCCTGTTGCGGAAGATTCTTCAGTTGCAAAAGCATTCCTGCCACGCCGACCTCGGCATAATAAGCTGACATACTGTAAACACAATCGCCTTTATATACCAACTTTTTATCCATTGCCAAATTCATAATATGCGGCTCGATCGCCTCACATTCCACGCCGAGTAGTTCCTGTGCGTCGTCCAACAACTCCTTCACAGGCAGATAAAGGTTACCCTCGGCTAACGCCTGGGATAAAACATACAATATTCCGCTGCGGATACGATAATCTGAGTTCGTGTGAATTCCTATTTTTTCTGCAATAGCATCCGCCGTCTTAAAACCGACACCTTCGATATCTTCTGCCATTTTGTATGGATTTTCTTTTAAAATCCCGTACATACCCAAACCATACGTCTCGTAAATTTTGACAGCAAGGGTATTTCCGATTCCATACTTCTGCAAAAAGAGCATCGCCATGCGCAAATCCTTCTTCTCTGCAACTGTCACTGCAATTTCCTGCGCCTTACGCAAACTGATTCCTTTAATTTCCGCAAGACGTTCCGGTTCTTCCTCCATGATGCGGAGCGTGTCGGCGCCGAATCTCTTGACAATTCTTGCCGCCAACGCCTCACCGACTCCTTTGACTGCACCGGACGAAAGATAACGTCGAATGGATTGCTCATCTGTCGGTTCTATGATTTCATACTGCGACACTTTCAGCTGTTCGCCATAGCTCGGATGGTAGTCCATCTCGCCGCTCACACGAAGCATCTGCCCGGTGACATCCACCTGAAAACTTCCGACAACAATCAGTTCTTCCTCCTCGAATGTCGTCATCAGCACGCAATATCCGTTCGTCTCATTCCGATATATAATTCTTTCCACATAGACATCAATCGTCTGCATAGTCCTCCTCTGCGCCAAAGCACATATAACAAAAGAAAGGCTGTCACCCGGACAGCCCTTTTCATATTCTATTCTGTCAATTCCGTTGCCTTCTCCGTAGATAAAGTATCTTCGGTAATTTCTGTCGCCTTTTCTGTCGACATTTTTTCACTTCCCGGGTTCGTTACCACGGTAGCGTCCAATCCATAATTGCGTCTCATCTGCTCATACAACGTCTGTGCTAACCCAAGACTGTTCTGCTCAGTCGCCTGCTTTGCAAGGTCTGTAATGGCACTGTCTTTAAAATAGCTGACAAGCGCAGAGTTAGAACCACCGCTGTCCTCTCCAAAAAGACTCGTCGACTTCGTCATCTCCTTCATAATCATTTCCATGAAGTACGCCTCAAACTCCTGACAGACCTCCATCAATTCATCGTCTGTCGCCTTAGACAAGTCCTTGTCCTTCAAAGAAGAAATAGAGTTTGTACTCTGGCTTGTGTTCCCCGTCAATGTGTCTGCATAATTCAAATATGTAGAAGTTAATCCGCCAATATCCATACGCTACTCCTATCTTCTCAGATTATTCGCCTGCTGCATCATATCGTCGGTTGTCTGGATGGCTTTTGAATTCATTTCATAAGCTCTCTGTGCCACAATCAGATTTACCATCTCATCCGCCACCTGCACATTGGACCCCTCCAAATACCCTTGTGCAATCGAACTTCTCACAATTTCGCCATTCGTATATTCATTCAGAGCACCGCCGCTGGCTTCCGTTGCTTTATAAAGACTTCCCTCCAGCTTTTCAAGTCCCGAAGGGTTCTGGAACTGGTAAATACCGATGGTAATTCCCAAAGTCTGCGCATTATTATTTGCATCAGGATAACAGACAGTACCGTCTGCTGATATCGTAATACGTGATGTAACATAATCTTCATTGAACGAAATTTTGTTCCCGTTGGAATCCAAAACATAGCGTCCGTCCGTTGTGGAAAGCGTCAGATTATTGCCATCCACCGCCCAGATAAAGTTACCGTTTCTTGTATAACAAGTCTCACCATCTTCTCCTCTGACCGCAAAGAAACCTTCTCCCTGAATCGCAAATGCAGAAGTAGAACTGCTCTCATACAGCGAGCCCTGTTTAAACATAGATGTAATCGCCGAATTGCGGACACCGAGACCGACCTGTGCACCGATTGGCTTATTCGCGCCGTTTGCCGTCGTCGTTCTTGTCTGCAAATTCTGATAAAGAAGTGTCTTAAATTCTGCCACCTCTGTTTTGTATCCGGTTGTATTTACATTGGAAAGGTTGTTTGCAATCGTATCTACATTCGTCTGCTGTGCAATCATTCCGCTCGCTGCTGTCCATAAACTTCTTACCATACCCTTAGTCCTCCATCAAACTTAAATCTTACCAAGCTGGTTCGCTGCAATCTCCAGTGTACCGTCAATACTCTGAATCATCTTCTGATTCGTCTCGTAATTACGGGAAACAGAAATCAGCTCGACCATCTCATTGATTACTGTTACATTGGACTGTTCCAAATATCCGGAAAACAGTTTTGCCTGCGCATCTATCTGCTGCGCACCGTCCACCGGTCGAAAATAACTCTCACCGTAATGCTCCAGATAATTGTAATCTTCAAAATCTGTTACCTGAATATTCCCTACGACAACTCCATCCTGCATAATCGTACCGGATTGATCAAAAAAAGTCTTTTTATTTGTATCAAGAACAATGTGATTACCATTTTCATCAAGGACAAAATCCCCATCCTTCGTCACAAGTTCTCCGTTGACATTGAGTGTAAACGAACCGTCACGTGTATATTTCACAGAAGTCTCTCCACTCTTTGTCGTGTATTCACAGGCGAAGAAACCATTGCCCGACAAAGCAAGGTCAAACGTGTTATCCGTCACCTTGAATGCTCCCTGTGAATAATCTGTATAATTTTCGCCGATTTTAACACCGAGCGACATCGTTCCGATGCCTCTGGCGCGCGCCGGATCTGAGGAATCTTTAATTTTAATTGCAAGCACATCATCAAACGCCTGACTGGTCGCACCTTCCTTTTTGAATCCGACTGTCGCCGAATTTGCAAGGTTATTCGTCAGCACATCCATTCTGTTCTGCTGGTTTACCATTCCGGTCCATGCTGTGTAGAGTCCTTTTACCATACTACTCCTCCCGGTGTAAGCGCTTATACCTCGTCTTTGTATCCTGCTAAAAATTCTACATACTTACCTGTTCCGATTGCCACACAAGTCATCGGATCTTCTGCCGTCATGGTATTGATGCCTGTCTTAGCATAGATTAAATCTTCCAATCCACGGAGAAGACTTCCTCCTCCTGTCAGAACAATACCTCTGTCTGCAATATCTGCAGCAAGCTCCGGCGGTGTCTTCTCAAGTACGCTGTGAATCGTCTCGATAATCTGCGACGTAGCTTCTCTCAAAGCTTCTTCTGTCTCCTCACTCGTCACTTCTACAGTGCGCGGAAGACCTGTAACGAGATTACGTCCCCTTACTTCCACAGAATCCACTTCCGGTCTCTTATAGGCAGAACCGATTTTAATCTTGAGGTCTTCAGCGGTTCTTTCACCAATCAATAAATTATGTTTCTTACGCATATAACGAACAATTGCCTCGTCGAAATCATCTCCTGCAATCTTGATGGAAGCGCTCACAACGGTTCCTCCGAGAGAGATTACCGCGATGTCCGATGTACCACCGCCGATATCCACGATCATGTTTCCGCAAGGTTTTGAAATATCAATTCCTGCACCGATGGCTGCTGCGATTGGTTCCTCGATAATGGAAACCTCTCTTGCACCTGCCTGGTAAGTTGCATCCTCAACCGCTTTCTTCTCTACCTCTGTTACCCCACTCGGTACACAGACAGCGATGCGCGGCTTACGGAATGTTTTCTTTCCGAGCGCCTTCTGGATAAAATATTTCATCATTTTTTCTGTCACAGTATAGTCTGAGATTACACCCTGACGAAGCGGTCTTACCGCCACGATATTTCCCGGTGTACGTCCAAGCATAAGACGGGCTTCCTCGCCGATTGCCTTAATCTTGTTGGTGTCACGGTCAAACGCCACTACGCTTGGCTCTTTTAAAACAACGCCCTTTCCTCTGATATATACGAGGATACTGGCAGTTCCTAAATCAATTCCGATATCTGTGTATTGCATCTTTCTTCCCCTTTCATGGTCGCTTTTTTATTTGGTATAACGGGTTTTATATAGTATTCCCCGCTCTGATGATCCAATTTTGCATACGCGCAATTATTATAGCGCATTTCCATGCCATTTTCAAAGGGTTTTCATAGAATTTACACTTTTTTTCGGAATCTTACGAAAACAAGTGCAAAGACGCACAGCTTTTGGAGGAAATCTTCCTTGAAAATCTGTGCGTCCATGCCTTGATATACTGCTTTTATTCAACTTGTTCGTAAATATTATCGGTTTATTCTTTGAAATACTTTAGAGGCATTTTTATCTTTTTGTGTTACGTGAGATTTTTATTCCACTTTACTATCTTTGTCAAAAAGGTGCCAGGTTACGCTTTCTACCAGTGCTGCTAATTTCTAATATACCTCTCCTGTATGCTCACCCAAAATTTCTCCCGTGTTTGCATTCATATAAAGAAAATGTATAGGCGAAGCAGATGCATCAATCTGTAAGTACCATTTCAATCCGTACTCTCCCATTCGCAAAAAAATGCTCCAAGGTCAACATTGCGTCCGTCATCCCATGTTCCGTCGTCCTTCATAGTCGGTGTAACCGATGTTAGCCCACTGGAAGCCCTGCTCAAGAAACCACTACTAATATTCAATCATCGCCTCATATTCGCCCCATATTTCTCCGGTTTTGGCATCCAGATAAACATAATCTACCGGTGTTTCCGGTGCATCGATTAGCAGATACCACTCCAATACATATCCGTTTTTTGAGCGGCAGATAGTCAGTTCTTTTTCCACAATACTGCATTCTCCATATCTTTCTTCTAATAATGCCTGCAGTTTCTCTCCCTTGTATTCATATTCCATGGAGTCTATGGTAATCTTATTTTCCGGCCTGAGAAAACTATAAAGCGAAGTCATCTCTCCCTTTTTATTTACCTTAACAATGACTCCCCCCCTTTAATTAATACCCCTTTGTAATACGAATAAAACTCATAATCATCTGCACTATGTCCGCTAACATCCGGCAACACTTCCCCAAACAAAAACATATCCTTATCAAACTCGCCCCCTGCATACATCCATGCCCTGCAGGCCGCTTCCCTTGCATCATCGATATTTCTTATCTTCTTTTTATTAAATCTCCCGTGGACAGTTGTTACATCCGTACCAATCTCACTATACCTTATATACGGCTCCCCATCTTCATTCAGCTCCTTCAGTTCCTCCTCCGTCAGCGGCTCTATCTCCTCTGTCATCGGTCCGAGATACACCTGCGCAGGATACATCTTTTTGACATCTTCTATAAGTGCCATTTCCTCCGGAGTTCTTTTTCTTTCCTTTCTCTCATTTTTTACCATAAAAATTGCCACAACCGCGCCGGCTGCCAGCAAAAGCAGCAGCACAGTTAAGATGATCTTCTTTTTCATTCTTCCTCCTCACTTTCCCATTCGCAGAAAAATGCTCCAAGGTCCACATTGCGTCCGTCGTCCCATGTTCCGTCGTCCTTCATGTAGGCATAATTCTGGTTTTCAATAAAACTCAGTCCATTGTTTGGTTCTCCTCTGTGCCAGTTCTCGTATTCCGGTTCTTCTCCGCTTAGCCATTTCCATGTGCCTTCTTCCTCACGGTCGGTGTAGCCGATATTGGCCCACTGGAAGCCCTGCTCAAGAAACCACTCGTTTAGGAACTCATTTTCTTCCTTACTTCCGATGCACACAAGGTATCCGCCAAGCTGCTCACAGTATTTTTCCGCATCTTCCCACAAAAGTCCTGCCCCAAAGAGCTGGTAAGTGTTTCCGTCAAACTCTCTTTTGTATTCCGGGCGGCTTAGGAAGAAGTCGTGTGCTTCGCTTTCTGTTTCTCCGACTACTTTAAAATCAAAGGACTGCGTCTCGTATGGGTTCTCTTCTTCCTCTCTTTCATCCACCAGCTGCATCCGGTATTCATCCGTTTCTAAATTTAACATCTCATAGAACCCGTTTTCATCAGACTTTGTCTGCGCGATGATGTCACCATCCTCCCCGCTATACCTGTCTCTCAGCTGCAGGGTTATGCCTTCTACCGGCTCTCCTGTAAGAGCATCTACAACACGGCCGCTCACATCAATTTCATCCGGCAAAAGAGTGATGTATCCAAGATCCTGCTGCAGGATATCTTCCAAATTGACCGTAACCGTCTTTGTCACGTAGTCTGGGCTGCTGATTTCTATCTCATATGCACCCGAAAAATTTACTTTGATTAAAAATTCTCCGTTCGCATTTTCTTCGATACCTTTTTATATCCAATGGATTTAACAATGTCGATTCTAATAATCCATTCCATCATATGCCTCTCTCCATATTTCTCCCGTTTTTGCATCCAGCCATACAGAATTTATCTCCGCTTCCGGAGCATCAATTAGCAGATACCACTCCAATACATATCCGGTTTTTGAGCGGCAGATGGTCAGTTCTTTTTCCACAATGCTGCATTCTCCATATCTTTCTTCCAATAATGCCTGCAGTTTTTCTCCCTTGTATTCATACTCTACAGAGTCCATGGTGATTTTTTGTTCCGGTCTGAGAAAGCTATAAACAGAATGCAGATTTCCATCTTTGTCTACATTTACATGAATGCCTCCCCCCTTAACACGTATTCCTTTGTAATATGGCCATAAATCATAGTCATCTTCATTATATCCACCAA
>SVFI01000026.1 GCA_015056905.1 Lachnospiraceae bacterium
TGAAGCTAAACGTCCTAATGTCATGTCTGTAGCATCTACTACATACCATTTTCTATCGATTGTAGCTGGACTAGCCATAAATGTTTTCATCGTGTTACCTCCAAATTAATAACATACTGGTGTTTCTCTTGTTGTCTTCCTCTCTCCGGGGCTAATCGGAATGGAAAGGAAATGTAAGGCTTCCACTCTGGTACTGCCGGGGCTTGGTCAGTTACTCCATAGGTCGCCACTGTGAAATATTATATTATACGCTTCCGGGCGTGTCAACCACTTTTTTCCGGAAAACGTCTAATTTTCAAACTCATAGCGAACCAGAGTAAGTCCGCATGCCGGAGCAGTAGGTCCGCCCTTCTCCCTGTCGCGCGAAGCAAGCACCTTAGAAATATCAGAAGGCTCCATGCGCCCTCTTCCGACTTCCATCAGCGTTCCTGCAATGATACGGACCATGTTATACAAAAATCCGTTTCCTGTAACCCGAATCGTAATCAGGTCATCTTCCTTGGTCACGGAAAGCTCATAAATGGTGCGCACCGTACTCTCGACTTCCGGCTTATAGGTCGAAACCGCCGCAAAATCATGTTCACCTATGAAATGCTCTGCAGCCTCCCGCATCTTTGCAACATCCATCGGTACATACGTAAAATGACTGTAAAGACGCATCACGGGATTTGGAAACTGTGCGTTATATATTTTGTATTCATACGTTTTCCGTGTCGAAATCTTCCTTGGATGAAAATCTGCCGGGACCTCCTCAGACTTCTGCACCCGGATATCCTCCGGAAGGCGTTGATTTAAGGCGTAGGAAATCTTTTCCGCGGGCATTCGCGCCTCCGTATCGAACACCGCCAAATTACAAAGCGCGTGCACTCCCGAATCTGTCCGGCTCGCACCGATGACTGCAATCTCCTCCCCCAAAAGCTGTGAAAGATGCTTATTCAGTTGTCCTTCTATCGTGTCACCGTTTGGCTGCACCTGCCATCCGCAGTAATTTGTGCCATCATAAGCGACTGTCAGCATGACTCTTTTCATGTTATTTCATCCCAATTTATACGTGCCATAGCAATGGTCTAAAACAATTTCCCCAGCGCAATCACACCGGCAAGATATGCAATGAGTATAACATAAGCTAACACATCCGCCTTGTGATATTTTAATGGCTTCATCTTGGTTCTTCCTTCCCCTCCCTGATAGCATCTGGCCTCCATCGCCATTGCCAGGTCATTGGCACGGCGGAACGCCGACACAAAAAGAGGTACAAGAAGCGGAACCATCCCCTTAATCTTCTTTATCATGTTACCGCTGTCAAAATCAGCACCTCGCGCCATCTGCGCCTTCATAATCTTATCCGTCTCTTCCAGCAAAATCGGAATAAAACGAAGCGCAATTGACATCATCATCGAAATCTCGTGAATAGGTACTTTGATTACCTTCAGAGGGCTAAGGAGCTTTTCCAGCCCATCCGTAAGCTGATTCGGCGTCGTTGTCAGCGTCATAAGAGACGAACCGATAATCAGGAAAATAAGTCTTACTGCGATAAAAATCGCACTCACTAAACCTTCCTCTGTAATTGTGAGCTTCCAGACCGTCACAAGCGGCTCTCCCTGCGTCAAAAACATGTTAAACGCCGCGGTAATCAAAAGCAGTATCACAACCGCCTTTAAACCTCTTACCATGTATTTAAACGGTACATGCGAGATTTTAATCGTTGCTGCGAGAAATATGAGCGCCAACAGAAACGGCGCCGCTTCTCTGTATAAAAAGAGCGAAATGATATATATAATTGTCCCAACGAGCTTCACCCTGGGATCAAGTCTGTGAAGTACCGAATCCGTCTGGTAATACTGCCCGAACGTAATATCTCTGATCATAATGTCTCCAATCGGTTACTTTTCTGCAAGCGCACGGAGTATCTCATCCTTTGCCTCTGCGATGGTCGTCGCGTCCGCACTCACATTAAATCCGTTTTCTTTCATCTGCTGCATGATGTATGTCACCGCCGGTGCAGCAAGTCCGACTTCCTCAAGCTCTTTGTAATGCGAAAAAACATCCTTTGGCAGTCCGTCCAGCATTACCTGTCCGCCGTTCATCACTATGATACGGTCCACATAGTTTGCCACATCTTCCATGCTGTGAGAAACAAGAACAATCGTCATTCCTGTCTCTGCCTGAAGTTTCTTAATCAGACCGAGAATCTCATCTCTACCCTTCGGGTCAAGCCCGGCTGTCGGCTCGTCCAAAATAAGCACGTCCGGTTCCATCGCAAGCACACCTGCAATCGCAACACGTCTCTTCTGTCCGCCGGATAAATCAAACGGCGACTGGTAAAAATAGTCATCATCCATTCCTACCATCTTAAGCGCCTTGTATGCACGCAGTTCCACTTCTTTTTTGTCCAGACCGAGGTTCTTCGGTCCGTAGCAGACATCCGAAAATACATCCACCTCAAAAAGCTGATGCTCCGGATACTGGAACACAAGTCCCACCTTGCTTCGAAGCTTTTTCAAATCAAAATCTTCATCATAAATATCTTCCCCGTTAAAATATACCGTTCCGCTTGTCGCCTTAATCAGCCCGTTTAAATGCTGTACGAGAGACGACTTTCCGCTTCCTGTATGTCCAATCAGCCCGACAAACTGTCCGTCCGGTATCACGAGATTGATATCCGAAAGAGCCACAACTTCCATCGCTGTTCCGGCTTCATATATACAATTTAAGTGATCTACAATAATTGGCATAGTTATTTTACCTTTTTGAGTTCTTCTATCAATTCCTTCGTCGTAAGAATTCCGTCCGGAAGATTTACGCCCGATTTTTTCAGTTCATGCGCCAGCAGCGTCACCTGCGGTACTGAGAGCCGAAGCGATTTGAGCTTCTCCACCTGTGAGAAAACCTGTTTTGGCGTCCCCTGCATCTCAACGCGTCCCTTATCCATCACGTAAACCTTATCCGCATAAATGACTTCTTCCATGTAATGCGTAATCAATATTACCGTAATGCCTTCTACTTCGTTGAGCGCGCGCACTGCACGGATGACTTCTTTACGTCCGCTTGGATCCAGCATTGCCGTCGGCTCATCCAAAATAATACATTTCGGATGCATCGCCAAAACTCCCGCGATGGAAACACGTTGCTTCTGTCCGCCGGAGAGACGATTCGGCGATTTCTTGCGATACTTATACATTCCGACCGCCTTCAGACTCTCCTCCACGCGCTCCCAAATCTGCTTCGTCTCAACACCGAGATTTTCCGGGCCGAATCCGACATCCTCCTCGACCACCTGACCGATAATCTGATTGTCCGGATTCTGGAATACCATACCCGCACTCTTTCGAATCGGAATAAGATTTTCCTCATCCTGCGTATCCTTTCCATCCACCCAGACAGTTCCTTCGGTCGGATACAAAATCGCATTCAGATGTTTGGCAAGCGTTGACTTCCCGGAACCGTTATGTCCGAGAACCGCCACGAAATCCCCCTGCTTAATCTCCATGTCCACATGGTCGACCGCTGTTGTGATTCCTTCTACATTGCCTTCATCGTCACGTCTGATATATTCAAATACAAGCTTACTTACATCAATAATGTTCATATACATCCCTTTGCCTGTGAGTTGCCTTTTTTTCACGCGTTCTATTTTACATGGTTTGTCTTTGAAATACAAGTGATTTGCATTATAATAAGGATTAAGAAAAAATAAAAACTCCGAATTGTTGACCGGAGATTATATGATATAAGAAATATGTGCTGTCCAAGGCACGCTTTCGCTACGCTAAAAACGCAACGGTACTAGACTCGGCACAGCCTCGCCAAGGACCGGCGTTTTTACAGTACCTTTGGACAACACATATTTCTTATATCAAACTCTCTGTCAGCAATTCGCAACGTATTACAGAGAGGTATATATATGAAAAGAGTCGGAATCATTTCAATAAGTATTCTGGTGTTGCTGATTATTGTTTATGTCATAACTTCTATGAAGGATAAAAATGCATATGATAGTGAAAAGACAGCTTCGCCGAAAGGAGAAGAAATTGTGACAACGACAGAGATTGAAAAAAAAGAACCTGTCATTGAAACAGAAGAAAAGCCGCCTGCGCCAGCCGGCAAACCGGAGCACATCGACAAATACAATCCTCAAGCAACTGTTTCAAGCAATCGCACAATTTACGCATATGGTTTTTACTGCGAGCCGTTGCCCGACAACATCATTAACAAGATTACAGGTGTGTCATACCACGAGAACAATAACATCACATACGACGACCTTCGCTATCTGAATGTGTTGTATGTTGATTTTGAGGGAAATACGCAGAAAGGCGAGCTGATTTGCAACAAGGCAATCGCGCAGGACCTTCTGGAAATATTTAAAGAACTGCATGATGCCTCTTATCAAATTGATAAGATTCGTCTGATTGACGAATACGGAGGCGATGATGACCTTTCATGTGCTGATAACAATACATCATGCTTTAATTACCGTGTCGTAGGCGGCACTGATAACTTATCCAAGCACGCACTCGGTCTTGCCATCGACATCAATCCGTTCCAAAATCCTTACATCACATATCCAAATGGGGTAGAACGCATCTCACCTCCCGGCAGTGAAGCTTACGCAGACCGCGACAGCGGACTTGACCACATGATTCTGGAAGGTGATTTGTGTTACAATCTGTTTATCGAACATGGATTTACCTGGGGCGGACATTGGCACAGCTTGAAGGATTATCAGCATTTTCAGAAAACCTTTTAAAACATAAAAAAGGAACATCCTTTCGGATGTTCCTTTTCTAATGCACTTTTTAAAATAACTCTTATACCAACTCGAGTAATACTTCCATAGCGCCGTCACCTTTACGCTGACCGATCTTAACGATACGAGTATATCCACCCTTGCGATCCACATACTTTGGAGCGATTTCGTCAAACATCTTAGCTACCATGTCAACTTCTTTTGTATTTCTCTTTCTTCCTGCATTTGTTTCAGGTACCTCTTTGATTGAGTATAATACCTGAAGCATCTGACGTCTTGCATGAAGTCTGCTAGGCATATCTTTCTTGATTGTCTTTTCAACTTCATCGTATACTGTAACTTTCTTTCCGTCAACGACTTCTTTTACTCTCTTGCCGTCTTTGTCTTTACGTGCAACTTTTGCAGTAACTTTTACTTCTTCAAAGTTGTCTTTTTCTTTTACAGCTAATGTGATAAGCTTCTCAGCAATCTTCTTAACTTCTTTTGCTTTTGCTTCTGTTGTAACAATCTTTCCATGATATAAAAGATTTGTTACCTGATTTCTAAGTAATGCTTTTCTCTGGTCAGATGTTCTGCCAAGTTTTCTGTACTTTGCCATTTTAATTGTCCTCCATTCATGGGCAGTCCGGCATTGCTCTTCGGACTTATATACCGAACCGTTTTAAGTTTCCATTTAGAGCAGGCACACAAATGCTCATCGGTCTTACTCCGTGTGTCTATTCATGTATCAGATCAAGGTTTACTCTTCGCTGGAATTCAGCTCTAAACCAAGTTCTTTTAATTTTGCTAACACTTCCTCGAGTGACTTGCGTCCTAAGTTACGAACTTTCATCATGTCATCCGGAGTCTTGTTAGTCAGTTCTTCTACCGTATTGATACCGGCTCTCTTTAAGCAGTTGTATGAACGAACGGATAACTCCAGTTCGTCGATGCTCATCTCAAGAACTTTTTCTTTTTCATCGTCTTCTTTTTCAATCATAACTTCTGCAGTCTTTGCATTTTCAGAAAGATCGATGAAAAGGCTCAAATGCTCACTGAGAACTTTTGCTGCAAGGCTCACTGCTTCATCCGGAGCCAACGTGCCATTCGTATAAACATCTAATGTAAGCTTATCAAAGTCTGTTACCTGTCCGACACGGGTATTTTCTACAGTCATGTTTACTCTCTCTACAGGTGTGTAGATAGAGTCAACAGAAATCACGCCGATAGACTGATCTTCTGTCTTATTCTTTTCAGCACTTACATATCCTCTGCCTTTTGTAATGGTCAGTTCCATATACAATTTGCTCTCTTTACCGCCGCTGAGTGTAGCGATAACCTGGTCAGAGTTGACAATTTCGATATCTGAATCACACTGAATGTCAGACGCTCTTACAACACCTTCGCCCTCAAACTCAATGTAGGCCGTTTTCGGCTCATTCGTTGAGCTTGTGTTCTTGATTGCAAGACTCTTTAAATTCATGATGATTTCAGTCACATCTTCTTTTACTCCAGGAATGGAACTGAATTCGTGAAGTACACCTTCGATTTTCACCTGGCTCACTGCTGCTCCCGGAAGAGAAGAAAGCATAATTCTTCTTAAGGAGTTGCCTAATGTGATACCATAGCCGCGCTCTAACGGTTCTACTACGAATCTGCCATACTTTTTATCTTCTGAGATTTCTGCAACCTCAATGTTAGGTCTCTCAAAATCAAACACTGTAAATACCCTCCTTACAATAAAACTCTTATCTGTGTGAATTATATCTTAGATTAATTATTTAGAATATAACTCGACGATAAGCATTTCGTCTACAGGTACATCAATCATTTCTCTTGTAGGAAGTGATTTCACAGTTCCCTTTAATCCGTCGATATCCTGATCAAGCCATTCCGGAACTAATCTTCCGCCTGTAACTTCTACGATATCTTTGTATCTCTGTAAGCTCTTAGATTTTTCTCTGATTTCGATTACATCACCGGCTTTGATGAGGTAAGATGGGATATTTACGCATTTTCCGTTTACTAATACGTGTTTGTGTCCAACAACCTGTCTTGCTTCTCTTCTTGTTCTTGCGAAACCGAGACGGAAGATAACGTTGTCTAATCTTCTCTCAAGAAGAACCATTAAGTTTTCACCTGTCTGGCCTTTCATCATATCAGCCTTTTCGTAATAGGTACGGAAAGGTTTTTCAAGCATACCATAGATGAATTTTGCTTTCTGTTTTTCACGAAGCTGAAGACCATACTCGCTGACTTTCTTGTTTGCTCTAACTAACTGACGGTTAGATTTTTTGTCATATCCAAGGTAGCTTGGCTCAAGACCAAGTGATCTACATCTTTTTAATACAGGAACTCTGTTTACTGCCATTTTAATTTCCTCCTAATATTGTTTACAGTGCACACAGCACTTTCTTCCAACATATCCATTTACAATTACTATAATAAAAATCCGAATCCAGTCCTAGTACATATAAGACTACACACGACGACGCTTTGGCGGGCGACATCCGTTGTGAGGTACCGGAGTTACGTCACGGATACTTGTTACTTCAAGACCACATGCCTGGAGAGCACGAATTGCTGCTTCACGACCTGAACCCGGTCCTTTTACCATAACGTCAACTGTTTTTAAACCATGTACTAATGCTGCCTTTGTAGCAGTCTCTGCTGCCATCTGAGCTGCATAAGGAGTAGATTTCTTTGAACCTCTAAAACCAAGACCACCGGCACTTGCCCAGCTAAGAGCATTTCCTTCTGTATCTGTCAATGTAACAATTGTATTGTTAAAAGACGCCTGAATATGTGCCTGTCCGCGTTCAACGTTTTTCTTTACACGCTTTTTTGTTACTTTCTTTGCAACCTGTTTAGCCATAATTAAACTAACCTACTTTCTCTCAAACTAAATCCTTATGGATTATTTCTTCTTATTTGCTACTGTTCTCTTAGGACCCTTACGAGTTCTAGCGTTTGTTTTGGTCTTCTGACCACGCACAGGAAGTCCTTTACGATGACGGATACCACGATAACATCCGATTTCCTGTAAACGTTTGATGTTGAGGGCGATTTCTCTTCTTAAATCACCTTCTACCATCTGAGTTTCATCGATAACTTCGCTGATTCTCTTAACTTCATCGTCTGTTAAGTCTCTACAACGAGTATCTGGATTTACTTTTGCGTCTGCTAAAATACGAGTTGCACTTGTTCTACCGATTCCGTAGATATAAGTCAAACCGATTTCAACACGTTTGTCTCTAGGTAAGTCAACACCTGCAATACGAGCCATTTTCTTTTCCTCCGATTTCCGGGTACATTGTGTACCTTAATTAAATTGTTACTAATTGATTGGGGCATAAACACAAAAATGCCCAACCGGACATGATCCGGTCTTTCCGATACTAAGCTTCTAAATTCTCGGTATCAATAAGTAATTTCCCGTAGGCTCACTACGTAAAATTATCTTAATCAGCATGTCTTTTGACGGAAAGACTGCTGTCAGCCGCTTGTTCTGATACAAGATTCCTTCTTGGTCTGTTAATTTAAATTAACCCTGTACCTGTTTGTGTTTTGGGTTCTCACAGATAACTCTGATTTTACCCTTTCTTTTGATGATTTTGCATTTTTCGCAAATTGGTTTTACTGATGATCTAACTTTCACGTTAAACCCTCCTTTCAAAAAAGACCGTTTTACATTATAGCATGGCAAACCTACGTTTGCAATACTTTCTGCATGTTTTTTTGTTTATTTATCTCTCCAAATGATTCTTCCCTTGGATAAATCATATGGTGATAACTCTAAAGTCACTTTGTCACCAGGTAAAATTCTGATGAAATTCTGTCTCAGCTTTCCGCTGATATGTGCTAAAACTTTATGTCCGTTTTCAAGTTCAACCTGAAACATGGTATTCGGTAATTTTTCTACTACAGTTCCTTCGATTTCAATTACATCTGCTTTTGACATTTTACTCCTCCAATTCACTGCCAACTAAAAGTTTCATCGCTCTTTTTATTTCTTCATCTTTGACCCGCTCTCCCGCAAGCAGCTTTTCTCTAATCGCCGCAAGCTGAGGAGTCTGCTTTTTCCAAATCTGAATGTGCTTTTTATTCTTGCGTTTCGGATGCTCTATTGTCTTATATTTTCCATCCGCCAGCCACACGGAAGTATCCGTTTCTTCTATAATAATGTAAAGGGCGTCTTTATCATGTCCGGCCTTAGCCGCTGCTAACATTCCTATCATGTCTTGTTCCTTTTCCGCATCATTTTATAAAAGAGTCAGAATTTCCGGCTCGCCGTCCGGTGTGATTGCGATTGTGTTTTCATAATGTGCGGAAAACGTTCCGTCTTCCGTTACAACCGTCCAATCATCATCCAGCCATTCCACATCACTCCGGCCCAGATTAATCATCGGCTCAATGGCAAGTGTCATACCCGCGCAAAGCTTTATGCCTCTTTTTCTCTGTGCAAAATTCGGTATCTGCGGATCTTCGTGAAGTTTTTTACCAATGCCGTGTCCGACAAGGTCCGTCACGATACCATAACCGAACTGACTGATATATGCATCAATCCGATTGGAAATATCATACAGATGATTCCCAGCTACTGCCATTTTAATCCCTTCAAAAAAGCTCTGCTGTGTGCGTTCAATCAGAAAACGCACATCCTCGCCGACTTCACCGACCGCGTAAGTTCTCGCCGCGTCCGAATGGAATCCCTTGTAAATTAATCCTGTATCCAGGCTGACAATATCGCCTTCCTTTAAGATTCTGTCCTTTCTCGGTATTCCGTGCACCACTTCATCGTTCACAGACACGCAGACAGAAGCAGGATAACCGTTATAATTTAAAAAATTCGGTTCACATCCGTAGCTTCGGATTAACTTTTCACCTAAGGTGTCAATATCAAGAGTGGACATTCCCGGCTCAATCGCTTCACCGAGCCGCACATGCACTTCAGCGAGCATCTTGCCCGCATCGCGCATCAGTCCGAGTTCTCTTGCAGATTTTACTGTAACTGCCATTTTTACTCTCCTAAGATTTCAACGATAGCATTGAATACTTCTTTCATATCTACCGTTCCGTCTACTGTTTTGAGCACGCCCTTTTCTGTATAAAAATCGATAAGCGGCTGTGTCTGCTCATGGTAGATTTCCAAACGGTTCTTTACTGTTTCCGGCTTGTCGTCATCACGAAGAACAAGCTCTTTTCCACATCTATCACATATTCCTTCCTGCGTTGGCGGAACATGTTCAATATGATAGGTCGCACCACATGCGAGGCAGGCGCGTCTTCCGGACATTCTGTTTATGATATTTTCATCCGGAACGTTTACGTCGATAGCAAAGTCAATCTTCTCACCAAGCTCTGAAAGCGCTTTGTCAAGTACTTCTGCCTGCGGAATCGTTCTTGGGAACCCATCTAACACATAGCCGTTCTTGCAGTCGTCCTGTGCTACACGGTCAAGAAGAATTTTTACCGTAAGCTCATCCGGAACTAAGAGTCCCTGATCCATGTATTTTTTTGCTTCCATTCCGAGCTCTGTACCATTCTTAATGTTTGCTCTGAAGATATCGCCTGTTGATACGTGCGGAACACTGTATTTATCAGCAATCATCTTAGCCTGTGTTCCTTTTCCTGCGCCCGGGGCACCTAACATAATAATTTTCATTTTCATCCTCCGAATAAATAGGTAAGTAAAACCAATTCATGGGACAAGCGAACTTTCGCCTGTCCCAGAATCATTTTCTCTATGCTTTACGCATTTAAAAATCCTTTATAGTTGCGAACCAACATGCGGGATTCAACCTGTTTTACCGTCTCTAAAATTACACTTACGATAATGATTAGACTCGTTCCACCGAAGGAAACGCTCGCGCCGAACATTCCGTTAAAGAAGAATGGTAATACGGCCACGATAATCAAACCGATTGCACCGATGAAGATCACATAGTTCAGAATACTTGTTAAGTAATCTGTTGTTGGCTTACCAGGTCTGATACCCGGAATAAATCCACCCTGTCTCTTAATGTTGTTAGAGATTTCCATTGGGTTGAATGTGATGGATGTATAGAAGTAAGCAAAGAAGATTACTAACAGTACATACACCAATAAGCCGATACTGTAAACAGGGATATCCGGATTACACCAGTTATTTGAGTTCAGTCCTTTGAGGATTTCTCCCCACACACCTGTTCCCTGATAGCCGATAAGCTGGCAGATAACAATCGGGAACTGCATCAATGAAGATGCGAAGATAATCGGAATAACACCTGCTGTGTTAATCTTGAGCGGAATGTTTGATGTCTGTCCGCCATATGTTTTGTGTCCCTGGACTTTTTTCGCATACTGAACCGGAATCTTACGTGTTCCGCCGTTTAACAGAATAACAAGTACAATCATACCAACGATGATTGCAATAATTACAACTGCTGCAATCACAGCGAGTGTAATTGTCTCAGCACTCTTTACGAACTGGTCGTATAAAGCTTTGAGATCCTGAGGTACTCTGGATACAATATTGATCGTAAGTACGATCGAAATACCATTGCCAACCCCATGTTCTGTGATTCTCTCACCAATCCACATAATGAAGGCTGTTCCTGCAGTAAGTGCAGCGATTACAACGATGTACTCGAGCACCTGTGCATCTTTTTCAAGAAGACCGCTTCTTCCGAAACCGATTGCCATTGCTGCCGACTCAATCAGAGCAAGACCAACCGTTACATAACGGGTTATCGTTGCGATTTTCTTTCTTCCTTCTTCTCCATCCTTCTGCATCTCCTCAAGCTTCGGAATTGCGATCGTCAAGAGCTGCATGATAATGGATGAAGTGATGTATGGTGTGATATTTAATGCAAATACCGACATATTCATGAAAGAACCGCCGGTGAAAGCGTCAAAGAAATTGAATGCATCGCCCGTCTGGCTTGCAAACCACTGAGCGAAATATTCACGATTAACTCCCGGCACAGGAAGCTGACATCCGAAACGGATGACAACTAACATGGCCAGTGTAAATAATAATCGGTTTCTGATATCTTTGATCTTAAAAGCATTCTTAACCGTAGTTAACATTAGATCACCTCTGCTGTTCCACCAACTGCTTCAATTTTTTCTTTTGCAGATGCACTGAACGCATCAACTTTAACATTGAGCTTTTTGGTAATTTCTCCGTTTCCGAGGATCTTAACTCCATCACGTGGGTTTTTGATAACTCCTGCTTCTACTAATGCAGCAACATCAACTGTTGCTCCGTCTTCGAATCTGTCAAGTGCTGCTAAGTTAATTGCAACGATTTCTTTTGAGTTACGATTTTTGAAGCCTCTCTTAGGAATTCTTCTGTATAATGGCATCTGTCCACCTTCGAATCCAATTCTAGGTGCGCCTGAACGAGCCTTCTGTCCTTTATGACCTTTACCGGCTGTCTTACCATTTCCTGAACCGTGTCCACGACCTCTTCTAAAATTATCACTGTGTTTAGAACCTGCTGCAGGCTGTAAATTTGATAATTCCATTATGACACCTCCTTATCTCAATATTTTATGCTTCTTCAACTTTTACAAGATGACATACCTGTTTTACCATACCTCTTGTGCATGCGTTATCAGGTAACTCAACTGTTTTGTTTAATTTCTTTAAACCAAGTGCTGCTACAGTTGCTTTGTGCTTTGGAATCGCACCGATTGTAGACTTCACTAAAGTTACTTTTAACATTTTTTCTGCTGCCATTTCCATATCCTCCTTAAGCCATGATTTCGCTGACTGATTTGCCGCGGTTCTTAGCTACTTCTTCCGGAGTTTTCAGCTGGCTGAGACCTTCGATTGTTGCAAGAACAACGTTCTGCTTGTTGTTAGATCCCAATGATTTTGTACGAATATTCTTGATACCTGCAAGCTCACAAACGACACGAGCAGGACCGCCAGCGATAATACCAGTTCCTTCAGGAGCTTTCTTCAGAAGAACAGACGCACTTCCGAACTTACCGATGTTGTCATGAGTTACGCTGTTTACGTCGTCAAGTGCAACGGAAACTAAATGTTTGATTGCATCTTCTTTACCTTTACGGATTGCTTCCGGAATTTCAGTCGCTTTTCCAAGGCCGGCGCCTACATGTCCGTTTCCATCGCCTACAACAACAAGTGCTGTAAATCTCATGTTACGGCCACCCTTAACAACCTTAGTAACACGTTTAATGGAAACAACTTTTTCGTTTAATTCCATATTTGTTGTGTCAATGATTGTACGTTTCATGTGTTCTTTCTCCCTTCCTAAAATTCTAAGCCAGCTTCTCTGGCTGCTTCTGCTAATGCTGCGATTTTACCCTGGTATATAAAGCCGCCTCTATCAAAGACTACTGTGTTAATACCTTTTTCTAATGCTCTCTTCGCAATTACAGTTCCTAAATATGCTGCTGCATCAACGTTGTTAGTTTTCTCAAGTTCCGCTTTTACGCTCTTTTCAAGAGTAGAAGCTGCTACTAAAGTGTTACCAACTGTATCATCGATAATTTGAGCATACATATGATTGTTACTTCTGAACACTGCAAGGCGTGGTCTCTCAGGTGTACCGGAGAAACGGTTACGCATCTTCAAGTGTTTTTTAATACGAACTTTCTGTCTTGATTCTTTACTAACCATCTTTACACTCTCCTTATCTATTTCTTACCAGTCTTACCAACTTTACGTCTGATAACTTCATCAGCATACTTAATACCTTTACCTTTGTAAGGTTCAGGTCTTCTCTTATCTCTGATTTCAGCCGCAAACTGTCCAACTTTTTCTTTGTCGATACCTTTTACGATGATGATGTTCTGTCCCTCAAGAACAGTTTCAACACCTTCCGGATCTTCCATTTCTACAGGATGAGAGTATCCTAAGTTAAGAACTAATTTCTTACCCTGTTTTGCTGCTCTGTAACCAACACCGTTTACTTCGAGTTTCTTTTCGTAACCGTCTGTAACACCTACTACCATGTTGTTAAGCAGTGATCTTGTAAGACCATGTAAAGATTTCATTTTCTTTAAATCGTTTGGTCTTGTTACAACGATCTGTCCATCTTCTAATTTGATTTCCATCTCTGTCGGAAGCACTCTCTCAAGTGTTCCCTTTGGACCTTTTACAGTCACTTTGTTATTTTCTGCAATATCAACAGTTACGCCTGCCGGTACTGCGATTGGCATTCTTCCTATACGTGACATGCCCGTACCTCCTATATTGTGGTGGGTTTTATTACCAAACAAATGCGAGAACTTCTCCGCCTACCTGGAGTTCTCTTGCTTTTTTGTCTGTAACTACGCCCTGGTTTGTAGAAATAATTGCAACTCCGAGTCCGCCAAGTACTCTTGGAAGTTCGTCTTTACCAGCGTAAACACGAAGACCCGGTTTAGAAATTCTCTTAATACCTGAGATGATTTTTTCGTTCTTATCAGCACCGTATTTTAATGTAATGCGGATTGTTTTGAAGTTTCCATCATCTACTAAATCATATTTCTGAATATAACCCTCATCAACCAGAATGTCTGCAATAGCAAGTTTCATTTTGGATGAAGGAACATCAACTGTATCATGTTTTGCAGTGTTCGCATTACGGATTCTTGTAAGCATATCTGCAATTGGATCGCTCATTGTCATCTTGAATTGCCTCCTTCTTTCATTTTACCAGCTTGCTTTTTTAACGCCTGGAATCTGTCCTTTATAAGCTAACTCACGGAAGCAAATTCTGCAAATTCCGTATTTTTTCAAAACTGAATGTGGACGTCCACAAATTTTGCAACGTGTATA